>CAJMLN010000015.1 GCA_905214315.1 uncultured bacterium | reverse complement strand
ATAACAATTGAATAAACGTTCAAATGAAAGGAGTGCAAAGAGGTGTCTGAGGTTTGTGAATATATGCATGCCAATGAGGAACTGGTAAAAAAGGTTCATGACAGTATGCCGCAGGAAGACTTTCTCTTTGATTTGGCGGAGCTGTACAAAATTTTTGGAGATTCTACCAGAATAAAAATTTTGTATGTTCTATTTGAAGCGGAAATGTGTGTATGCGATATCGCGCAGGTGCTTAGTATGAATATTTCGGCCATATCGCATCAGCTGAGGGTCTTAAAACAGGCAGGACTTGTGAAATTCAGGCGCGATGGCAAAACAGTGTTTTACTCACTGGCGGACGATCATGTGAGAACGATTATTGATCAGGGTGCTGAACATGTGGGGGAGTGAAAAATGAGAAAAATATTTAAATTGGAAGACTTGGATTGTGCGAATTGCGCGGCCAAAATGGAAAACGCCATTAAACAGATTGACGGCGTAGAAGATGCATCGGTAAGTTTTATGCAGCAGAAGCTGGTGCTGGAGGCCGCGGAGGATCAGTTTGAAAGGGTGCTGGAGGAGGCCGTCAGAGTTTGCCGGAAAATAGAGCCTGATTGCAGGATTTTGAAATGACCCGGCGGCAGAAAGAGCAGCTGTATCGTATTCTTGCATGCGCATTGCTGCTGTGCGCGGCCTATTTTGCCGACAGAATATTTGCCTTTGCGTGGTATGTCAAGCTTTTGGTCTATTTGGTTCCCTATTTTACCGTAGGGGCGGGCGTGCTTTTCAGGGCTGCGAAAAATATTTTCCGCGGTCAGGTGTTTGATGAAAATTTCCTTATGGCGATTGCCACTATAGGAGCCCTCATTTTAGGGGAATATCCCGAGGCGACCTTTGTCATGCTCTTTTATCAGGTGGGAGAGCTGTTTGAAAGCATTGCCGTAGGCAAAAGCCGCCGGTCGATTTCAATGCTGATGGATATTAAGCCTGATCATGCCAATCTTGAAATTGACGGGCAGATGAAAATCGTATCGCCTGAAGAAGTACACGTCGGAGATATTATTACGGTAAAGCCGGGAGAAAAAATTCCGCTGGACGGCGTTATTTTAAGCGGAACCAGCGCTTTAAACACCCTGGCCCTTACCGGCGAGGCTGTTCCGCGCGATGTTCACGAAGGGGACACGGTAGCCAGCGGCTGTGTAAATACCAGTGGTTTGCTCCATATCAGGGTGGAAAAAGCATTCGGCGAAAGCACTGTATCTAAAATATTGGATCTGGTAGAAAACTCTTCCGCCGCAAAATCGAAAAGTGAGAATTTTATTACCCGGTTTTCGAAAATCTATACGCCGGCGGTTGTGCTGGCGGCGCTGCTTGTGGCAATCGTTCCGCCGCTGTTTAACGGACAGTGGGCCTCCTGGATCAATCGCGGTTTGATCATGCTGGTGGTATCCTGCCCCTGTGCCCTGGTGCTCTCTGTGCCTCTTTCTTTCTTCGGAGGGATCGGAGGCGCTTCCCGACAGGGAATTTTGGTCAAGGGCTCCAATTATCTGGAGGAGCTGGCCAAAACCGAGACGGTTGTATTTGATAAAACGGGTACGCTTACCAGGGGGGAATTTAAGGTGCGGGAAGTGCTGCCGGAGGGGGCTTGGGATGTCCTGGAGCTGGCAGCGCTGGCGGAGAATTATTCGGATCATCCGATTGCACTCTCGCTGAAGGCGGCCTACGGAAGAACGGCCGATTCTGCGCGCATCGGAGAGGTAAAGGAGCATGCCGGGCACGGCGTGGAGGCCGTGATCGACGGCCGGCAGGTTCTGGCGGGCAACCGCAGGCTGATGGAGCAGTTTTTGATTGCGGTGCCGCAGGGTACGCCGGGGCAGACGCATGTTTTTGTCGCCGTTGACGGCATTTATGCCGGCAGGATTGAGATAGCCGATGAATTAAAAGCGGACGCGGTACAGGCCGTGCGGGATATTCAGGCGTGCGGCGTAAAGCGAATCGTCATGCTTACGGGAGATGCCTCCGCTGCGGCGGAGGCGATGGCCGCAAAGCTGGGAATTCAGGAAGTACGGGCGCAGCTGCTGCCGCAGGATAAGGTGAAGGCGGTGGAGGAAATTCTTGCTTCCGGGCAAAAAACGGCGTTTGTCGGCGACGGCATCAATGACGCGCCGGTTATTGCCCGGGCGGACGTGGGCATTGCGATGGGCGCACTGGGATCGGATGCGGCCATTGAAGCCGCGGATATCGTACTGATGGACGATAAGCCGTCAAAAATTGCGGCGGCGATCCGCACGGCGCGCCGCACAAGAAATATTGTGCTGCAGAATATCATTTTTGCACTTGCGGTAAAAATTGCGGTGCTTGTTTTAAGCGCGCTGAATCTGACAGGTATGGGGGCGGCGATTTTTGCCGATGTGGGCGTGCTGATCCTTTCTGTACTGAACGCGATGCGTGCGCTGTATACCCGCGACAGCAGGCAAGAATAACGGCAAATAGGTCTTTGCTTGATGATGGATTACAGCTTAAATGTTGCCGAGAAACTTTGCGTATTTGCTTTTTTGTATATCTTTGGAGATTTGTTTAAAAATGATATTGCGTATCTTTCATCAATGAAATTTTCATAAGAAAATCGAAATGCACTTAATATTTTTAAGGTTTTAAGGAGAAACTATGCGGAAAAAAGAAAGAGAAATCAAGAATTTTGAGGAAATTTTAGAGGTAATCGGCCGGTGCGATACGCTTCGGATAGGGATCCAGGATGCACCGTATCCGTATATCGTACCGGTATCTTTCGGGTTTTCGGCGGAAGCGGGAGCGCTTGTATTTTATTTTCATGGCGCAAAAGAGGGCAAAAAACATACGCTTTTGGCTAAAAATGCAGATGTGTGCATCGAAGCAGATATATGCCATTCCTTTGTTAAGGCCGGCAAAAGCGCTACCTGCGTATACGAGAGCGTAATCGGCTACGGTAAAGCGGAAATTGTGACGGGGCAAGAGGCTGAAAAAGGAATAGAGCTGCTCCTTGCACATTGCGGATTTCAGGATATGGCATATAATAAGAAAGTATTGGATAAAATGTATGTTTATAAAATTACCGTGGAGAATATCACCGGCAAGCGCCGCAGGGAAGAAGAATAAACGGATAATTGGGAAGAACTGAAGACTTAAAAAAATCGGCCTGCGGATTTTTTCGCAGGCCGCCTCTGTATTTACATGATGGCATAGCCGTGCAGATACAGAATGAAAAAGACGAAGAAAAAGGGAAAAGTAAGCGCGTAAAGAATGGCACGGGCCGTTTTGTTTTCCGCCAGCTTTGCCAGGGGAAGAAACATAAAAATGCAGCCTAACATATACCGCGGACCGCTGATTAACCAGGAAGAGGTATAGGAAATCAGCGTATAGGCTGCCGCGTGCAGCAGATACGAGGTTCGGATTCCCCTGCGGCAGCCGTAGAGGATCAGCGCAAAGGAGGTAAAGAACAGGATTAGCTGAGGAATATAGATAATCAACGCCAGCTGCGGATAATACTGCTGCGCCATGTCTGTGTGCTGCGCAAGGTTCTTTACAAAGAAATCGGCGCCGTTGTACCAGGGGGGCGCAGCCTGAAATTCAAGGAACTGGAACCAGGAACCAAAATAGATGCGGTTGAGCAAAAGATACAGGAACAATCCGAAGGGAATCAGCAGCAGCGCGGCGGCGCGGGGCTGCTGCGCCTGCCTGAAAGTTTTGCCCATGCTGATATTTTCTTTTACCGTAAGGAAATACTCATATGCGGCAAAGCCGAACATAATAACGCCCTGGTTGCGTGTAAGCGCACAGAGCATCCCGCACAGGCCGCAGAGGATCCATTTCTTTCTGCGTGCGTACAGGGCACACAGGGCGCACAGCATTAAAAACAGTCCCTCCGTATAGGCAAACAGCGTGAAGAACGCAAAGGGATAGGCGAATAAAAAGAGAACAGCGCGCTTGGCGGTGCTGTTTTGCACTTCCAGGGAGAAAAGCCGGTACAGACAGCAGGCCGCAACAACGGAGCTGATATTGGAAATCAGCAGTCCGGAGAGGTAGTAATTGTGTACCAGCAGATTCACAAGCCGTATGCACAAGGGGAAGAACGGATAAAATACCATCAAATTTTCGTGTTCGTCTCCCACGGAGTATCCGTACTCCGCCAGATGCAGAAAATGCGGTACATCGCCGTTCTGGCTTAACAGCGCGATCAAATCCTGGCCGGGATATTTAAAATACAGTACGGTAAAGGCCAATGCAAGCAGCAGAATGCGGGAGGCGGTCATGTACAGTGCTACGCGGACCGTGTCGTTTATTTGGCCCGCAGCCATTTTCTTTCGGGAAAGCCGCCAGGCGGCTCCGCAGAGAAGAAGAAAAAGTAAAATCATATATGCCTCCTAAAGAAACAATCCGCAGCAGGCGGTGAACAGACCGCATAAGGCTGCCGAGAGGACTGTTTTGGTTTCGCCGTAAGAAGGAGCAAACAACGGAAAAAGGAAAATGAGGCACTCAGGACCGAATGGGGAGGTGCACAGGCATATGCTTGCCATTACCCCTATATAAACGTTTTCCGGCAGGCTTAACCGGCTCTTAGCGGTATATAAAAGCAAAGGGCAGAGGAAAATAAACAGCAGGAAAAAGAATACGGCAAAAAATCCGTTGATATTTCTCGAAAAGAGCCACGCGCTGATTTTTGTATACGGCAGAGAAAAGGCAAGGCTGCTGAAAAACAGATTGCAGACGGTAACACCTGCTATGGCGGGCACACAACATTTTAAAGCTTTTTTATAGGGCAGCAGCAGAAGAACTGCTGCTGCAGCCGAGGGTGCGCTGATACAGCCCGCGGCGGTCAAGAGCGCGGAAAACGCGTATTGCTCCCTGTCCGCAAGGACGACGGCCAGCAGCACGGCTGTTGCACCGAGGGAAAGCGTCCAATCCTGTACGGCGGCAAAAATAAAGGGAGAAAGCAAAACGGATACCACTGCAGACGGCTTATCCTTTTGATAAAGAGAAAATGCCTGCGCCATGGCCAGAAAGCTGACAAGCGAGAGCGGAAGCTGCAGAGGCTGAGGCAGAACTGCCAGCGGGGACAGCAGGCTGCCGGTAAAAGCGCCGGGGGAAAACAGCTTTGCTGCCCTGCGGGACGAGGTTAAAACCGCGGCAGTTAAAAAGACCAGCACAAGAGCACAAAAAATACCGGCGGCTGTTAGAAGAAGACTGAATTTTTGCTTTTGGGCGGCGTCTTTTCTGCGGGAAAAAAACAGCTCCCTTATAACGGTATAGCTCAAAAAAACGACTGCGGCAAGAGCGATCAGACCGCCGCAGACGGAAATAAAAATCTCCATAAATCCTCCCCTGAAAAGAAAGCTACTCATATATTAAGCTATTTTTTATGAAAATGCAAGCAAAGTAAAAAGAAAAAGCATAAAATAGTATTCGGGGGGAGTGATAAAATGACTTGTCAACAGTGTAAAAGATGTATTGCCTGCACGGTACAAAGGGCGATACAAAATGAAAGCAGCTGTGTGCGGTTGATTCCCGGCCAAAGGAGCGAGGCTTTGAACAGAAATCAGAGCTGCTGCACAGGCTCCAGTATTGTTTTTCGCTGTGGATGCCGGTAACTGACGGGCACAGCTTTGAAAATATGATTTTTGCGGGAACGGCAGAAGCCGTTCCCGCTGTTTGTTTTACAACGAAAAGAAAGCTGGCGTAATCATATGGAAAAGACTTGTCATAACAGAAATTTTTGCTGGTTGCGCTTGTGCTTTTTTGCGTTTTACACCGGCGGAGATGGATTTATCTGATTTCTTCCCCGGCGGGCGCGTCCAGCACAAAGGGAGCGCTTTCCTGCCAGGTGTAGGGAAGAATCAGGCTGCAGTGTCCATTTTGGGACAGATGCGGCTCGGAAATGTAATACGTGCCGTCGCCAAAGGCGTAAAGTCCAGTGGAGCCGAAAGGAAAGCGCCAGCCGCAGGTATTGCTCTCTTCGTGTGCAATCCCTTTGTTTAAAAGGGTGAGCAGCAGCCCCTGCTCGTTGGTTCCTCGGATTTTTCCCTGACGGGGCGCCGCCGCAGCATCTGCGGCAAAGAGGTAATAGTTGGGGTATTCCGGCTTTTTGCCGGGATATACGGCCATAAAATAGGCGTGCGTAAAGGCGTCGTACTCTAAATTCTGCACGCCGTAATTGGTGTTGCCGGTATAGAGGAACAGCTTGGCCTCCGGTATCTGCGGGCCGCTTTTGTGCATGGCACTTTGGTTCAGCGGCTTTGCGTAGGGGCGCAGCTTTTCCGGATCGTAGCACAGAAGGATCTGGTGGTCATTGTCTTCCCGTGTTAGATCGCTGTAGATGCCGTAGGCGACAAAAAGATACTGCTTTGTATCCTTTGGCCGGCCGAACATTGGCCCGAAGGCAGTGCCGTCGATGCCGCTGCAGCCGTATTTGTGCTTTACGGTTTCTCCGCTTTTGTTTTTTCCGAACCCGTTGTGGTCATCGGTGGCTTCTTTTACATACACCGCCGTCATAATGCCGTCTTTTTCTGCGTCCATTCCGATGCGGTCAATTTTATCCACATCGAATATCGCAATGTAAAATGCGTTCTCGCAGTGCTCGGCCGTTTGCGAAATTTGTGAAATTCCTTTTCCGACTTTATCGTTTTTATATTCTAAGGAGCCGTAAACGCGTCCGTCCTCTTCGAAAAAATCGATGCAGCCCAAATGGCCGGTAAGGCCCTCCACCGTACCCAGGATTTTTCCGTCAAACGTGCTTTTGATAAACCGTGTGGTAAAGGAATAATAGATCAGCTGTTTTTTGGGATCCACGGCAATTCCCTGAATATGGCAGTTTCCCTGCGCGCCGGTAAAGATGAACAGTTTCATTCTGCTGTGCCTCCTGCTTTTTATTCTGTAGATATTTTATATCATTCGGGGGAAAGAATGCAAGAAAAACTTTTGCATATCTGCAGTTTGCCTTGCAGGAAATTTTGCCGCCGCGGTTAAACTGCTTTACAGAACAATATAATTATGTTATATTATATATAAATATATTATTATATATAAATAGCAAATGCACTGCCGGGCAGTGAAAATCTTGGAAGGAAAAAGGAATAATCCGCTTTGCTTGAAAGCGGGTGTTTTGAAAGGAAAAAGATTATGACGGAAAACAATTACAACGCATCGCAGATCCAGGTGCTGGAGGGACTGGAGGCTGTGCGCCGCAGACCGGGTATGTACATAGGCTCTACCGATGAAAGAGGTTTGCATCATCTGGTACAGGAGCTGGTGGATAACTCGATAGATGAGGCGCTGGCCGGTTTTTGTGATAACATCGTGGTTACCATCCATGAAGACGGTTCCTGCTCGGTAAGGGACAACGGCCGGGGGATTCCGGTGGATATCCATGAAAAGTACGGCAAGCCCGCGGTAGAGGTGGCTCTTACCGTGCTTCATGCCGGCGGCAAGTTCGGCGGCGGCGGATATAAGGTATCCGGCGGTCTTCACGGCGTAGGGCTTTCGGTGGTGAATGCGTTGGCTTCCCGGCTTTATATTGAAGTATACCGCAACGGCCGGATTCATGCACAGGAGTATCACCGGGGAGATGCCGCCGGTGAACTGAAGGTTACGGGAACCTGTGAGCATACCGGTACGTTTGTGCGTTTCTGGCCGGATCCGGAAGTGTTTGAGACTACGGTGTTTTCGTATGATAACTTAAAAACCCGTCTGCGGGAGCTTGCGTTTTTGAATAAAGGTATTCGTATTACCATTGAGGATCAGCGCGAGGGCGCCCAGCGGATGGAGAGCTTTCACTACGAGGGCGGCATTATCGAGTTTGTGCAGTTCCTGAATAAAAACAAGGTGGTGCTCTTTGAGCAGCCCTTATATTTTGAAGGAAAAAAGGGTACCTCTGCTGTAGAGGTATCCATGCAGTATAATGATAATTATAATGAAACCGTTTTTACCTTTGCCAATAATATTCAAACCCATGAGGGCGGTACGCATCTGACGGGCTTCCGCAACGCGTTGACCAAGACGATTAACGACTATGCTCGCAAATATAAGCTGCTGAAGGAAAGCGACCAGAATCTTTCCGGCGAGGATGTGCGCGAGGGACTTACGGCGGTTATCAGCGTAAAATTGGAGGAGCCGCAGTTTGAGGGACAGACTAAGACCAAGCTGGGCAACAGCGAGATCCGTCCGATTACCGAGTCCATCGTAGGGGAAAAGCTGGCGGACTTTTTGGAGGAAAATCCCGTAATTGCAAAAACGGTTATTGAAAAATGCCTGACGGCCAGCCGCGCGCGGGAGGCGGCCAGAAAAGCCCGTGAACTCACCCGGCGTAAGAATGTTCTGGATAATTATTCCCTGCCCGGAAAACTGGCGGACTGCTCCGAAAGCGATCCGAAAAAATGCGAGATCTTTATTGTGGAGGGCGACTCCGCCGGCGGCAGCGCCAAGGAGGGCCGCGACCGGAAAACCCAGGCGATTCTGCCGCTGAGGGGAAAAATCCTGAACGTGGAAAAAACGCGCCTTGACAAAATGCTGCAGAACAATGAAATCCGCTCCATGATCACTGCTTTCGGCGCCGGCATTGACGTGGAATTTAACGAGGAAAAGCTGCGGTATCATAAAATCATCTGTATGACCGATGCCGATGTGGACGGCTCCCATATCCGCACGCTGCTGCTGACGTTTTTCTTCCGGCATATGCCGCAGCTGATTACCGGAGGGTATGTCTATATCGCGCAGCCGCCGCTCTATAAGGTGACGATGACGCGCACCAAGCAGATTTTATATTTTTATTCGGATCTTGAGCTGAATACGTATTTGGATTCCATTAACCGCCAGAACTATGAGGTGGCGCGTTATAAGGGTTTGGGTGAAATGAGCAGTCAGCAGCTTTTTGAAACGACGATGGATCCTGAAACCCGGACTCTTTTGCGCGTGACCATGGATGACGCCATTGCGGCAGATCAGATTTTTACGGTTCTAATGGGCGATGAGGTAGAGCCGCGCAAGGATTTTATTGAGAAAAATGCGCGCTTGGTCGAAGACCTTGATATTTAAGGCGGTGTAAAAGTATGGAAAATAACAACCTGAAAAACAAGATCATTGATATCAACATAGAAGAAGAAGTAAAAAAATCATTTATTTCCTATGCCATGGCGGTTAACATCAGCCGTGCGCTTCCCGACGTACGCGATGGCTTAAAGCCGGTGCACCGTCGTATTCTCTATTCGATGCACGAAAGCGGCTATACCTACGATAAGCCCACGCGCAAGAGTGCGCGTATCGTGGGCGACGTTATGGGTAAATATCATCCGCACGGGGATTCGTCTATCTATGACGCTCTGGTACGGCTGGCACAGCCGTTTTCCATCCGTTATACGCTGGCCTTTGGGCAGGGAAATTTCGGTACTGTGGACGGAGACCCGGCGGCGGCCTCCCGGTATACGGAGGCCAAGCTCTCTAAGATTGCCGGCGAGCTTCTGGCGGATATTGATAAGGAAACCGTGGATTTTTATCCCAACTTTGATGAGACGGAGCTGCAGCCGCGCGTACTGCCCGCGCGTTTCCCCAATCTTCTGGTAAACGGCTCCGACGGTATTGCCGTAGGTATGGCTACGAACATTCCGCCCCATAATTTAGGCGAGGTCATCGACGGCACCGTGGCGTTGATTGAAAATCCTGATATTACGGTAGATGAGCTTATGGAGCATATCAAAGGCCCGGATTTTCCTACGGCGGCGCAGATTATGGGAATTTCGGGCATCCGGGATACCTATACCACCGGCCGGGGCAGGATTGTTATTCGGGCCAAGAGTGAAATTGAGCAGATGTCCGGCGATCGGCAGCGGATTGTTGTTACTGAAATTCCCTATCAGGTCAATAAGGCCAAGCTGGTGGAAAAAATTGCCGAGCTGTATAAGGATAAATGCTTTGAGGGCTTAAGCGCGCTGCGGGATGAATCCAACAAAGACGGCATGCGCATCGTGATTGAGCTGAAGAAGGACGTCAACCCTCAGGTGGTGCTGAATTACCTGTACAAGCATACCCAGCTGCAGGAGAGCTTCGGTGCGATTATGCTGGCGCTTGTGGATGGTGAGCCGCGGGTGCTGAATCTGAAGGAAATGCTCTATTATTATCTGGAGCATCAGAAGGAAGTTGTACGCAGAAGAACGCAGTTTGATTTGGATAAGGCCCTGACCCGGGCGCATTTGGTGGAGGGCTTTCTGCGGGCGCTGGATATCATAGACGAGGTCATTGCGCTGATCCGTTCCAGCCAGACGACGGAAATTGCCAGAACAAGGCTGATGGAGGAGCTGGATTTTTCCTTAGAGCAGGCAAAGAGCATTCTGGATATGCGTCTGCAGCGTTTAACGGGCCTGGAAAAGGAAAAGCTTGTGCAGGAATTTGAAGAATTGCAGGCCAATATTCAGCGCTTTCGGGAGATTCTGGCTTCTCCGCAGCTGGTGCTGGATATTATTAAGGAAGAGCTGCTGGTCATCAAGGATAAATACAATGATGAGCGCCGCACGGAGATCACCGCGCTTTCGGATGAAATCGATTTTGAAGCGTTGATTCAGGAAGAGGACATGGTAGTTACCATGACGCATTTCGGCTACATCAAGCGCGTTCCGTCCGACACCTATCGGGCGCAGCGCCGCGGCGGCAGGGGAATTACCGCGATTACTACGCGGGACGAGGATTTTGTGGAAAAGGTCATGGTGACCAGTACGCATACGGATCTTTTGTTCTTTACCAACCGGGGCAAGGTCTTCCAGCTGCGGTGCCATCAGATTCCTGAGGCGGGCCGTACCGCCAAGGGCAGCGCAATTGTGAACCTCTTGAACTTGGACGGCGGAGAAAAGGTGAGTACGGTGATCGCTCTGCCGGAGGATCCCGAACAGCGCGAGGGCATGAACCTTGTTATGGCAACGCGGCAGGGCTTTATCAAAAAAACGGCCTTAAGCGAATATAATATCCGGAAAAACGGCTTGATTGCGATTGTTCTGCGCGAGGGAGATGAGCTGATCAATGTGGCACTTACCTCGGGCAGCAACGATATTATGCTGGCTACCGCCCAGGGAAAATCCATCCGTTTTGAAGAGACATTGGTCCGCAATATGGGGCGCAGCACGATGGGCGTTACCGCTATCAATCTGGCGGAAAATGATTACGTGGTCAACATGGCGGTGATTAAAGAGGACTGTGAAATCCTTACGATTACCGAAAACGGCTACGGCAAGCGTACCGATGCCGGCGAATACCGCGTGACCGGCCGGAACTGCAAGGGAATCATTACCCATGCTTTAAATGAGCATACCGGTATTCTGGTGGATATGGCGGCGGTTGAGGGCGATGAGGATATTATGCTGATTACCTCCGACGGTACGATTATCCGCACCAGTATCACGGAGATTCGGACTATGGGACGTTCCACACAGGGCGTACGGGTTATGAAGGTGAATGCCGATGTGAAGGTAGTGGCTGTGGCCACCGCGCCGCACGAAGAGCCTGAAGCAGAAGAAAGCGCATTAGAGGAAGTTCCTGCGGAGGAGAACGCAAATATTGATACGCTGTAGGAGAGGGAAAAATGTTTAAAAAAATTCTTTTGATTATCGGCTCTGTGTTTACCGGCTTGAATTTGGGGATGATCTCCTGTGCCAGTCCCGTATATATTATCTTAGGCTTTGCCATCTCAGGCGATACCAGCACGGAGATTGTGTCCTTTGCCGTGTACGGTTTAATTACTGCGGTGATATCGGGCATAGCCACCTACATTTACACCTATAAAAAACGGCGGGAGCATGAACCGCTTTCGCCGTATGTGATGTCACTTGCCTGGAGCTTTTTCGCCGGTGCGGTGATTGCGGTCTGCGCGCTGTTTATCTATTCGGGATATGCACAGTATCGGATCTGATCAGTCTTTTGAGGTGATGAGAGGAAAAAAGATAAATATTCAGATATGAACATATTTTCATATCTTTGATAAAACAGAAATTCTTTCCTTGTCTTTTTTAACAAATAATTTTTTGTATGGAACGCCGCTGCAGCAGTTTTGCAGCGGTGTTTTTTTTCTTAAAAAAGATAGATACAGAATGAAAAAACGGCAGAGCCTTTATTGCGGGAACTTTTGGCGCGCTTTTTTAATAGTATATACAGGAAGGAGGAATATTTTATATGATGACAGTTATCGATGTAAGCCATCATCAGGGCGTAATTGACTGGGAAACGGTTAAACCGAATATCAGCGGCGCGATTCTGCGCTGCGGATACGGACAGGATCTGCCGGAGCAGGATGACAGAGAATTTAAAAGAAATGCCGATGCCTGCACGCGGCTGGGAATTCCCTTTGGCGTGTATTTGTATTCCTATGCCAAACGGCCGGATATGGCGAACGGAGAGGCGGAGCATACGCTTCGGCTGATTGGGGAGTATACGCTGCGATATCCGGTTTATTATGATTTGGAGGATGCCAGAACCGTGGGCATGATGAGCAATGCGGAAATCAGAGAGCTGACGGGGATTTTCTGTGATAAAATAGAAAAATCAGGCTATTACGCCGGCGTATATGCCAATCAGTGGTGGTTCAATACCCGGCTGGAGGATCCGTTTTATGACCGGTATACGCGTTGGTGCGCCCGTTACAGCAATGAACGGCCGAACGTGGTTTGCGATATGTGGCAGTATACCAGCGACGGAACTGTTCCCGGTGTACAGGGACGCTGTGATATTAGTCGCTGCTACAGGGACTTTCCGCAGGAGATTGGCCAGAGGGAAGAGCAGCCGGAAACGCCGCCTTCCGCTACGGAATATCAAATCGGCCAGCATGTGATTTTTTCTACCTGTTACCGTTCCAGTACCGATCCCATCAGTAAGGCGATCAGCGCGGACAATATGCTGCGCAATCACGGCGTAATCACCAAAATCGTTGAAGGTGCCAGAAATCCGTATTTGCTGGATAACGGTCTTTGCTGGGTTAATAACGGAGATATCCGGGGATTTTATAAGTAAACATTTCCGTTTTTTAAAAAACACAGAAGATATTTAAAATCCTGTGTTTATTACAAAAGGTCTTCCCGTTTTTGGGAAGGCCTTTTGCGCTGTATGGATTCGAAATAAGAATTTTATTGCCGTCCTTTTAAAACAGGAGAGATTCGTTTGTAAATTAAAAAGGTAACCGCGGCATCCAGCATATATTTCACGAAATTAAAAGGAATATTGAAAATAGCAAGAGCTTCTGCTAACGAGCGGATCGAGGGCATGAAAATCCGGTATGCATCCAAGATAGCTTCCATGGGCATAAAGTTGGTATAAAAGGGATAAGTGATAAAATAATTGACCGGAAGGCTGATTACTGCTGCGCTCAGTGCGCCTATAGCCGCCCCCCAAAAAGCACCGCGCTTGCTTTTATGTGCTTTGTAAACCAGGCCCGCGGGAATGACGAACGCAGCGCCTAACAGGAAATTAGCCAGTTCGCCCACGCCGCCGGTGGTAGTATTCATTAAATGCAGGATATTTTTTAAAAGACATACTGCTCCGCCCCAAAGCGGTCCGGCTGCAAAAGAAGCGATCAGCGCCGGCAGCTCGGATAAATCGAGCTTGATAAATGGGGGCATGATAAAAGAAACCGGCATTTCCAGAAGCATAAGGATGTAAGCGATGGCAGTAAAAATACCGGTTAAAACAAGTTTCCTGGTAACTTTCATAAAAGATTCCTCCGTTTTTTCCTCGGAGCGGGCAGCGATAAAAAATCCCCTGAAGAAATTTCAGGGGAATATAAAAAACGCCGCAGAGAATTTCTTTTATCCGGACTGTACCGTCGGTAACGGAATCGCACCGTTTCAGCTTTCGCTCGCGGACTTGTGGCTGTAAAGGCCCATTACCGCCGGTGGGGAATCGCACCCCGCCCCGAAATCTCATGTATATTATATAACTGTATGGAAGAACTCGTCAAGTATTTTTTATACGTTAAAACGGAACAGCGTAATATCGCCGTCCTGCATTACATAGTCCTTTCCCTCGGAACGGACAAGACCGTGTTCGCGGGCGGCGGCGTAGGAGCCGTATTTCATAAAGTCGTCATAGCTGACGATCTCGGCCCGGATAAAGCCGCGTTCAAAATCAGAATGGATTTTTCCGGCTGCCTGCGGCGCTTTTGTGCCTTTGGTGATTGTCCAGGCGCGCACTTCCGGCTCGCCGGCGGTCAGGTAGGAAATCAGACCCAGCAGGCGGTAGCTGGCTTTAACCAAACGATCCAGGCCGCTTTCCGTCAGGCCGTATTCGCCTAAAAATAATTCCCGCTCCTCCGGCTCCAGCTGCGTAAGCTCCTCTTCGATGCGGGCGGAGATCGTCAAAACCTGATCGCCGTCCTTTTCCGCCAGAGCGATGAGCTTTTTTACATTTTCAGAATCCCCGGTAATATCCTCCTGCGCAATATTGGCCGCATACAGGATGGGCTTGGTGGTCAACAGGAAAAAGCTCTGCGCCAAAAACTGCTCCTCTTTGGTCATTTCCAGAGCACGTACGGGCTTTTCCTGCTGCAGCTGCTGTATCATGCGCTGCAGCAGCTCGGCTTCGGCCTGGGCGTTTTTATCATTGCCGCGGGCGGCCTTTTGCGCCTTTTCCAGCCGCTTTTCGCAGGTTTCAAGGTCAGCTAAAATCAATTCCAGATTGATGGTTTCCACATCGCGCACGGGGTCGATAGAGCCGTCGACATGAATAATATCTGCATCCTCAAAACAGCGCACCACGTGTACAAGCGCGTCTACCTCACGGATATGGGAAAGAAATTTATTTCCCAGCCCCTCACCGCGGGAGGCACCCCGCACCAGCCCGGCGATATCTACAAATTCAATGTAGGCGGGCGTTATTTTCTGCGGATGATAGATTTTTGCCAGCTCGTCCAGCCGCTTATCGGGAACCGCCACTACGCCCACGTTGGGCTCAATAGTGCAAAACGGATAGTTTGCGGCTTCGGCGCCGGCGTTGGTAATGGCGTTGAACAATGTACTTTTGCCTACGTTGGGCAGGCCTACGACGCCTAATTTCATAAATAACCTCCTTTGCGCGCTCTCAGCGCGCAGACACATGATATTATAATATAAATCGCTTGAAATGGCAAAGAAATATTTGACTAAAAACTTTTTCCGGTGTAGAATGAAATCAAAATTTAATGCAGAGTAGATGGTATGCGCTGAAGCAACGCCTGCGGCAGGAGCGGAGAGGAAACGCTTTTGCCCCGTGGCGGCGCTTCTTAGTGTTACGGGATGGGAAGTTGCCCGTAAACAAGAAACGAATTTTTCGTTTGTGATATACCATTGCATCCGCTGCAAAGGATGCCACTACTCTCCTTAAAGCAAACGCTTGCCAAAGATGGTGGGCGGAATGGAAGGAGATTTTTTTGTGGAACAAAAAAAACAAAGTATATTTTCAGGTACTTATTGGATTCAGGCGGCCAAAGAACTGGCAAACGTAAAAATGCTGGTGTTCGCCGCGCTGATGATCGCGCTGCGGGTAGTGCTGAAAGCGGTGCAGATTCCTCTTGTGCCGGGTCAGCTTCAAATAGGCGTAGGTTTTTTGATAAACGCGCTGGGCGCCATGACCTTCGGGCCTGTGGTGGCGGTGATTGCCGCCGGAATTAGCGATACAATCGGCGCACTTTTTTTCTCTTCGGGCGCGTATTTTTTTCCTTTTATTTTTGTGGAGATCGCCGGTTCGCTGATTTTTGCGCTGTTTCTTTATAAAAGAAAAATTACGCTGCCGCGGATTATTTTAGCCCGATTAGCAGTGGTGGCGGTTTGTAATTTTATTTTAAATCCGTTGATCATGCGCGTGTATGTGGGGGAATCCTATCAGCTGATCACAACGCTGCGCGTGGTAAAGAATATCGCCATGTTTCCGGCGGAATGTCTGCTGCTGGTAATCTTTCTGCGGGCAATGGCGCCGGTTTTAAAAATGACGGGTCTTAACCGGGCGGAACTTGGCGAGCTAAAGCTGGAACCGTGGAAAATTCTTTTGCTGGCATTGCTCGCTATTCTTGCCGTTGCGGGCTTTATGCTTTACAGGGAATACACCAAGCCCGGCAGCTTTCCCTTTTTGAATTTTATACATTGAATTTTCAGCCCCTTTGTTTGCAGCGCGGCGTTCTGCCGCAGGGGCTTGCAGAATCGGCGCGGCAGAATGCCGCGCTTTTTGTTTTAAGGGAATATAAAAAAAGATAACACGTTCTATGTAGCCTGAAAGCAAACGTGTTATCTATTTTTTTATTCTTCTTCGGGGCTTGGCGGCGCGTCGGTTGGAGGTGCGTCTGTGGCCGTTGGCGTCAGCTCAGGTGTGGGCTCCGTCGGGTCTGTGACCTCCTCTGTCGGCGTCGGCTCGGGCGTGGGTTCCGTTGGCGGATCTGTAGCTTCTTCCGGCGGAGTGGGCTCCGGTGTCGGCTCTTCGGGCGGAGTAGGCTCAGATGTGGGTTCTGTGGCCGGCGGAGTAGGTTCTGGCGTAGGCTCGGTAACCGGCGGCTCTGTCTCAGGCGGCACAGTAGGATCTTCATTTTGCGGCGGCATGGTGATAAAGCTGGCCGAAGGCATCGGCGGTGGCGTCCAGGGTCCCTCCGGCAGAGGCGTAGGCGTAATGGAGTTCTGCATGTTTTCGTTTACCAGATCGTCAATAGCCGGATCGTAGTTCAGCACGACGTCCTGCCAGCCCTCCGCGGTCAGCTGCTGCTTTTGCAGGTTGGAGAGGTTGATGCGGCAAAGGGCTTCCCCGCTATCAAGGGGCGTGGTGTAATACAGCCAGTTGCCCTCAATGGTTAAATTGCGGCACAAAACATCTGAGGAAAGCTGAAACGAGCTTTCACCGTCAAGCATTTTAATGTACAGGGAGCTTGCGTCGCTTTCGTTGGCAAAGATTATCAGGCGGTTGTATTGCTGTACCTGATTGTAGGCACGATCGATTATGGTGATAACGTCCTTTTCGGTTGTGGCACCCAGCGGAATCGCATACCCGAATTTATTGCCGTAGTATTTGCGGTATCCCATCATGCCATCCACAATAAAGGGAATATCGGCTCTGAAATCCAATATCTGCGTATTTTCACCTGTAGAGGTATCGTACCGGCAGATGCGTTCTGCTTTTACAGATGCGTTCTGTGTATAGTAAATCGATCCTTTGCTGTAGAATGGGTTTGTGATTTCACGGTTTAAAAGTACAGAATATTCACTGCCGTCCTTTCGAATACGGCATAGGGCATTGCGTGACGCCGCGTTGCAGAAATATACCCAGTCACCTGCACAGAGCACATATTGCTGGCAGTTAATATCGGATAATTTAACAGATTCGCTTCCGTCACAGGCGGTTTTGTACAGCTTGCCGCTATCACTTAAATTGCTGTAATACAGCCAGCCGTCTGAATAGTTCAGGTTTGCTGCGGAGAACTCTGTAATGGCGGCGGCCTGACTGCCGTCAGGGCGGGAACGGTAGATTCGGCTGCCGTCGCCGACGTTGATATAGTACAGCCAGTTGCCCACCAGCGCTGCTACCGCGCCGCCCTGAGCGTTATAGCCTGTAGTTTCCAATGCGGTAAAGGTATCGAATGCGTCTGCTTCATAGGGTGTGAGCTGGAACATATCCGATAAGATCAAGGGGTCATAATTTGCCATACGGGTATATTCCGGAGTGGTGGAAAAATTCTGATATCGGGAAGCCTGTCCGCTGCGCACTTCGATATGCAGCTGTGTATCCCCCGCGGGCTTTCCCGCACCGCCGCCGTAACCTAAAAGCGTACCGGCCGAAACCCGTCCGCCGGCGCTGTAAAGCACCTGTGCCGGCGAAACGTCCTCGCCGTGCAGCAGCAGCACAGAGATATCATGCTGGGCGTTATAGAGAATGATCATATGATAGTCGTCGCTTTGCCCGGCATAGATAATTTCGCCGTCGATCGGCGCATAAAAGGGGCGCCCCTCTTGGGTGGTAAAATCAATACCGGTATGATAATAGCCTGCAAATACCCCGGCTGCCGCGGAATATTTGGTTAAAAAACCCTGGATGACATATCCGTAGGAACGGCCGTAATAGGAGTTGTCAGCAGTCTTAAACAGATGGGAGGCCAAAGCTATTGCCCGCGGATCTTCTAAGTTGGGCTGCTCTGCATTGTAGAAAACCGGATCATCGTACTGGTCAGCATTGCTTTGTCCGTAGAGCACGCCGGGAACATATTCAAAATAGGCGGCCCTTTCTACAATACCGTTTTTATCAGTGGAAACGACGGTAATATTCCGGCAGTCGGTTCCGGAGATTACCTGGCCGTCTGCAATTTCAGGCCAGCTTTTTGCGTTAAATCCCACGGTAATCTGGGGCATTTCCTGATCTGCGCCATAAGCCATATAGCGGTAGGTTCCCGGATTCTGTGCTTTAAAAAGGATGTCGCCTACGCCGTAGGGAGCTTCGCTGGCGCCGTAGAGTAGCATACCGGACAAGTATTGGATATCCGGTGCGTCATTTCCCTCGGTATTTTTTCTAAAACGCGCGCACCCGGCTAAAAGCACGGCGGCGGTAAGAATGGCCAAAATAGAAAAAAGCGTTCGTTTCATTCAAAAATTCTCCTGCAAATACGGCAAAGCGAATTCAGCCGTATAATGATATATCCTTATTATATACTATCTTTGTCCATTTTACAATAGTTTTTGCGGGAAAGACGGTGCGCGGCAGCGGGGCCTTCCTCCTGGTTTGTATAAATTACAAATGAAGCCTGTTTTTTGTCTGCGCCCGGCAGGGACAAAGGGGTATTTTGATTATGGCAAACTTATAGTCAAGAGGCGTCGTTTCAGCGCACATACGGCAAAAAGATACAGAGAAGGTTGTGTATTCGTTCGGCGACTGTTTGGCGGCAAGGAAAAAACTCCCTTTGCGCCGGCCGTACTTTGCCGTTGCAGAGGGAGTGTATTTTAGACGCTTTTGTTCTTTTACGGGCGGTAGAGCGAGGCATAGATGCCGCCCTTTTGCAGCAGCTGCTCATGGGTTCCCTCTTCGGCAATTCCTTCTTCGGTAAGCACCAGGATCCGGTCGGCGTTGCGCACTGTGGTCAGCCGGTGTGCGATGGTCAGCGTGGTGCGTCCTTTGGAAAGCGCCTCCAGAGATTGCTGTACCAGCTGTTCGCTTTCGTTATCCAGCGCGCTGGTGGCTTCGTCCAAAATCAGGATCGGCGGATTTTTCAGAAAAACGCGCGCAATGGAAATCCGCTGCTTCTGTCCGCCGGAGAGCTTGACGCCGCGCTCGCCCACATAGGTGTCGTAGCCGTTGGGCAGGCTCATAATAAAATCATGGGCGCCGGCCAGTTTTGCGGCCTGAATGATATCTTTCTCCGCTGCGCCGGGCAGTCCGTATTCGATATTTTCCTTTACGGAGCCGGAAAACAAATAGACGTCCTGCTGTACGATGCCGATATTGCGGCGCAGGGAACGCATGGTAACGTCGGCAATATTTTGCCCGTCGATGGCAATGGAACCGGAGGTCAGCTCGTAAAACCGGGGAATCAGGTTGCAGATGGTGGTCTTTCCGGAGCCTGAGGGACCTACGATGGCTACGTTTTCACCGCTTTTGATCGTAAGATTGATATCCGTTAAAATGTTCTCCAAATGCTTGCCATAAGCAAAAGAAACATTTTTAAAGGTGATTTCGCCCTTTACACCCGAAAGCTTTTTTGCATGGGGTTTATCGTTAATGTCCGGCTCCGTATCCATGATTTCAGCAAAGCGTTCAATACCGGTCATGCCGCGCTGGAACTGCTCGGCAAATTCCACGATTTTGCGGATGGAGGCCAGAAGGGTGGAGACATAGAGCAGATAGGCGATCAGTACTGATACGTCGATTTTGCCGTTTATAAGGAAAAGCGCGCCGGCGACGATGATTACAATATACATAAAACCCTCAAAAAATCTTGTGGAGGATTGGAAGCCGGCCATGTAATGGTATACTTTTGTTTTTACTTTTAAGAAGGTCTTGTTGCCGCGCTCAAATTTCTCAATCTCTTTCTCTTCATTGGCGAAAGATTTGACCACGCGCATCCCTAAAAGGCTGTCTTCTACCTGGGAGTTCAATTCCCCTACGGTCCTTCTGGATTCCCGGAAGCCCGCCTTCATCCGCCTGTTGAAAAAAAGCAGAACAATCAGCATAATGGGCAGCACCGCGAACAGGATCAGGGTCAGGGGAATACTGAAGGTGCAGAGAATGATAAACGACGCGGCGATTTTGATGCCCGCGATAAAAAATTCCTCCGGACAGTGGTGCGCAAATTCGGTGATATCAAACATATCGCTAGTAATGCGTGACATTAGCTGGCCGATTTTGGTGTTATCGTAAAAATTAAAGGAGAGCTTTTCCAGGTGAGAAAAGAAATCCGAACGCATGTCCGCCTCCAGCCGGGCCCCCATAATATGCCCTGTTGAGGCCATATAATAGTTTGCCAGGGTGTCGATTATCCGCAGAAGAAGATAGAAAAGCCCCGCGTGAAGAACAAAGGATACGGTTAAAAGCTCGGGGGCATCGGCAGCCCGCCCGGTAATTTCCTTTACAATCAGCGGAAACACCAGCTCGCATATCGTAGTGGCGCAGGCGCAGAGCAAATCGAATATTAAAATGCCCACATAGGGTTTATAATAGGGTAAAAAACGTTTTAGCAGAGAATTCTTTTTCATGGTATCACCTTTTGGGGAATAAAATCAGCAAGCCGATTCTGTACCTTGCGGGCAGAACGGCTTTGCTGTTTTATTATAATATGTTTTTATAAGAAAGTCAAAGAAGCTGCGGATAAAACTGTTAAAATGTCATGCCCAGGCGCAGCGCCCAGACCGTATAGCAGGTACAGCCGAACAGAACCGCTTGAAACAGCGCTGCCGTCAAAAGGGAAATCAGAATCATAGAAACGGGCCTGGCAGCGGCGGTCTTATCAATTAGGGTTTTGGTGCAGGCAATCAGCAGCAGCACAAAAAACAGCCAGATCAGCGTAAACGGCGGCAAAACAAGCGCCGGTGAATCCAGCGCATAGGCGGCAATCACCGCGGCTGCCAGCAGACCGCCCAGCGCACAGAGGAGAGGAAGGTTATGCTTCATTTTGATCTCCTTTTTTTACAGAGCAATAAAAAAATCATGCTTATCATAACACATTTTTATACTGCCTGCAAGAAAGAGTTTTATAAAAAAGGGAAAGCTGGTCTTTTCCTTTGTCTGTTGTATTCGAGCCGGGGACGGAAAGCAGTGTCGTCTGCCGGAAGACGCTCAGAGCGTTTCCTCCCGGCGGCCCTCCACGCTGCGGCATTCGATTTCCTCGCGCTCTTCTTCTATTTGGGGGCGGACATAGACCTCCGTCAGCTTTTTTGTTTTCGGACCTAAGTCTGTGTTTTGGTATTCCGCACTTTTTCCCGTTTCGCCGTTTAAGGCAAATACAAACCGGAAATCGTGCGGTTCAAAGTCATACTCCCTTTCGGGGTTGGGCCCGCAGGAAAAGCTGCCCAGGGCGCGCATCCGGTAGTCGATATACAGATAGTTCTTCTCCGGATCCTCCTTTAATTCTCCGGGGTGGCGCGCCGCGCGCAGATCATCCAGCCTCCAGGGATGATAGGAAAACGAAAACGTATCGCTTCCGTAAACGGTAAGGGCGTGAAGAGAATCGGCGGCCTGCAGAAAGCGCGTATCGGTGCGCGTGCCGGTCTCCTGGGGAACGTCATAGGCAAAGTTCAGCTGCGGAAGCGGCTTTTCATAAACTCCTACCGGTGCCGCCGCGACGGAATCGGTATAATTCTGTTCCGGCCCGCGGCCGAACCAGCGCACAGTGTCAAGGCTCTTGTCCAGGGCAAAGCATACGCCGAAGCGCGGCAGGCGGGGCGTCAGGGTTTCATCCTTGCCGATGGAGCCGTATTCCCACATCATGGGCATCTGTCCGTAGGGCTTTACTGTAAGGCATACCCGCAGCAGGCCGTTGTGCAAAACGGTATAGAGCGCTTCCACCGTAAAGCCGGTAAAGCAGTGATCGGCCGTAAGGAATCCGTTTACGTTTACGGCTATCTGCGTTTCCTCTCGGGTGACCGCGGTTTTTTGGGTAAAAAAGCGCATTTTATGCAGCCGCTGCTGTTCCCAGCTTTTAATCCAGCGGGGATACAGGCCTATAATACCGTCGTTATCGGTTTCGGCACGGAAGGTGACGAACTGCATGGGGCGGTCAAAATACGTGACGCCGTCTTTTTGGTAGAAAATAGGCACGCCGTTTTTCCAGCGGATATCAAAGTTCTCTCCGTTGATGCGTACTTCATCCTGGTTCTGCGTGCAGACGGCGGCCTGCTTTACAGCCGGCAGCGGCATTTTTGGCCGGTTGCCCGGCAAGGGAAATTGCTTTATCGCCACAGTGTTTCCGTTTTCTGTGGCGCGCAGGGTCAAAAAGCAGTCGTGCCCCGAATAGGCTAGGGGAATTTCAAGCGTCTTTTTGCCGCGGGGGGCAATCACCGGCATGGGAAGAACGATTTTTTGGCAGATTTGCGCGTCGCAAAGTATTTCCGCCTCCAGCTGCATTTGGGAGGTATCGGTAAAATCGCGGGTATTATACAAAGTAAGGAGGCCGTCCTCATAGGTAAAATGAAGCGGAGCGTACACATATTTCAGTTCCGTAAAGGTAGGCTTGGGTGTGCCGTCGGAGGTCAAAAAGCCGTCTAACGTAAAGTTGGACCAGTGGTTATCGTCATGAAAATCCCCGCCGTACAGATAGTCGACGCTGCCGTCGGCATTTTCACGGCGCATACCATGACCGCGGAACTCCCAGACATAGCCGCCGGCAAATTCGGGATTTCTGAGAACAAGCTCCCACATGTGCTCTAAATTTCCCGGGCCGTTGCCCATGGCGTGGGCATATTCAACCAGCAAAACGGGCTGTGGCTTTCCCTTGGCGGCGGCAAGCGTTTTTTTCATGCGGAAAAGGTTGGGGTACCCGCAGCCGATAAACGCCTGATCGGCGCTGTTCAGCGCATGGTACTGCACCGGCTTCCGATCGCGGCGGCTCCGCAGATATTCGGCGCAGGCTTCGGCGTTTTGCCCCGCGCCGATCTCATTGCCCACCGACCAGATTACAATGCAGGTTTCGTTTTTATCCCTTTCGGCCATGCGGACCGTACGGTCCATAAAAGCGCTCCGCCATTCGGGGCTCTTGTTTAAAAATCCCTGATCGCCGGTAATGCCGCAGCCGTGGCTTTCCAGATCGCCCTCGTCCATTACATAAAAGCCCAGCTCCGAGGCATATTCATAAAAAGCCGGATTGTTGGGATAGTGCGAACAGCGGATGGCATTGATATTGGCGGCCTTCAGAAGCTTCAGGTCCGCAAGAATCTGCTCCTTGGTTACGGCGCGCCCGTTCCAGCAGTCATTTTCATGCCGGTTGATGCCTTTGAGCAGTACGGGACTGCCGTTGATGCAGAAGGCCTGATTTTGGATTTCGCTTTTGCAGAAGCCTACGCGCTTGCTGTGGGTTTCCGTAACCCGGCCGCGGCAGAGGATTTCAAGGGTAAAGTCGTATAGAAAGGGCTGTTCCGCGTTCCAGAGAACAGGTTCCTGGGGGGAAAAGGAGCAGCAGGCCGTTCCGTTTTCAAAGGGAACCGTGAGGCTCCGGCCGTTGAAGGTAAAGCGGGCGCTGGTATCCTCCTTTTGTGCAAAGAGTACCGCCGTGCAGGTGAGCGTGCGGGTGTCGGTCGTCACTTCATAATCCCAGAGGGCGCTCTCCGGCGCAAACAGCAGATACACGTCGCGGAAGATTCCGCTGGCAAGCAGCATATCCTGGTTTTCCAGATAAGAGGCGTCGGAATAGGTGTATACCTTTACCGCCAGCGTATTTTCTCCTTTTTTTAAAAAAGGTGTGATATCAAATTCTGCCGGCAGCCGGCTGCCCTTGGAAAAGCCGGCAAAGCTGCCGTTGATAAACACATAAAACGCGTTGTCGACGCCTTCAAAGTGGAGCAGTGTGCGCGGGCTGATTTCCTGCAGGGCAAAGCGGCGGCGGTAACAGCCCACCGGGTTCAGGCGGCAGATATAGGGCGGCTGAAAGGGAAAGGGGTATTCCACATTGGGGTAGGTGGGTTCGCCGTAGCCGCGGAACTGCCACATAGAGGGAACGTCTAAAATATCCCAGGAGGAATCGTCAAAATCCGGCTGCTCAAAGCCCTTGGGCGCCTCGTCGCTGAAGAGCGCAAAGCGGTAATCGCCGTTGAGAGAAAGCACCCGGTCGGATTCCTCTTTGTTCTGATAATAGACTCCGCTTTTCTGGGCGGGAACCACGGTAGCGCGGGCGGGCAGACGATGAAGATGCAGAATGGAGGGATCGCAGAGCTCCCGCGGGGCGCAAAGCGGTAGGGAGAGATCGGAGGGGAACGGTTGATTTTTTAGTAAACGCATGGTTGTATCCTCTTTTTCTATCAATTTCTTTTTTACTGTATCACAGAAAAATAAAAAAACATATTGCTTTTGCGCATTAAAATATGGTAAAATCATATGAACTAAATTACCGGGCGGGAGCGGGTGGCTTTGAAGATTCTGCATTACGGGCGCGAGGAATGCGATAAAAACAAAAAACGCACACGGCTGATTTCAGATGTGGATATGATACATTTTATTGAAAGCGGCCGCGGAAGCTTCAACGGCAGGGAGCTTTCCGCGGGACAGGGATTTATCTGCCGCCGTGACAGGCTGTGCGATTATATACCCGATCGAAACGAGCCGTGGACCTACAGCTGGATCAATCCCTTCGGGGCGGAGGTGCAGCCGCTGCTGGAGAGTTTGCCCCTTGAGGACGACGGCGTTTTTTACTGGGATATCGTCCGGGATCTTCAGCCGCTGCAGGAGCTTTGCGGTCTTTCCTTCTGCCGGCACGGCGCGGCGGAGGAATACCGGTGCATCAGTCTGTTGTATCGGCTCGCGGCCGGAATTCTGGAAAAAAAGAATTTTTTGCCGAAAACCGATTATGCGGAGCAGGCCAGGCTCTTTTTGCAAACGCATTATGCCCGCGGCGTTACGGTGGCGGAAGCCGCCGAGGCCCTGCATCTTTCACGGGCGTATCTGCGGAATCTGTTTTATGCGCAGGAGGGGCTTTCGCCTCAGGCGTATCTGATGAAGCTGCGGATGGAGCGCGCGGAAGTTTTGCTTGGCGGCAGCTACAGCATTACGGAAATTTCCTGGGCCGTGGGATACGGCGACGCTTTGCAGTTTTCCAGAATTTTTGCAAAATATCACGGCGTTTCGCCCACCGCGTACCGAAGGCGGCTTGCAGAGGCGAAAAAACAGCCGCCGTTTGACGCGTCTGCTTCTCCGCAGGTGTAATATAAACATATCATTTGAAAAAATTTATATATGCTCATATATACATAATATTGATGGAAAGGAAAGAGAAAATGAAAGAACTACAGACAGAGGTCCTTGTTTTAGGGGGCGGTACGGCAGGCTGCTTTGCGGCGATTGCAGCGGCGAAAAGCGGCGCCGAAACATTACTTATTGAAAAAAACGGAATTCTGGGCGGCACGATGACGGCGGGAAGAGTCAATTTTCCGGGCCTGTTTTTTGCCTGGGGAAGGCAGATTATTTCCGGCCCGTGCTGGGAAGCGGTGCTGCGGTGTCAGAGCCGCGGCGGCGCAAAGATTCCGCCCGTTTCGCGTCATCCTCAAAAACATTGGGAGGAGCAGATCTTATTAGACATTTTTACCTACACGTGCGTGCTGGATGATATGTGTACGGAAAGCGGTGTAAAGCTGCTGCTGCATACCATGGCCGCGCAGGCGGAGGAAACGGAAGACGGCGTTGCGGTGACCGCGGCGGCCAAGGAGGGTCTGCTGAAAATCAAAACAAAGGTGCTGATTGACGCTACGGGCGACGCCGACGGTGTGCGTCTGGCGGGATATCCGTGCGCCAAAAGTCCCGTGCTGCAGCCGGCTACGCTTATCAATGACATTGCCGGCTATGATATCCGCGCGGTGGAACGGCAGGCTTTTGAGGAAACGATGCGCAAAGCCGTGGAGCAGGGGCGGCTTTTTCCGGAGGACACACAGGGCGGCAGCCTCTATCATCAGCTTTGCAGCGGACGGATATCCATGCACATTCCCTGCAAAAATGCCGAAACCAGCTGGGGAAAGACGGAGCTGGAGCTTTCCGCAAGGCGCACGCTGGCCAGAATGATCGGCTGTTTGAGAGAGGTGCAAGGGCTTGAAAATCTTTTTGTATCCTCCTGCGCCGTGGAATGCGGCGTGCGGGAAACCTGCCGGATCGTAGGCGAGGATACGGTCACTGCGGAGGAGTATCTGGCCGGTAAGGTATATAAGGACGCGCTGTGCTATTGCTTCTATCCGATTGATCTGCATCAGCCTACGGGAATCAAGCAGATCTTTTTAAAAGAAGGCACGGTACCCACGCTGCCCTATGGCGCGATGATTCCGAAGAAGGCAGAGCATATCCTGGCAGCGGGCCGCTGTATTTCTTCCGATACCGACGCCAACAGCGCTATTCGCGTACAGGCGCCCTGTATGGCCTTAGGCCAGGCGGCGGGAGTGGCTGCGGCGATTGCGGCAAAACGGAATCTGCCGGTGAAAGCGGTTCCGGTGCAGGAAATCCGCCTCCGGCTGACGGCGCTGGGCGCCATTGTACCGCAGGGGAATTTTTTAGAAAAAGAGGAAAATGAAGCATGACGCTGAGATTGTTTGACCGGGACAGCTTTTTGCGGGAATTTGAGGCCGGGGTGCTGGAATGTACCGCTGCGGACGGTGGACGCTTTGCCGCGGTGCTGGATCAGACGGCTTTTTTTCCGGAAGGCGGGGGACAGAAAAGTGATACCGGCTGTTTAAATAATGTTCGTGTGCTGGACGTACAGGAGAAAAATGGAAGGATTTATCATTATACAGACGCGCCTCTTGCTCCCGGCGGCACGGTGCGCGGAAAAATTGACTGGGAACAGCGTTTTTCGCGTATGCAGAATCATACGGGAGAGCATATCGTTTCCGGTCTGGTGCACAGCCTGTATGGCGGCCGGAACGTCGGGTTCCATCTAAACAAGGAAGAGGTCACGATGGACTATGACGTCTTTTTGGATGCGCAGGCGCTGGAGAATATCGAGCTGCAGGCAAACCGGGTCGTTGCGCGGGATATTCCCGTAAAAGCGTGGTATCCCTCCAATCCGCGGGAGATCACCTACAGAAGCAAGCTGGCTTTAACGGAAAATATTCGCTTGGTGGAAATTGAAGGCGTGGATGTCTGCGCCTGCTGCGCACCGCACGTGGCGCGGACCGGACAGACGGGAATGATTAAGCTGACGGAGGCGCAGCGCTACAAGGGCGGCGTAAGACTGCATATGAAATGCGGTTTTCGTGCTCTGGCGGAATTTCAGGCGCGGCAGAAATGCCTGGAGGAGCTTTCCCAGCTGCTCTCCCTGCCCTGGGCCGAGACGGCGCAGGGGGTGAGGGCGTTAAAGCAAAGAGCGGAGGAAAGCGATGCAAAATATCGGAAAGCGGTTTTCCGGCTGCTCCGGGAACGGCTGGCCCGGCAGGAATATACAGAGGGGAATTTGTGTATTTTTATAGAAGAGGCCTCTCTGCTTAAGGAGGCCGCCAATGCTTTGAAAGAGAAGTGCGCGGGGATGGCTGGCGTTTTTTGCGGCAGCGACCGGGAGGGGTACCGGTATATGATTTTATCGTCCCGCGCGTTTTTGCCCAACGAACGGTCGGCGCTTCAGGCGGCACTGCAGGCACGCGGCGGGGGCGGCGGGAATATGCTGCAGGGCTATGCCGCGGCTCCGCGGAAGATAATAGAGAATTGTTTTCGTGATGGATTTGATATTATAAATAATAATTTACTTTTGTGATTTTATTATTGACATAATATGAACAAATCTGTTATAATCTTTATAAAGAAAAGAATTTTTGAGGAGGCTGAATGAAAATGAAAAAGATTTTTTCAGCAATGCTGGCTGCCGCAGTGGTAGTTTCCATGCTTGTGCTGAGCGTAGGTGCGCAGGCGGAAAATAAGCTGACAAAAAGCTGGGAACTGGGGCTTGTCAAAAATGGCACGCTTACGGAGGAAACGGATACCGACGGTACAAAATATGTTTCGGTAACAGGAATCACTAACGCTTGGGATTCACCGACGATTGATATTCTTGACGCGGTTAAGAGTGCTGCCGGGGATAATTTAGAAGACGGCGCGGATGTTTATGTTGCTTTTGATGTACGCATTAAATATGCTGAGGGCGCCGATACGGAAACACCCGTTACCGCCAGAGCGCTTTTGCGCATGACACATGAGCTTTCAAAGGATGAGGGGGCCTTTTTAGATCAGTATCCTGGAACGCTGTTTCAGTGGAAGGATACCAACATCATGCATTATTTCCAGACGGGATTGGAATTGAGTTCCGAATGGATGCATTTTGAAGATTATCTTACTGTAGACAGTATTGAAATGGAAGGCGCGGGCACGGCGTGGAACCTTTGCATTGACACCATCAGTGATCCCACCGCCATTGCGGCTTTGGAGTTTAAAAATGTAGGCGTGTATGACGATACTTATGAGCCTGTGGAAATTGAAGAACCTGAAGAGCCTGAGGAGCCTGAGGAGCCGGAAGAACCTGCAGAGGAGGCCACCCCCAGACCTACGGCTTCGCAGCAGACGCCCTTTGGCTTAAGCACGACAACGGCGCCGGCTACGGAAACCACTGCCGGTACCGGCGAGACGGATAAAGAGGACGGCGGTAATACCAGTACTATTATTGTTGTTTGTATAGTAGCCGCAGTGGTGGTAGCCGCAGTGATTATTGGCGTTGTGGTAGCTAAGAAGAAAAAAGCGGATGGCGGAGAGCCCTCAGACGATGTACAGGATGATAATAAAACAGAATAAATAGTTTGTTTGGCATCTCCGCTGAAAAAGCGGAGATGCTTTTTTACGCGGAGGTTTAAAATAAGATATGAGGAGAACAGGATGAAAAAGTATTTTTTGCCGATGCTGGGGGTGCTTCTTATAGCTGCGTTATTTTCAGCCTGTGTAAAAAATATGCCGCAGGCGGAAAATAAGCTTGCTGCCGAATGGACGGAGGGATATATTGATCAGGTTCTGCAAAAACGAAAGGATGTTGACGGAACGGATTATATTTCTGCTTCGGGCATCCATACGGAGTGGGCTTCGCCGTTTTTGCCGGCTTATGAGGCGATGAAGGCGGCAGTAGGGGAAAAAGCAAAAAACAGAGTCGTGGTCAAGTTCGAGGCCCGGGTGCTGTATAAAGGCGAAGCTAACGGCCCGATTACGGTACATCCGATTCTTCGCGGTGAACCGGTAAAGGAGGAACTGCGGGATATAGAGTTTTTTAACGAACTCTATGATGGGGAATTATTTGATAACAGGAACGGAAATCTTCTTGTCTATTTTGCGGAAAAAATGGAGCTGACTGGAGAATGGTCTGCGTATGAGGGCGTTTTGCCGGTTGCCGCGGCGGAATTTGACGATGCGCTGTGGAGGGAATGGTATCTTTGCGTGGACAGCATCAGTGATCCAAAGAGCATTGAGGCGCTGGAATTTAAAAATGTCGGGGTATATGACAGCACGGATCTTTTATATCCGGACGGGAAATAGTGCCGTATAGTTTCAGTTTTCTCATTTGCCGGTGGCTAAAGGCAAAACAGGCAGGCGGAGAAATTCCGGAGAGCTGTTTGGTACGGAAGTGTAATAAGAGGAAAAAGCGAGCATAGCGGCGCATAAGTTTTCATGTGCAAACAGCGGGTTTTGCTATATTATCTGTTTGTGTTTTCATACGCGGCTGAAAAATTATAAAAAACACATTATTTTGATCGGCGTGCATATTCTATAACGAAAAGAAATTTTTAATGAACAATTAAAAAATATTGACATTGTGTTTGCAGATTGTTATAATAATTGCAACTTAAAGTAAAGGAGCAGAAAAAATGAAAAAGGTTTTTTCAATGGTTTTGGTACTTGTTTTGGCATTTTCTGTGTTAACGCTGGGGATCAGTGCACAGGCTGAAAACAAACTGACAACTTCCTGGGAAAAGGGTTTGGCCGGCGCGGTAGAACAGAAAACGGATGCCGACGGTACAACGTATGCTTCGGCAACGGGTATTAGCGGCGCTTGGGTTTCCCCATTCCTGAATGTTTATGACGCAGTGAAGGCTGTAGTAGGAAATGAAGAGGAAGCAGAAGTTATGTTTGCTTTTGAAATACGTGTTCAGTATAAGAATGCGGAAGATCAGGGAACTCCTGTTACGGTTCGTCCTGTGATACGTGCTAATGAATGCGCTGATGATATGAAGAATTCTGAAAGTTTTCTTGAAATCTATGAGGGAGAAATGTTTTCCAATAAAGACAATGCAAATGTCTTGGCCTATTTTGATATTTCTTCCCTTGAAGTAACCGATGAGTGGACAGTATTTGAATCGGCTAAGTTTGTGAGCAGCACGGAGCTTAATGATACCTGGTGGAAGAGATGGGATCTTTGTGTAGATCAGATCAGCGATGTGGATATGATCGCCTCGCTTGAATTCAGAAATGCAGGCATATATAATGCGGAAGATTATGAGTCTATGATTCCTGAACCCACGGAAGAGCCTACTACGCCTGCACCGCCGACGGAAATACCTACACCTACGCAGCAGGCCAACACGCCGGTAGGGCTTGCGCCTACCGCTACTGCCACGCAGGATTCCACAAATGATGAGGGACAGCAAAACGACGGAAATAATACCACTACGATCGTTATCGTATGCGTGGTAGCTGTGATTGTGATTGCGGCTATTGTAATTGGTGTTGTCGTCGCGAAAAAGAAAAAGGCCGGAGAAGATACTGGTGAAAACTCGGAGAATACCGAAGAATAAGATTGTTTCAGCGGCAGCCTTTGTTTTTGCAAAGGCTGCTTTATTTTCTGTAAAAAATGCGGATTATAAAATGATTGTTGGGTATGGGAAAGATGATTATGGAAGACTTTTTATTGCGCCAGTTTAATGCGTTGGAGCTTGAAGGGGCGCCCCGGGTAATAGAGCTTCACCAGTTGAAAGGGGATTTTATCAACTTGCTGTGCCGGCTTCCTAACGGGAAGACGGCAAAACTGCTGGAGGATGATAAGATGTATTATGGCGCGGAACTATGTAAAAAAGGCAGTGAGCGTTGTTACGGCCTGGCGGCAGATGAAACACAGCTGTTGGTTTATGAGTACGGCGAAGGCGGAAAAGACGCGGAGCTGCTTGTCTGGAAAAAGCTTTAAAATAAAAATCCCGGAATATCCGGGATTTTTGCTGTTCTTTTATCTCAATCAATCAGTCTCTGTTACGGGCAATCAGCAGTAAACGGAGCAGGGTAAACAACGTGGCAATTACGCCGGCAACGTAGGTCATGGCCGCGGCGCGCAGTACGGAACGCGATCCGGCCTTTTCCTCCTGGCTGACATAGCCGCCCGATTCCAGACAGGTAAGCGCGCGGGAGGAAGCGTTGAATTCTACCGGCAGGGTAATCAGCTGAAACGCCAGTACGGCTAAAAATAATGCGATGCCGATGTTGATAATCAGCTCGCTGGCCGTGCCGCCGATCAGAATGCCTAAAATCACAACCGGAAACGCCAAGGCCGAGCCTAAGTTGGCAATGGGCAGAATGGCATTGCGCAGCTTTATGGGGAAATAGTCGGTGTCGTACTGTATTGCATGCCCCACTTCGTGGGCGGCGATTCCTAAAGCGGCAACGCTTGTACCGTCATAAATGCCTTGAGAAAGGCGTATGACTTTTCCTTTGGGGTCAAAATGATCGGAAAGCTGTGCGCCGGGAGAGGGCTCGATGCGGATATCGTAGATGCCGTTGGCCTCTAAAATTTCTTTGGCAACCTGCGCGCCGGTTTTACCGGAGGAGGAGGCTACCCTGGAGAATCTGTTGAAGGCCGAACGTACGCCGATACTGGCAACAGAACCGACAATGAGGGCTGCAATAATCAGCAGCCACTGCAGGGCATAGTCGCTTGAAAAATAGAAATAGGGCATAATTTATCGTCTCCTTTGGATAATATATGAAAATTCGGCAAGGATATTCTCGGGAAGAAGCTTGGCGGCGATTCTCGCCGCACGGATTTTTAAGGTGGGAACAATCACGGTTTTTTTGCGGAACATTTTTTGCAGCGCATAGCGCACGGCTTTTTCGGCGCTGATGGGCTTAGAAGAGGATGATGTTCCGGCTACGGTATTGAATTCAGTTTCCACTGAGCCGGGACAGAAAGCCGATATGGATACGCCTGTTCCCTTGGCTTCCCTGGCAACGGATTGCGTCAGCCGCAGTACAAACGATTTGCTTGCATAATATAGGGCAAAATACGGGCCCGGCATAAAGGCCGCCGCCGAGGCAATATTCAGAATGTATCCGTGCTTCTGCCGTAAAAACGCCTGAAAGTACAGCTTTGTCAGAATCGTCAGCGCAGTGACGTTCACGTTTAAGACGGAAAGATCATCTTCCAAGCGGGTCTCCTGTATTCCGCCGAATTTGCCCAGGCCTGCGTTATTGATTAAAATATCGGCCTGCGGAAAGGCTTCAAACAAAGCTGTGCAGTTTTCTGGGGAGGCAAGATCGGTACAGAAAATATGGCAGGGATTTTTCAATTCTGCCTGAAGGGCGGTTAAGCAGGCTTTCCGTCGGGCACAAAGCACGGTATCATATCCCATTGCATCGAGCTGACGGGCAAATTCACGGCCCAATCCGCTGCTGGCACCCGTTATGATTGCCAACATAGCATTGCTTCATCCTTTTCTTTTTTTATTATTGTACCATATATTTGTGAAAAAATCATTACAGAATGAAAAAAATCAACTGATTTTTTTTATGGCGTTTGCCTTTTTGCAGTAAAAGTATTATACTATAGACAAAAGATTGGGTTTTAAAAGAGGGTTGTATGCAGGCGCTTACGATAGAAGCTGCGGCCAAGATCAATTGGACGCTGGATATTACAGGGACGGATGCGCGGGGATATCATTTGCTGGATACCGTTATGCAGAAGATCACGCTTTTTGATACAGTACATATCAAAAAAACAGGCAGCGATATTCGCTTGGCCTGCAGTTCTCCGGATATTCCTGTGGACGAAAAGAATACGGCGTATCGGGCTGCTCAAAAATTTTTTGAACAGACGGCGCTTCCCTGTGGTTGTGAGGTTTATATTGAAAAACGGATTCCCTGCGGTGCTGGCTTGGGCGGCGGCAGTGCCGATGCAGCCGCCGTCCTGCTGGGGCTGAACCGGTTGTTCGGCGAGCCGCTGCGTCAGCCGCAGCTGGAAAAATCCGCGCTTGCCGTGGGGGCGGATGTTCCGTTTATGCTGGGAGAGAGCGCCGCCCGTGCCGCAGGAATCGGGGAAAAGCTGACGCCGTTGGAATCAGTTCCGGAGCAGGTGCTGCTGTGTGCTATGCAGGCGGAGCGGCCGGCTTCTACCGCACTTGTATATCAACGGTATGATGCCCTTGGCAGTTCCAAACGGCCTGATACCGAAGGGTTCCTTCGTGTGCTTGAAGGGGGAAATAGCAGGGCTTTTTCACTCTTTGGCGGAAATGTGCTGCAGAGAGCGGCGCAGGAGGTCAGCGGAACAGTAGACGGTTTGCTGCGAAAAATGAAGGACAGCGGCGCGCTGTTTTGCAGTATGACCGGCAGCGGCAGCGCCGTGTTCGGCGTGTTTGAGAGTCTTTCGGAGGCACGGCGCGCAGAAAGTGCTTTTGACGGTTTATGGCATTGCATATGCAGTACGATAAACGGAAAAATGGAACTTATACAGGAGGCGAACGAATGAACTTTCTTTCAAAAACAGGGGTATTTATTGAGGATTTCCTCGGCATTCCCGGTTTTGACATCTACTGGTACGGTGTGTGTATCGCGACAGGCTTTTTATTGGCCTTTTTGCTGGCTTCTTACAATTGCCGGCGGCGGGGCTACTCCTCGGATTTGGCTATTGATATGCTCATTGTCGTGCTGATCGGTGCGGTGGTTGGCGCCAGAGGGTATTATGTGATTTTTGAATGGAATAATTATTATATACCCGGAGATTTTCTTGCTACCTTAAAAAACATCGTAGATATCCGCAGCGGCGGATTAGCGATATATGGGGGAATTATCGGCGGTGTTATTGCACTGCTGCTGTATGGTAGATTCTCAAAACAAAAATACCGTTTTCTGCAGTTGGTGGATATCTGCGCTGCACCGCTGGCTCTGGGGCAGGCAATTGGACGCTGGGGAAATTTCTTTAACCAGGAGGCGCATGGCGCGCTGGTGGAAAACCCTTCGCTGCAGTTTTTTCCCTATGCGGTGTATTTAGATGATCCCAAAGGATTGGATCCCGCGGGCTGGTATCAGGCAACCTTTTTTTATGAATCAATGTGGTGCCTGGGAATCTGCATCTTTTTGACCTGGTTTTTTTTCCGGCAAAAATATCATGGGCAGCTCACTCTGCTGTATTTTGCACTTTACGGTTTTGAACGGGGCATTGTAGAATGGCTGCGCACGGATCAGCTGACGATAGGCAATATACCGGTTTCAGCGGTGCTGAGCATTGTATTGTGCCTTGCGGCAATTGTTGTTTTGGTGGTGCTTAGAATTAAAAATTATACTACGGAAATACCTTTGATAAAGAGTAAAAAAAAGCAGGGGATAAGCGCCTCGTCCCAACCGGCCGAGCCGGAAAAAGAAAATGATGACGCATCGAATGTGCTGGAGGAGAAATAATATGAGAAATCTTACAATGATGACGGATTTGTATCAGCTTACGATGATGAACGGCTATCTGAAAAACGGGATGAAGGATAATGTTGCCGTGTTTGATCTGTTTTTCCGCCCGCTGCAGAATAACAGCGTATATGCGATTATGGCCGGGCTGGAGCAGGCGATAGAATATATTGAAAATCTTCATTTTGAAGAAGAGGATCTGGACTATCTGCGATCCTTAAATATCTTTGATGAGGATTTTATGCGCTATTTAAAGGAGTTTCATTTTTCCGGCGAAATTTATGCCGTAGAGGAGGGAACGCCCGTATTCCCACGGGAGCCGCTTATCCGCGTGAAAGCGCCGATTATGGAGGCGCAGCTGATAGAGACGGCGCTGTTGAATATTATTAACCATCAGACGCTGATTGCAACTAAGGCCAGTAAGGTGACGACTGCCGCCGAGGGCGCCACGGTGCTGGAATTCGGCCTGCGCCGCGCGCAGGGACCGGACGCCGGTATTTACGGGGCAAGGGCGGCGATGATCGGCGGGTGCGCAGGCACCAGCAATGTTCTGACCGGTCAGCTGTTTGACGTACCCATCGGCGGAACCCATGCGCACAGCTGGGTGATGTCGTTTCCGGATGAGCTTTCGGCCTTCCGGGCCTATGCGGAGATGTATCCCGGCGGCTGTCTGTTGCTGGTGGATACGTACAATACGCTCAAAAGCGGCGTGCCCAATGCCATTACGGTTTTTAAAGAGCTGCGGGCCAAAGGGTATGAGCCGACCGGTATCCGGCTGGATTCGGGCGATCTGGCATATCTGAGCAAGCGCGCCAGAAAAATGCTGGATGAGGCCGGCTTTGAAAATGCAAAGATCTTTGCCTCGGGTGATCTGGATGAAAACGTAATATGGGATCTGAAAATGCAGGGCGCCAGAATTGACGTTTACGGCGTGGGTACAAAGCTGATTACCAGCGACGATCTTCCGGCGCTGGGCGGCGTATATAAACTGGCCGCGGAGGTTGTAAACGGAAAGATGATTCCGAAAATCAAGATAAGCGAAAATGCCGTCAAGGTGACAAACCCCGGCTATAAGCAGGTTTGGCGGATATACGGCAGGGCCGACGGCAAGGCCGTTGCGGATCTGATTACCCTAGATGAAGAAAAGATTAATACTGAAGCGCCGCTTACTATTTTTGACCCTGTGGATACCTGGAAAAGAATGACGATTACGGATTTTACCGTTAAGCCCTTGCTGGTGCCTGTATTCAAGGACGGAAAAAAGGTATATGATTCCCCTTCGCTGAAGGAGATACAAAAAAATTATTTTGCGCAGATGGATACGTTCTGGGATGAATACAAACGGCTGACCCGGCCGCATGTATATAAAGTGGATCTTTCGGATAAGCTGTATCAGCTGAAAAAGCAGCTGCTTGAGCAGGCCGGAGCGGAGAGGAAATAGAAGATGGAATTTAAATCGAGGCTTGGAAAATATAAGGCAAAAGAAGTGGACGCCTTTATAAAGGATCTGAAAAACGGCTATGAAGAGAAAATAGCGGCTTTGCAGGCGCAGCTGACAGAGCAGCAGACGCAGTGCGCACAGATGAAGGAGAAGATCGCGTCCTTTGAAGAAAAGGAGAGCGTGATTGCCAAAGTGATGCTGGAGGCTACCGTTCATGCTAAGGAGATTGAAGAGGATTACCGCCAGAGGGCGCAGGAGAGCGATATGGCCTGTCAGCGGCTGCACGATGAATGGGTAACGGGAATGCAGTCTGCCGCGGCCAACCTGAACAAGCTGCGCGCGGAGGCAAAGGATATGCTGGAGAAAATCGATGAGCAGTTTGCGGGCCTGTGCTCCTGGGCGGATACCCGGCTGGAGGCGCTGGAGAGCGCGCAGCTTCCCAGCGCAAAGGAGGATTCCCTGGCCGAGGAAATTGCAAAAGGCGCGGGGGCGGATTTGGGGGAGCTTTGCCGTGAAATGGGCCTTGCCGGGGAGGAACCGGGTACGGAGGCCGCGGATGACCAAAAGCAGTAAAAAGACTGCGGCGCTGCTCGGCGGCGCCGCTACGGTATGTCTGATTGCCCTGCTCTCGGCCGTTTGGTATTTTTCCACACGCTTTGCGCCTTTAAGCACCGGCGAGCATATCGTTGCCAACCGGCTGGAGGAGACGATTCCGTTTGTGCCGTATTTTAAAGACGGAAATATCTATATGCTGCGAAACGGGGAAACGCTTCTTGCGGCGGAGAATGTATACGATCCCGCGGCGGAAGATCCGGTTTATACGGCGGATTACGCCATTGACGCTGCTTCGGGCAAAATGCTGTATGTATCAGGCGGCGCGTTGTATCTTTTTACCGGAGAGGAAACCCTTCTGCTGGGCAGCGGCGTCAGCTCCTGGCGTACGGTTGCCGGTATGGAGGCGGTTGCCTTTACCACGGCCATGGACGGCAGCGGTACCCTGGGGCTTCTGTATTTATACCGTAACGGTGTTACGGTGCCGCTGGATACGGGCGTTGTATCCAATACGATCCGTTTTTCCCAAAACGGGCAGTATTTATTTGCCGAAAAGCCCAATACCTATCCGCAGATCCGTTCCCGGCTGATCTGCTACGAAGCAGCGACGGGCGCTTCCGTTGTGGTCGATGAGAACTGCGCGCCGGTAATGTGGGTATCCGGCTCGGGCTCTGCGGTGATTACCGGAGAGTCCTTTGACGATACGCTGTATAGCTACCGGATATTTGCGCAGAATTTTAAAAAGAATAAGACGTTTGAAAATGTGTATTACCCTTCGGTTACGGATGATCAGAGCATAGTCTATTTGCTGTGTAATTATGATTTAACCGCAAGAAGCGGAGATTTAATAGCGGTGGATCTGCAGAATCTGCGCAGCAAAAAGCTTGCCGAAAACGTCAGCTTTTTTAATAGCGAGGCGGTGACCGATCCGGCTAAAGGCATTGTATACAGCGTGTGCGATTCCTTTGAAGAGGGACTGTACAGCATTTATTACTGTGATATCGAGGGACGTTCCACCCGGCTGGTGCGCAATACCGATGAAGATACGCTCTATAACGTAGCTGTCAACAGCGAAAAGAATACCGGATTTCTTTTAGCCCCGGGGGCAACCCTGCAGGATAATGCGGTTTATCTGCTTAAGTGGAAAAACGGCAGTATTGAAACGCAGCGCGTTGCCTCGGGCTATGTGGAAAATTTAACATATTATGAGCTTTCCGATACGGCGACGTATCTGAAAAATCCTCAGAACAGCAAGGCAGAGCTTTACGCTGTGGACGGCAACGGGGAGCCGCGGCTGCTCTGCGGCGACGCCGGTACGATCTACAGCAGTGAAAACAGAAGCTACAGCGCGCAGACCGTGCTTTCCAACGACGCGGAGAAAATGCTGTATTTTGCGGATATTCAGATAGGAGAAAGTTCGGCGGAGACCAGCGGTATACTGAAGCTTTTTGCCGCCGGGGAAAGCATTGTTATTGCCGGGGAGGTGTCGTCTTCGTATATGAGCGCGCCGATCGTCAATGCAGATATGAGCGAAATTTATTATTGCGTAAAAAAGGGAAATAAACTGTTTGATCTGTACCGGTATGCCGGCGGTGAAAGCAGATTGCTGCAGGAAAATGTGCACGGATTGATTGCTTTGGAAAACGGAAAGAGCAGTTTAGCTTAAAAAAATGTTCTCTTTCTGGGCTGCAGCAGACAAAAATCAGAAAAACAGCAAGGCTCCGGTAAATTTTACCGGAGCCTTGTTCTGCTTGTCAAAAAAGTGAATTAAATATTGCACAAAAAATTTTCGGCCGCCTTTTTTAATGCTGCGGGAAATCTGGGCAAAGCCGCTTTTCGCAGCGAGCGAAAATCCTGTGCTAAGAAGAAGCGGGCGGGGCCTGCTATTCCGTAGAAACATAGGATTTTGTACTGTCGCCCGGCGGAGGTGTTTTGCTATTTTGCCGCGGCGGTCTTTTATTTTTCTTCAAAACGGATCAGGGCTTCTATATTGATCCCACTTTCCCAGGGGCGGCAGCGGGTATTGAAGGCAATGCCGTTTTTATAGTATTCCACCCAGGCTCCGGCCTCGTCCAGCAGGCGGAGAAGATAGTTGTAAATTTCTTCCGCCATGGGATCTTCCAGCGTCAGCAGCGCCATCAGGAAAAAACCGTAGGAGTAGCCCACCTCGCCGGCGTCCAGACCGGAAATGACGTTGTTTTTCCGGAAATTTTCCTTCAGCGGCCGTACCATGTGCCGGATCACCGCAAGGGGGACGCAGTCGGCGCCGATATATACCGGCGCCAGGGAAACGGCGGGAAGCAGAAAGCGCTCCTGTATTCGCGGTCCGGGAGTGTTCTTTTCCAGGCAGGCGGGGCAGCAGTAGCGCCCGTATCTGTTTTTAAATGTGATGCCGAATGCGCCGCAGCCTTCGCATACGCCGTTGCGGGACGGCGGATATTCCTCCGGAGCCATGCGCTTGGGATTATTGGTATAAAGCGCATCCTGCGCAATAAAGTTTGCCGGATAGGCCCTGCGGATTTCCTCATAGAGCTTTTGCAGCTCTATGTCGTCAAAAACAGCCAAATAATGCCTTAGGGAGGTTAAAAACAGCATGGTGGCTTCGGCGCTGCCGTCATAAATGGTATCGCGCGGAAGCATGCCGCCGGCAATATAGGTTTCATCTCCGTTAAACGGCAGCATATTGTCTTTCAGCTGTTCCTTCTGTTTTTGTATGGCCCAGCGGATCAGCGGCAGCATATCCTGCAGGAAGACATCGTCCTTTGTCTGCTCGTAGATCTGAAAGGCCAGCAGAACCAGATATCCAGTAATTTCAACGGCGTCGTTTTCATGAATATGGAATACGCTGTGGTCGCCGATGCTTTGGGCATTGTGCAGCTCGCCTTTTTCATCAAACACCGCTTTGTAATAGTACATAATAGCTTTGGCCTCGTTCATAAAGCCCATGGCCATCAGCCCCCGGGCCGTGCCGTATTGGTCGCGGACGTAGGCCAGATGGTAGTTATAGCCCGCCAGCACGCCGCCGTCTTCTCCTTGCTGCGCCTTGATCAGTACGGCGATATTCTCGCATATGTCCTTGAGCGCGGGCGAAAAAGGCTTCATCTGCGTTAAATATTCCTGCCAATTCTGTTCTGTACGCCGCCGGATTTCTTCAAAACCCGCAAGCAGTGCCGCATCTGTTTTTTCTTCGGTTTCGCCAAAGAGGAGATAACAGGTTCCGGAAGAAATGCAGAGGCTGTATTCCCGCGGCCGGGTTTGTGTAAAGGTACAGTTTACGGCTTTGAATACGTTTTTGACGTCCGCATTGACGCGGTAGTTATAATAGCTGTTTCCCCGCGGGGTGCTTAAATACAGGGTATTTTCTTTTAATACGGCGTCTTCGTCCTCATGCAGGGATAGGGTGAGGGTAAGCGGCTTGTCGGATGAAATTTTTCTGATAAAGCAGTGGGATACGCTGTCGGCAATATCGGTAAAGACCGCTCCGTTTTCCAGAATATGCTCCCAGGTATTTGTGCCGGGTTTGCGCCGGGAAACGCAGCTTTCTGCACCGGAGGTGAGTGAAAAGCAGGTGCCGGCCGAATACGGATAGCCAAAAGCCTGCAGGATTTCGGGCCCGATTTCATACACGCAGATCCGTCCGTTTCCGATGGCATGCACCGCGCCGTTGTCGTTGTTTTTATTCCAGATTCTTTCCATCCAATTTACTCCTTATCTCAGGATATTTTTATTGTATCATTGCCGGGCGGATTGTACAATGTAGAATCTTGATTTTTTAATGGATAAAAACACTTTTTCATAAAAAATTCAAAGAAAAGGGGTCTGAAAATTGTGGCCTTTTCTACGGGAAATCCGCTGGAAGATGAAATTCATGACTTGACGTTGCAAAAAAATTATTTCTAAATTATTTCTATGTAAAATAAAAGTGTACAATTGCTTCTTTGCTTCCCAAAGCTTGAGGAAGCAGGGTTGCGTCCTTTATACGGCCCAGAGGGGTATAACTGTAGGAAGTAGAAAAGCTTTGATAGAACAGCACCAGACAGTTTGAGCCGTAAAGCATTAAATCTCCCGAATGAAGGGCGGTGGAATTGCTCGGCGCGATGGGAAATTCAGAAGAAAGATAAAAGAATTTTTCATTTCCGTTCAGTTCGTTCATGGTTAGCGTTAAGGGCAGGAGTTCTTCAAAAGCTTCTGCAGCGGCATTATCATAGAGCTGAAGAGAGAAAATTATGCCGCTGGTTTTAACGTACAGGCTTTTTTCCGCAGTATCGGGGTGTTTGGTATTTTCAGAAGAAACAGGCATTTCTGCGGTTGTATTGGGATCAGTCGTTCCTGAAGAGGCAGGAAATTCGGCCGGGGATTTTGTATGAGCGCAGCCGGCAGTGAATAATAACAGCAAAAGCATAGCACTGAGAAATTTTTTATACATTTTTGCCGGCCTCATAGGCTTTCTTTAATGCCGGATGACCCTGAATCTGCCCTGTGGACTCAACGCCGCCGGCAAATATCGTGCCCGCCAGACGTGCTTTAGGAAAACAGACGATCCAGCCGGAAAGGCCCGTCCTTGCGCCGTCTACAGCTGAAGCTTCTTCATCGGCTGCGGCAGCTAACAGATAGATATCCCGAAAGGCGTAGTTTGTATTGTAAAGGGGGTTGCTGCGGTCGAGTAATGTTTTCATCTGACCGGACATTTCGTAATAATAAACGGGCGTAGCAAAGACGATTACGTCAGCCGTAAGCATCTTTTGCGTAATTTCCCGTGCGTCGTCATTTATGACGCAGCGCCCCGTCTTTTGGCAGGCCATGCAGCCTTTGCAGAAAGCGAGCTCTTT
>CAJMLN010000014.1 GCA_905214315.1 uncultured bacterium | reverse complement strand
TTTCGATATCCAGCATGACAGTGCGGGCGCCGATCAAAAGCAGGATATCTGAAATATTTTCAATCTGTTTGATATAAATAACATGCCTGTCCCGGCGCGTCATGGTTTTGGCCTGAAAGCCATAGGCAAGCATTCTATTTAAAAGATAAACTGCAAATTCCTCATGGGCAAGTACAAATTCCAATCTATATTCCTTATGCGGATCACATAACACACCACAGCCTAAAAAAGCTCCCCGTAAAACTGCGTCCAAGCATTCAACTGTTTCAAAAACGGCAGGATTCAAGCTGCCGAAACTGTAATTTTCGTCAACTCCCTCCAGCAGGCCAATTTCAAACAGCAGTTGCCCTTCAGGCGCTTGCGGAGAGATTTCAAGCACAAAACAAGTGTGCTTTTTGGGCTGATTTTTCTCTATCACACGTATTTCCGGTGCATTAGCATAAAGCCGCCGGATAATAGCGGAAATGCGGAGAATGATTTCTTCAAACTCACTGGAAAGCTCCAACGAAAGGCGCCCTCTCCCCAGCTTTATATTTCCACAGGAAAAAGAATATGCTGCCAGCTCCGCTAAAAGCAGCGGTTCTTTTCCAAACTTTGTTTTCGCGGTCTCCAGCCGTGTTACTGCTGAGAATGATTTTTCCATTTTTCCTGTCCGCCCTCTGCGCTCAGGTCGCGGTGTTCACAAATGATGTCAAAACCATCTGCTTTCAGCCTTTCAGCAACTGCTTCCGCAAGGGCTACGGACCGGTGAAAGCCCCCGGTGCAGCCGATGGCATAGAGCATTTCCTGTTTTCCGGAATTATGATACAGGGGAACCATATATTTGAGGGAATCATAAATCATATCTACCGTACGGTTAAAATCTTCGGATCCTTTTAAATACTGCAACACGCAGGATTCTAAGCCGCTGTGAGGACGCAGCTCCGTAATGTTATAAGGATTCGGCAGATAGCGCGCGTCAAAGATAAAATCCGCATCAGTAGGAATTCCGCGTTTAAACCCAAAGGAAGTAATATATACCTTGACGGTATCGGATTTATTTTCTTTATACAGCCGTTCAAGCGCCAGCTTAATATGCTTAGGCAGCATTTTTGAGGTATCCAGCATAAACGTGGCGTGTTTTTTGATCGGGGCAAGGATCTGCTCTTCTTTTTCAATACATTCTAAAATAGTGCCCTCCTGTGCCAGAGGATGGACATGACGTGTAAAATTATACCGATTAACCAGCACGTCCCGATCACAGGAAAGAAAGAGAATGTCCACCATATAATTGTTCTTATCCATATAATCGATGGCCTGTTCCAGCTGGCCAAAAAATTCCCTGCCGCGGACATCAATTCCCACTGCCACTTTTGAAAATTCAGTATTTCCCTGAAAGCAGAGGTCTGCAAATTTGGTGAGCAGAATACTTGGCAGATTATCTACACAGAAAAAACCTATATTTTCCAAAGCTTTCAGTGCCGTGGTTTTGCCCGCACCGGAAATTCCGGTAACAATCACAAATTTCATGCGTGTCCACCTCCTCGTAAACGCTTGGGAATATATTCATTCGGTGCAAGGTTCAAGATATTTTCCACCCGAATACCTGCCTCAAAAGCCAGGGCTTCCACCCGTTCTACCGTTCCTACATTTGCCGGCTCATGCGCATCAGAGTTCAGTAAAAATTTTACATTGGTATCCGCCAGAAATTTCAGCTGCTCCAGAGAAAGCGAACAATGCTTATTATTCAGTTCGATGCAGGTATCGGTTTCTTCCGCTGCTCTGGCTACCGCGGCAATATCATAATCAGGCATGCTTGTCCCTAAATGCGCCAGCGCGTCAATATCATACTTATGCATTGCTTTTACCAAAGCCTCCGTATTCATTTGGCAAAGGATATCTCTCCGGCGAAAGAATTTTCGGAAAAAATTCCTTCCTATTATCCGGGCTATATTTTTTAAACCGGATCCCTTTACAAAATAATGCAGACCCAGCAAAACGATTTCAAATTCATTTTTGAATATTTCTGGAATGTCGATATCCCCTCCTGGAGAGATCAAATTAGCTTCAATTCCAAAGTAAATTTTTACATCCGGATACTGCTTCTGCGCATCGGCAATCTCCTGCCTTGCCCGCTGCAGCTGTTTTGCCCGCAGGCCGCCGATCAGCGTAAACATACCGTGCTCGGTAATAGCGATACTCTTTAGCCTTTTACAATGTGCTTCCCTGGCGTTTTCTGCCGCACTGCCTTTTCCGTGACTAAAACTGCCGTGCGTATGGTAATCTCCCGTAATCAATGTTCAGTCCTCACCCATTATGATTATTTCCGGTTCTAAAACCGTATTAAAATGCTCTTTTACGATTTTTTGCACATAAGTAAGCAGTCCTATCACATCTTTTGCGGTAGCGTTACCACGATTAATAACAAACCCGGCATGCTTTTGTGATACCTGTGCACCGCCCACGCAATACCCCTTTAAACCGCAGGAGTCAATCATTGCGGCTGCATAACCGTTGTTAGGACGCTTAAACGCGCTTCCGGCGCTCGGATATTCCAAGGGCTGCGTTGTTCTTCGCTTTTGCGCAAATTCCCTGATGCGGCCTTGAATTTCCTCTTTCTTCCCTTTCTGCAGCAATAATTTTGCGGAAAGAACCAGCATATCGCTGCCGGTAAAACAGCTGTGCCGGTAAGAAAAATCCAGTGAATCTTTATGTAATACCGCAATTGAACCATCGCTGCAAAGCGCTGTAGCTTCTATGACCACGTCCTTCAGCTCTCCTTTATAAGCACCGGCATTCATGACGATTCCCCCACCAAGCGTACCGGGAATTCCGGAGGCAAACTCAAAGCCTGTAAGGGAATTCTCAGCAGCGATAGCAGCTAATCGCGCCATGCTAATGCCCGCGCCGGCGGAAATCACATTCCCTTCTATTTGCGTAGAGGCCATATTGGCACCGAATCTGACAATCATTCCCCTTACGCCTTTATCTTTTACCAGAATATTGGAGCCGTTTCCCATAAAATATATCGGCACGGAATGTTCCTTTGCCTTGGCCACAAGCTGCGCCAGCTCCTGTGCGGACCGAGGCTGTACAATAATATCCGCTTTTCCACCGATTTTTAAGGTGGTATAATTTTTCATAGGTGCATCAAAAATATAATCAAAGCCGCTCCGGGCAATAAAATCCTTCAATTGATCAACGGACATGCTTTTCCTCCCGCACTATATTCTAAATTATTATACTGCAAAACACAAAATTATTCAATAAGATTTTTTATTTCTTCCGGCTTTTCCCCGCCTTTGAGCCAGGAGAAGATTTTTTCGTTTACCTGATCAGCGTATTCATTTTCAAATACCAAGCTTTTGCAATACAGCGGTGTTTTTTTTACTTGCTCCCAGGCCTGAAGCATATATTGGTTGCTGTATTCCGGCGCCGCTGATGCATGTACGGGAAAGAGACCCAATTCCCCTATTTTACTCTGCTGCTGCTCTTCCAGCAAATACTGAAGAAACGCGTTCATGGTATAAACCTTTTTTTCATCATCCGTTTTCAATATCCCAATATATTGAAAAAGATCCGTATACCCGCTCAAAAGCGAAATTGTGCTGCTTCTTCCCATTTCTCTGCTGTCGGCTGCGGTAAGGCGATAGAGATCCCGCTGGGTGCCCAGCATGCGGTTTACCTTCTGGGAATAGTTGTACGCTTCAAACATTTCCTGTGAAGTTCCGCGGCATACCGAGAGCTCCTGATGAAAATTCGGCAATTTTTCTTCCCCGCAGAAATTAACCAGTGCAAGCGGCGCAAGATATCCGGAGCGTTCCGCAATACCGACAGAATAAACGGTTTTTGTGCTTTTTTTTCCTGTTACTGTCTTTCCGTCAAGCCCCCAGATATTTTCATCATTATCCGATGACAGCATGAAATACGCGCCCATACACCAAGGTACAACGGTTTCACCGCATACGGCGCGCACTTCGCTGCGCATATTGGTTAGATCTAATGAAAGAGGCTCAAAATTTTCCGCTTTCAGTAAAAGTCCTGAACCAAAAGAAATAATATCCGGTAATTTTTTTCCCTCGGAAATCAGCTTATTGGCCATGGCGGCAGAAACGGATTCCACGTTAATGTACACGCCGTTATACTGCTTTTCAAAGCCGGAGCATATGCTTTTAAGCCATATTGCCCGGCTTCCGGTGCCGCCGTCAAAACAGTCCACCTGCCATACGTTAATTACGCCGTAATAGAATTTCTCCCTTCGGGCATAAATTTCATCACTGATAATATCTGTATTTAATCCCGGAAGCAAATATTTAGGTGTAAAAATCATAAAAAGGATCATAATGATAGAAAGGAATGCTCTAAAAATAGTTTTCACAAAACATCACCAATAAAACATATGCGCAACACATCATGCAAATAACGGAGAATTTTATGAATTATTTATTTATTGTTTTTACCGCGGCCGGCTCCTTTCTTTATTTGTTTTTTCTTACCAAATTAACAGGCAACCGCCAGATTTCAGAAATGGGAATGTTCGATTATATCAGCAGCATTACTATCGGTTCTATTGCCGCAGAGCTGGCTATCAATATTGAAAATGTATGGGAACCTATTATCGCTATGACCGTTTATGGAGTTCTTACCGCCCTCATGCCGCTGCTTTCCAATAAATTTTCTGTACTCCAAAGCTTTTTGGAGGGAAAAACTTATATTTTAATGGAAAACGGTATTTTATATCAGGAGAGCTTTAAAAAAGCCAAGCTTGATATCAGCGAATTCCTCTGCACCTGCCGCGAAAAGGGTTTTTTCAATTTAGAAGAAATCCAACTGGCCGTTTTTGAGCGCAACGGTAAAATAAGCATTCTGCCGGTAAGCGGCGCACGTCCCGCAACACCGGAGGACATGAATCTTCAGGTTGCTCAGGCATACCCGGATATTGATGTGATCGTTGACGGAAGAATATTTACCCAAAACCTGAAATTCTGCAAAAAGAACGAAAAATGGCTGGAAAAAGAACTGGCCAAACAAAAAATAAAAAAAGAGGATGTGTTTTTGGCCGTCATTTCTGATAACAGCGCCTTGCGTATTTACCGAAAAAGCGAAGGAAAACAGATGCTCTGCTGAACTGTTGCTTTTCCATAAGTTATCAAAAAATCAGCTTGAAGAATCCTCTTATTTCGCTTATACTATATGGCGAAATAAAAATACAGGAAGTGAAAAAGGTGAAAAAATATGACGTGATTGTTGCCGGCGGCGGTTTTGCTGGAGCGGCAGCAGCTATTGCCGCAGCACGCGGAGGCGCCGATGTATTGCTGGTAGATAAATCCAACGCGTTGGGCGGAACCGTAGGAAACTGTCTGATTAACCCCTTTATGCCGTACTGGACGCTGATAGACGGTAAACGTTACGATCTTTGCAGAGGAATTTTTGCAGAGATTACCCGCCGCCTGGAGGAAACTGGCGGCCTGTACCAAAATAAAACAATTCAGGAGACACAGTGCTTTAATGAAGAATATTTAAAACTGATTTTAAACCGCATGGCGCTGGAAGCAGGTGTTACGCTGCTGTTTCGCTCTTATATTACCGCGGTAAGAAAAGAAAACGATCGACTTTCCTCCATTACTGTTGCCAATAAATCCGGCACCGCGGAGCTGGAAGCCCGCTATTTTATCGATGCGACAGGCGATGCAGATATTGCCTATCTGGCAGGGGCGCCCTATACGCTCGGCCGCAGCGACGATCATCTTTGCCAGCCGATGACTTTATGTTTCCGGGTAGGAAATGTAGATATTCCCAAATTCAACAGTCAGTTCCAGCAGCTCAATGCTCTTTACAAGGAATATAAAGCTGCCGGAAAAATAAAAAATCATAGGGAAGATATCCTGGTATTCCCTAATACCACTGAAAATATACTTCATTTTAATTCTACACGGATTATCAAACGAAACCCCACCGATGCCTTTGATCTTACCCAGGCGGAGATCGAAGCACGGGAGCAGGTTTTTGAATTATTTGAATTTTTAAAAGCCCACTGCGACGCCTTTGCAAACAGCACCCTGCTCTCCACCGCATCGGAAATCGGCGTAAGGGAAAGTCGCATGATTGACGGTATCTATAAGCTTACGCAGGAGGATCTGGTCAATTGCGTCAAATTCAAGGATTCCATTGCTTTGGGCAATTACGATATTGATATTCATAATCCTGCAGGCGGCGGTACCAGCCATTATTATTTCCCCATGGGGCAATATTACAGTATTCCCTACCGTGCGCTGCTGCCGCAGAAGGTTGATAATCTTTGGGTAGCCGGAAGGTGTATTTCCGCCACGCACGAAGCTCAGGCCTCGATACGCATTATGCCCATCGTCTGCTGTATAGGGGAAGCTGCCGGCACCGCGGCGGCCTTAGCTGCAGAACAAAATATAACTCCGGCGCAGTTGGATACAGAACTGCTGCGGCAGCGGTTAAAAGAAAACGGTGCCGCTGTATAAAAAATCCCCGATTTCTCGGGGATTTTTTTATATTTTTTGAATGTAAAGTACCCAATCACAGCCGTCCGGTTTGGAATTTAAAACAAGATTTCCCAAAAGCCCTGCCTGCTTGGTAAAGCTGGTACCAGTCTGTCCTGTTCTTGGATTGAACCAGGTACACTGATAGGTAGCGCCGGCTGTAAGCTGTTTTACCGTTCCTGTAACTGTGCTTGCCAGCGAAGAACCGTTGCTGCTGGCAGGCATGTCATAGCCGCCGTTGTGCATTTGTAAAATATCCGCCGCCAACTGACTGTCGTTATTAAATCCACCCTCGGTAACAGAAACCGTATAGAAATAGATGACAGCCTTACTGTTATCACTGTTGCTGGCCATATGATACAGCACTCCGGAATTGGTCTTTGTGAAATAGGAGGTATCATTAAACCGGGGAATCAAATTCTGCCAATCACCCACGATGTTTTCAAAGAAATTCCGTGCATACCCCAGCTGATCGGCGCTCTTGTAATTCAGTCCGTCAATGTAGGTAGCAGCCTGTTTCTCTTCCGCGGTGATATATTCCGTAGAATCATTAAAATCCGCATCTTCATTATATGTGGCAAGATAGTCCCACGTATCCTGCGCGCCGTAGGCAAAGCCGAACATACCGCTTAAATAAGCTGTCCATCCCCGCGCACGCATTCCATAGTTTTTCGTCCACAGATAGCAGTACCGCGGCTCATAGTTCACAATAACTTTGCCCTGCCCGTTATACCAATAATCCTTTGCAATATTGTTCATCTGTTCTGCGCCGGAAGCATTCAGCGTGGGAGAGAGCTGCGCGGCATACCAGGTATGGTTGCTGACATTTCGGAATGCAGAAGGCCTTGTTTGGGAATCTCCATAATAAAGCGTATACCCCGTTGTATCAATGGCTGTAAGCACTTTATCCGAAAGCTTGACAATATTTCCATTCTGGTCAAAATTACTGCCGGCCAAATAATAGCCGATTCCATTGCCAAGGCATTCCGTTCCGCTGCTGCCGATGCTCTCCTGATGTGCTGAAAGCGGATGACGATAGGCATCATATTTTTCAATATAGGCGGCAACCAGCAGATAGGGATTATTGATGGAATTCCACATTACATGTCCACCATTTTGTGTCCGGTTAAAGTAAAAGTCATTATCAACTTCCTGTCCAAGAGTCCACATAACAGGATATGCGCTGTAACGGGCAACCCAGTAACGGGTAAGTTTATCCAGATAGGTATATACGGAATCTGTGTAATCATAAATAATGTGATTGGTTCCGTCTACATGCTCTTCCTGTTCAGGGTTTTGATTATATTCGCCCTGCGAAATCACTTTTCCCGTATCGTCGCTGTAGCAAAGAATTTTGTTAGTATCCATACCACCGGCAAATTGAATCAAAGCGACCATCTGCGATGGATAGAAGAACTCTGCATTGGCATGAACTAAGCCGGCATCTGCAATCGCCTTGAATGTATCGTCAAATTGCCGAAGGCCTTTGATATCAGCTCCTGTTACGCCATTTTCTAAATTGAACGCAGCGCCGAGCGGTTCACTTTGAATAACAGTAAATCCTTGCTGTGCACGGGTTTGTGCAAGCTTCTGTGCAAAATTAATTGTTACGCTGTCACTGGCATTGCCGGTATATTTAATACCCGAAGCAAACGTACCGGAGGTATCGATTGTATACCCTGTAAAATTAGCTTCTACATCCTTAGCTTCCTGCCCAAGAGCCCAGTGCGTATCGCCAAGATAGAAGAACGGGGTTCCATCATTGTACATAAAGTGTCTGGTTCCGTTAACAGTTTTAATAAAACCATGCTCATAAATATCAAGATCACCGCTGTAAGCACTGCAAAGAATAACTCCCGAAGCCTGAAGCTGATCGTCAGAGGGATCGGAACAAATGATTTGGTAGTTCCATGAACCTGTCTTAGTTAAAGCGTAACGGATACGGAAAATATTTTCGCCGTCCCAGAAGCCCGGAATTGTAAGCGTCGTTCCATCGCTATGCGTAAGAATCAGGTCGATCTCTTTCTCTGTAAAAGTTTCGGCATTGGTATCGCTTACTAAAATAATCTCTTCCGCTACCCAGGTTTCCGCTCTTTGGGGAATAAAGCGCTGTACGTCATCACTACTATGCAAGCCTGTATATTCAATGGTAAAATCATCTATATAGATTGCTGCAACCTTGATATCTTTAGTGGAAGCATTTGTGGCAAGCTGATGCAGGCAAAGCTTCCATATATTTCCGGTAGCAAAGTCGCTGAGGCTTACATATAAATCAAAGGTAACTTTCTGCCATTGTGTGTCGTTCTGATAAGCAAAAGAAGCAGGCACAGAATAATATCCGCTTGACTGAATAAAGGAATTTTCGTTCCCCCGTACAACAACACCAAAGGCTTTTTCACCGGCAAGCAGCGCGTCACTGCCCGTTTTGGATTCTACTTTTGCCATAAAGCTAATGGAATAATACCCGGGCTGATTGCATGCGCTGATATACGGATAAATATCAATATACTGTGATGAATACGTATTGTTATTGGGATAACCATAAGATTTTATGGATTGCGCGCTGTTATAGCCCGTGTTGGCAATCTCAACACTGCAGGTGCCGAATGCGCCCCAAGAGGCTTCAGCCGGCGTGGAAACACCCTCAAAATCCGAAGCCGCTCCCGTAACGTACTGCGTGTTGTCATAGCTTTTTAATAATTGAAAATTATCAAAATAAATCGTCGAAATATTGGTTGTATTGATACAGTCGATACATATGTTCCAGGAAACGGACGCTCCGTCAATATCTTCCTGTGTAACAGTAAACGTGCAGTAGAACGTATACCACCACATTTCGTTGCTGGGAATTCTGTTTTCTTTGACAACGCCGTAATAGTTTCCATCTGGATGTGAAACAATAAAGCTGGTAGCGTCACCGCTGCCGCCGCGAATCACCGCCCGGAACAACAGTTCTTCGACATCAATATAACCGCCGTCTTTAAATTCCAGGCAGTAATCAAAGGAAAAAGCATAAGTGCCCGGTTCAGTGATATAATCACGAAGATTAATCAGCGGAGAGGCATAGCCCGTTGATACCTCCAGCTTGAGTACATTGGTATTGTTTTGATAAATACCGCCTTCCACAAGGGAAAGATTCGCCTGACTTTGGTTGCCGATTTCAGTCTGAGCCAATGCGTTCGTATTTTCAAAACTTTCGGCATTGGTAGGAAGCATATTGGGAAGCAGATACAGCATATTGCTGTATACGGTTACAGTTTTTCCATCTTTGAAATAAGACGCATACGCCCGTGCAAACCAGTAGGATTCACCGCCGGTACGCTTTGTTACAGTGTAAATGCCGCTGTTTGAAAGCTGAGTAGCATTGGCTGCGATCACATTTTCAGCGGATAATGTCAGTTCATTGTCCGTTATATCCTTCGTTTGAGAGGGCTTTATTAAAATTCCCAGCCCGGCAATTTCTACATCCTGGGTAAATTCCCATTCAGAAACAAAGGTAAGTGAGCCATCCTTATTCCGGGATATCTGCGCCATTTTTATTTGCTGTGAAACCGCAAGTGTTTCGGCTTCACTGCTGGAAAGATATTTTACATTTAAAACGACGTTTTTCAACGCGTAAAACGTATATTCCGCTTTATAGGAGAGAATTTCTCCGGTAGTATCATTATACCAATACCCGAAAACCATATCTCCGTTATTCTGTGGAGCCTGCGCGGTAAGCAGAGTTAATGTTTCATAACGGCCATCAGCTGAAGACACCTGTGCTGTAAGTGTTGCGCCGGTGACGATATCCTCTGCAAGCGCGACCGCTACCTTCTTTTGAATTTTATTATAGCCCGCCGTAATAAAAATCATCCCGGTTCCTGAAGTGATTTGAGCATTTACCTGTTCTGGCGTCAGAGACCAACCGGCAAAGGAATATCCTTCTTTTGCCGGGGTCGCAGGATAGCCCTCAATACTTATGGAAGCTACATTTAAATTTTCCTGCAACAGCTGACCGTTATCATCTATGAAATATAGATTCGCTTTTCCCTGCTCTTCTGCCGCACAAGCAGTGCATACTTGGAGAAGAATATCCTCATCCCCTACAATCACAGCGGCGCTCGTCGGTACATCGGAAAGCAGCATCTCTGCTTTGTTTCCTTTACGGAACCCGAGTACGCTATATCCTTCGTTAGCAGACGCGCTGAATACGATTGAATCGCCCTGGAAAGCTTCAAAGGCTTCGGTATAGACAATTGCCTCGCCGCCATTTATAGCATAAGTCAGATTGCTTTGACCGGCGTTAACCGTAATAAGATATTTCGCCCTGAATTTTGCAACGATTGTTTTATCGGCAGTCGCCGTAAAAGTATAGCTCAGGTTATTGCCGGCATAAACACCGTCTATAAACCATCCGTCAAAAACGCCGTTTGTATTAAGCTCTGCTTCCAGAGTAACGGTTTGGCCGTTTTTGATGTATTGCGTACAAATCGGTGTAATGCTGCCACCGGTACCTTCAGTACTGATATTGATAATACCCTGATAGTATTGAGAAATGTTTCTGTTGGCGGCAACTCCCGGCATAGTATTCTCTGCCAGCAGCTGCTCGGCGTATCCTTGTTCCAGGTATTCCAGTGTAAAACGGTTGTTGCTGTCAGTTTTGGCAACGCCGGTTGTACATCCAGCATCCGTGCAGAGATAAATAATGTAAAAATATTCTGCCGAATCAAACTCCGTACCGCTATCGGTAAAAGAAAGAGGAACATTGGTTACGGTGAGTGTTTCAGTGCCGTAGGCAGGAATATAGACCATATTTACTCCGTTGCTTACTCTGGGCCATGCCCCTGCTGAAAGAACGCGCCCCTCCAGGGTTGCATAAACACCGTAAGCGTTATTATTGGTAAGGATAAGTTCTACATTTCCGTTTTCATGAATAGGGAGACCCTTTAAAAGTGTGTTCGTAGCATTGCCGATAAACGTTTCCTGTGTGCTGACAGTAAAATCAAGGCCTACCCGATTAAAAACATATTTTGCCTCAATATCAAAATTCTCATAGGTATAAAAAGAATACTGCGTATTGCTGCTTAAAAGAGTATCCCCGCTATACCAACCGACAAACCGGTATGTATCGTCTTGGAGCTGTGCTTCTGCATTTACCTTTATCCCCGTTCCCAGATTTTTAACACCGCCGGGGAAATTATCATAATTGGTTGTAACTGCACATATCTGTGTATCTTCACTGTAAAGAGAACCGTTTGCCTTTGCCGAAACCGGAATGATTTTTGAATTTTGCGTAATTCCGGAAAACTCACTGGCCGTCACTTGCGCACTGAAATCCTCCGGCAAACCAAAGATTACCATACTATCACCCGCAGGAAGCGCTTGTTTTCCATTGGCATCCGGAGTCAAATAGATCAAGTAAAAATACTTATCCCAAGTCAAAGTTGTATAGCTTTGTCCATCAGGAATATCTTCTAAAGCAGTATAGGCTTTTTTATCATTTGTTACATAATAATAAGGCGCAACCTCCATCGCTGCCGTTACCGTTGCAAACGGTGCAACCGAACCTTTTTTCATTACCGTGGTCGGATCCCATGATGTATCGGCCGGAGTGCGCAGCTGAAAATTATAAAACACAGTATAACTATTAGGATTATACAGTTTTATCTCTACTGTCTCGGTATGGTTCATATTATGAACACGGCCTTCCCATTGGGGACCTCCGTAAAAATTCATTGTTCCGGCAGATTCCAGGTACAGTGCTGTATCATTACCTAAAAACTCGATGGTTACATTATCCAGATAATACGCAAAACTCTGATTCTTCATATCTGCATCTTTCGATCCATCGAGCCGCAGACCGAGCAAATAGATTCCTGCGGCGTTGGAAATGCTTGTTCCCTGTGCGTTGGCCGTGGTTTCTCCATCCTTTACACTTTTCAGCATATCCAGGAACGACTGGGAAACAATAAATTCAGAGGAATACCGCTGCCAGGAACTGTTTAAGCTGATTGTTTCTGATTGCGGAGTAAAAAAATACGTATTCAAGGTATAATCTGTTGTACCCGGAACCGATACATTGTTGTTGTGAGACTGTGACTGCAGAAGCACTTCCGGGTCATAGGTAAGATTGGATATATCATTTCCACTGCTGTCCGTCGCCTCGATTTTTGCATCAAAAGAAATACGGTACCGTCCCGCTCCATGCCCATAATAACCGTTATCGGCATCGGAAATAATTGCTTTTCCCATATCATAATGTACCGAAGAATATGGATTTGTGCTTTTATTAAATTGAATGACAGCACCATGCCCAGCACTGGAATCAATAACAGAAGCTATATTTCCGCTTGAAGCATTAAAAACAGACCAATCATACGTTCCGAAATCCACCTGACCGTTATTGAAAAACGCAGTATTATCCACACGTTTTATTGTAATATCGTCAAGATAGAGCGTACTTTGATTGGTCCTATCCAAAGTAAATGTTGCCGATGAAATAATATTGGCTGCCGTAATATCAAAATACCCGACAACATGCACCCATTTACCAATGGTAATAATACTACCGCCGCTGTTATCCACATAGTCTTTATAGGGATTATTGGCAGCGCCGCGATACTGCCCGCTTACAATTTTTGTATTCCCGGCCGTTGAATCGTTATTGAACCGTTCCGCGTACACATAATAACTGATCATATATCTTCCGGGGGGATTGCCAACAATCTCAGCGGTGGTTTCTGCCGAAAGGCCGGGAGCGACCCAGGTCTGGGTTGCATCCGTAGTATATTTTAAGGCTTTATTCCCTGAAAATACTTTACCGGAAACATTATCCACCACTTCCAACGTACCGTTAGTCATAATAAAGAATTGCCCTAAAGTGCTGCCGCCCCCGGAGGCTGTAGAGCCTACAACCATATCCTCACAGCCGCTGTGAAAGTAGCCTGTCCCATCATCCTGTGCGAGAACACTGATAGAAACTCCGGCAAAAACTGATACAAACAGAGCCAAAGAAAGCAGCAAAGTGATAAGTTTTTTCATTTTTTCCTCCTTTTAGTTAAAAATTGATCTATATCCTGCAGGAATATGAACATATTGTATCAATTTTTTTAATGAAATGCAAGATACTATCTTCAAGTTTTTTTGTCTTCTTTTGTCGAATCACAGAGCTCTGTTTTGATCGTAATTCCTGACTTGACTTTTGGCACTGAATATCATAGAATGGAATCAGTAATATTTGGAGGAACGATATGAAAAAGAAATTTTTATGCATCATTATGATTTTGATGTTAGCCATAGGCTGTCTTCCCTTTTTTAATGTATCAGCGCAGAACGATCCGTTTTATTTGACCGCTACACCCGGAGACAGCGTCAGTGAAATCATCATTCCGAATAAAGATGGCTCCTATACCGCTTCGGTGGATTTTATATTGACATCAAAATCCGCAACGGGCTTCGGGGAAAAGATTACGCTGGTAAGCTTGACCAACACCTCCAGCGGAAAGACTACGGAATTGGATATTTCATTAGATTCTTCCCTCAGCAGATGGACATATTCTTTGAAAAATCATCCGTTCCGCGCGATCGACGCAGGGAAAACAATTGTTTTTGAATTAAACTGGAGAGACTCTTCCGGAGCAGACCGAAAATCTTCCTGTGAAATCAGTATTAAAGCTGCCTCTCCGGCGGTTTCCATTACTGTAGATATTGATAAAACCTCTGTAATTCCCGGCGGCGCGGTCCGGTTAAAATACGAAGTAATTAATACCGGTAATGTTCCGTTAAGCTATGTTACTATTTTAGATGATCAAATCGCCAAGCTTTTGGGAAAATCTTATATTTATTCCAATACCCGTAGCAATGAATCCCTTGCCGTAGGCCATTCTATTGAAGAAAGTATTTTAATTGAGCTGGATCAAACGATTGTTTCCAAACCGGTAGTAACCTACGCCTATATTGAAAGCGGTAAAACCGAAGGGAAGGAAACGACCATTACCGTAGAGGAAGTGGTGCCTGAGCTTACCCTTACCTGTGACAATTATTCTGTAGCGGCAAAAGGAGATAAACACAAGTTTAATTATACTATTAAAAATCCCAGTCAGGAATTAGACCTTACCAATCTCTATGTTTATGACAGCGATACAGCAAATGCATCAGTTGTGTACGGCCCTTTTACTTTGGCGGCAGGCCAGTCCTACTCCGGTTCTTATGAAATCCCGGTTTCATCCAGCGGGTTTTACAAATTCAAAGTAACCTATTCCTACAGCGGTGCCGATGATACAAAGGAAATTTCAGCTAAAACCGAAAAAGCATTGAAGCTGCCAAACGATGTATCGTTTACAATTGATTCCATTTCCCCGGAAACTATTACGGAGGCCGGAGACGTTACCTTTACTCTTTTAATTGAAAACGGTACGGCCTCTATGCTGCAAAATATTACGATAACCGAAGAAAATAAGTTGATGGATCCGGTAAATATTGATGTGATTATCCCTGCCGCTTCCAATGGTACCCAAAGCAAATTCACCCAAGACGTTACCGTAAATATCAAGGAGAGCGGCACTAAGCTGCGTTTTGTGTTAACCTATAAAATGGATGGCGAAACTTCAACACTAAAAACCTCCTATGATGTCGTATTCAACGATATTCTTACGCCGCCGACAGCTACCATTGCGGCAACAGAGCCGCCAATTGAAGAAAATAAAGGGTTGCCCACATTTGTTTGGATTTTGATTGGTATTCTCGTTTTGATCTTAATTGCTACCGGTATTGTCTTACTAATTCTGTTTAAAAACCGGGCCGCGGCCAAGAACAATAAAAGTATTTACCGCAAGGTCAACGATGATATTTTTGACGAGTCCTCTGAAGAAGATGGCAATTTTTCAGATGAGGAAGCTTATGATAAGGAAAATTTTGATGCATATGATGATTCACCTTATGACGACGGCGACGATGTAAAAATTTATACAAAAAAGAAATAACAAAAAGCCCCATGGCACATCAAGCTATGCCATGGGGCTTTTTGTTTTACTTTGCTATTCAGCAAAAAATCAGTTTTACAGCTTTTTTTCATATTCTCCTTAAAAATAAAAGGAGAAAACACTGCCCATCTGTATTTCGCAATACCAGCAAATTGCGGAAAATGAACACATTCTTATTCATGCAACATTATGAAATTCTCACCTTTCTTATAATGCTTGAAAACGCTTTACACCCGCGTGCATGCAAAGCTGAAAGCTACCAAAGGCAAGAAGCGCGTACAGTACGCTTATCACCGCCAGGAACCATGTCACATTCCCTAAAATAAAGAGGAGCATTACAGATAATCCTGTAACGGTCATCATCGCAAGCATGGTAATGATAACGCTGGCCGATTGTTTGATCGCTGCGGTTTCATTAATCCAGTCAAACTTAGGCAGCAGCAAATTGATATACAGCCCCGCGTAAGCGCAAAGACAATGAAACAGGCTGCTGATAAGAATCAGCACAAGCGTCTGCAGCGCTGTAAGGTCTATTGCAAAAGAGAAAATAACAGCGGAAAGAACCGTGGAAGCACAGGCAACCACAATATGCAGATCCGCCTTTGCCCGAAGAATATTCTTTGCCGGCACCGGTATCACCTTCAGCTGCCAAATCGTTTTGCCCTCAATGGAAATTGACGGCGCCGATATTAAGCCGGTGGCGCCCATAAAACAAAGAATCAAAAGACATACGGCAGCCTTAAGCTCTGCCAGCTGCGGTACCTGCAGCAATTCTCGGAGTTCGTCCGCTTTAAAGGCAGAAAACACCGCTGTGCCGATCATCAGAATATATCCCATACCGGCATTCAAAAGATACATAGGGTTTCCGAAGAAATGCCGCGCCTCTTTTTTCAGCAGGGCGCCATAGCTGCTGCTGGTCTTCATGCTTCCGGCAACGTATTCTTTTCTTCTGGCATTGCCGTTTCCCGCCACAATCTTTAAAAAATTACGCGAAAGCAACAATGCCATCAGTGCAAACGGAACCGCGCATACGCAAACGGCCGTCAGCAGCTCTAAAATACCGTGGGAAACAACAGCACTGCCAAAGGCAAATACGGGATACAGCGTGGTTTGAAAGAGCTGTGTCAGCTCTCCTCCGGCAGAAGTAATGCCGTCAATGATGCTCTGCATCTGCCCGTAAATATAAAAATAAAGCACCAGGCCAAGCAGGGATACGGCAATGGTTATAATATTCTTCCCACCGAGTTTTCGGCTGATCATGGCTAAAATCCAGCCGACAATGCTGCTTACCGCAACGCTGAAAAACGGCAGTAGCGCGTTTAAGAGCAGAAACACCAAAAGCGTGGCCAGCTCAAATCCAGCGATCAGCACATAGGCAATATATGCCGGAACCATAATAATCAGCTGATACAGCAGGCTGAGAATAATCAGAGCTGTCAGCCGACTGAACAAAATCAAAATCGGACGGATGGGCATAGAAAGCAGCAAATCGTTATCCTTTGCTTCATAAATCTCCTTTTGCGTCATAAATACACTGCCTAAAAAACAAAAGGCAACCGCTAAAATAAACGCCAGAGAAAAATACAGGCTTTCAAATCCGGCGGGAATCAACCCCAAGCCCACTGAAAACCAGATTGTCCCGAACGCAAAGCATAAAAAAATCATACAAAAGGCCAGCAGTACGATCATCCCCGCGCCCATGGTTCTTGCCTGTTTTTTGTTCCGTCCCGCCATAAAGGAATACAAAAAGTATTTCAGCCTTGTCGTGACAAGCGCTTTGAACATGATTATTTCTCCTCCAATTCCAGAAATACGTCCTCTAAACTGGCGTCGCCCTTTACGGCCTGCGTGTCGCCGCATTGAATCAGTTTGCCTCCCTTGATAATAGCGATCTTATCGCAAAGCTTCTCCGCTACTTCCAGCACATGCGTCGAAAAGAAAATTGCGCCGCCGCCGTTTACAATATCCCGCATAATCAGCTTTAACGAATGCGCCGCCTTGGGATCCAGCCCTACAAACGGCTCATCCATAATAATCAGCTTCGGGGAATGAATCAGCGCCGCAATAATGGCAAGCTTTTGCTTCATGCCGTGGGAATAGGCGCTGATCGGCTGTGCCAGATCCGCAGTAAGTTCAAAGGTTTCGGCATACTGCTGAATTTTTTCTTCCCGCACGCTTTTGGGAATACCGAAAACATCGGCAATAAAATTCAAATACGCAATCCCCGATAAAAATTCATATAAATCCGGATTGTCGGGAATATACGCCATGGCGGCCTTGCATTTTTCAGGCTCCTGCGTGATGGATACGCCATCAATGAAAATTTCACCGGCATCAAAAGGCGTAATCCCGCAGCAGCATTTGATGGTTGTGGTCTTCCCCGCGCCGTTATGACCGATAAAACCGAAAATTTCACCCGGCTTGATTTCCAGATTTAAGTCATCCACGGCCTTTTTCGTGCCGTAGCTTTTTGTTAAATGTTCTATTTTAAGCATGTTTCCTCCTCAACAAAATCAATATAAAATGATAAAAATAACGAACCCGAAAAATTGAGTTCGCTGTTTTTTCTATTTAAAATTTACTTCCTTGCCGTTGCTTATTTTAAAAGCCACTGTTCTTCCCGAAGCAAGCTCCATGACAAACAGATTTTTCTCCAGCGAATACCCCGACATATTTCCCCTGGAAACGCGCCAGATATCCTGTGCCTCATCATCCTTTACGATAACACCCTTTTTATGCACCATAAATACCATACCTTTATTGGCGATATAGAAAAAATCCACAAAATCGCTGGGCATCGGAATAATAGAACGCACCTGCCTTGCAGCAATATCAAAGGCTACCACAAAATTATCTGCGCCTACAAAAAGCATATTGTTTTCGGTAGAAAGAATATGTGGTTCCTTATTGGTAGCGGTTAAAAGCCCCAAGCCAAAATACTCGCCCGAGTCCGGATCCGTTACGGCGATCATATTCCACGCGTTTTCCGTACCTTTTTTCTGCCCTGCAAAAACACTGCCGGCCTCGCACAGCAGCAGATCCCTCTCCAGAGCTTCATAATTATTATAGGTTTTTGTACGCACATCCGTAGTGCCTAATGTAAAAATCATTTTTATTTACCTCACAATTGACTCAAGTAGCAACTATATTCTACCAAAAAGCAGATATAAAGTCAAACATCATTTTACAGCGGATTTTTTTTCGGCGTTCCTGCCTGCCGCGGATATTTCTGCTGCGTTGCCCTAAATTTCTTTACAGCTACAATAAAATGCTGCCGGTCCTCCAAATCTGCAGTATAAATATTTTCCACAGCGGCGCCCAGCTCCTTCAGCGCGTTTTTTGCCTCGTCCAGTTCCTGCGCAAAGGCAGGCCCTTTCCATGCCAGCATATATCCACCCGTTTTTACAAAGGGAAGAACATATTCGCTCAGTACATTCACCCTTGCCACTGCCCGTGAAAATACACAGTCAAATTTTTCGCGCAGCTCTTTGGTATGTGCCAGATCTTCACTGCGGCCATGTACGGTATATATATTATGCAATCCTAATTTTATTTTTAATTCATCCAAAAAAACCAATCTTTTTTTTAAAGAATCAATCAATGTTACCTGAATATCCGGCCGTGCAATCGCCAAAGGCACGCCGGGAAAGCCGGCTCCGGTACCGACATCGGCGCAAACGGCGCCGTGAACCAGCTCCGGCAAATTCATGGCGGCAAGGCTGTCGGCAAAATGCATATCAACAATTTCCTGCTTTTGCGTTAAAGCTGTTAAATTTACTTTTTCATTGTATTCCAGCAAAAAGTTACAATAGATTTTAAACTGTTCCTTCTGCCCGGCACTCAAGCGGATATTGCTTCGCTGGAAGGAAGCGTCTATCATGTACAAAAGCTCATCCACGGTGTTCTCCTTTCTCCAGCGTTACCAGTAATACGGCAATATCCGCCGGGGAAACACCGCTGATACGGCTTGCCTGTCCGATGGAGGCCGGCCTTTGCTTTGTCAGCTTCTGCCGCGCCTCCAGCCGCAGCCCCGAAATTGCATTATAATCGATATCCTCCGGCAGCAGCTTTTTTTCAAGCTTCTGCATCTGTGCAATCTGGATCTCCTGTTTTTTTAAATACCCCTCATACTTAATATCGGTTTCCACCGTTACAGCCTCAGCTTCGCTCAGTTCCGCCAAGAAGGGAATCACCTGCTGCAAATCCCGGCAGCAAAATTCCTTTCGCCGCAAAAGCTCTTCTCCCGTGAGCGGCCCTGCGGGCTCTTCCAAATTCTTTTCCGCAAACAGAGCCTTTGTTTCCTCAAAGGAGGGCTTGGCGTTTTTTAGCTGTGCCAAAGCTTCTTTCTGCCGTGCGGTTTTCTTCATAAAAGCGGTATAGCGCGTTTCGTCCACCAAGCCCACGCGCCTTCCCAGCGGCGTTAAACGAAGATCGGCGTTATCCTGCCGCAGTTTTAAACGGAATTCCGCGCGCGAGGTCATCATGCGATACGGCTCATTGGTGCCTTTTATGGTCAAATCGTCCACCAGGACACCGATATAGCTCTCCGCCCGGGAAAGAATCAGCGGCTCTTCTCCCTTTACAAAAAGGGCGGCATTGATGCCTGCCAGCAGTCCCTGCGCGGCCGCTTCCTCATAGCCGGAGGAGCCGTTAATCTGTCCCGCACAGTACAGACCTTTGATGTGCTTAACACCCAGCGTAGGAAAAAGCACGGTAGGATCGATGCAGTCGTACTCAATGGCGTAGCCGGGACGCACCATTTCCGCATGCTCAAGCCCCGGAACGGTATGAATCATTTCCAGCTGTACCTCCGCCGGCAAAGACGAGGAAAGCCCCTGCAGATACATTTCGGTGGTATACATTCCCTCCGGCTCCACAAACAGCTGATGCCGCGGCTTATCTGAAAATTTTACGATTTTATCTTCAATACTCGGGCAGTATCGGGTACCAGTACCTTTGATATTCCCACTGTACATTGGAGAACGGTGTAAATTTTTCAATATAATTTTATGCGTTTTTTCATTGGTATATGTTAAATAGCAGGGGCGCGGCGTCTGCACGGCCTCCCCGGATAAAAAGGAAAAGCTGTAGGGAACATTTTCTCCCCATTGCTCTTCCATCTTTTCATACTCCAGGGTATTGCCATCCACCCGGGCAGGCGTTCCGGTTTTAAAACGCTGCAGAGGGATTCCCAAATCTTTGATGGAATCGGAGAGAAATCTGGCGTTTACAAAGCCCGAAGGTCCGCAGGCACGCTCCCATTCCCCTGTAATAATGCGGCTTTTCAGATACACGCCGGCGGCAATGACCGCGGCCGGCGCTTCGTATACGGCCCCCATTGCCGTTTTCAATCCTGTTACGCAGCCGTTTTTCGTCAGAATTTCCGAAACCTCGTCCTGCTTTACCGTAAGCCGTTCCTGCTCCTCCAGCACTTTCCGCATAAAAAGCTGATACGCCATTTTATCCGCCTGGCATCGCAGGGAATGAACGGCAGGTCCCTTGCTGGTATTAAGCATTTTCATCTGCAGGGCGGTATGATCCGCGCTGATACCCATCTGTCCGCCCAAAGCATCGATTTCCCGTACAAGATGCCCCTTGCTGGTGCCGCCGATTGCCGGATTGCACGGCATAAATGCCACGGCATCCTTGGTAAGCGTAAGCAACAGGGTTTTCAGTCCCATACGCGCACAGGCAAGCGCAGCTTCGCAGCCGGCATGACCGGCGCCGGCAACGACAATATCAAATTTTCCTCCGCTGTATTCCATATTATTTCCCTACACAAAATTTTTCAAAAATATGATTGACGATATCCTCAGTGACATTTTGCCCTGTAATCGTACCCAGCTGCGTCCAGGCCTCGGTTAAATCAATGCTGAGAATATCCGGCGGCATATCTGCCAGACAGGCCTCCAACGCTTCTCTGGCCGCCTTAAGCGCTTCAAAATGGCGCAGCGAGGTGATGGTAAGTGCCGACGCACTGCTGCTTTGAGAGGCACACTGCTCTAAAAATTCCACAACCTGTTCCATACCCTGCCCTGTTTTGACGCTGAGCTCTGCCCTGGGCCAAGAAAAGGGCAGCACAACCTGCGGCGCTGCCGCTATATCGCATTTATTGAACAAAAATATGCCCTGCTTATCTTTTAAAAAGTCCTGTTCTCCCAGCCAGGAAAAATCTTCTTTTTCCTTAGCGTCAATAAGGCAGAGAATAATATCGCTCTCTTTGGCCGTTATATAAGAGCGCTCAATTCCGGCTTTTTCAACCGTATCCTCGCTTTGCCGTATGCCGGCCGTATCAAACAGATGTACCTTGACGCCGGAAATTTCCAGCACCTCGTGCAGCGTATCCCTGGTAGTGCCGGCCACCGGGGTGACAATGGCGCGTTCCCAGCCGCACAGTGCATTCAGCAGTGAAGATTTTCCTGCATTGGGCTTTCCGATGATGCATACGGTCAGCCCGTCCTTTATCAGTCTGCCGCGCGAATAACCGGCGATCAGCGCTTCTATTTCAGGCAGCAGCTCGTTTACCCGCGCCCGGATTGTTGCGGCGGTGTGCTGCTGGTCAATTTCATCGGGATAATCGATTCCGGCTTCCACTTCGGTAATCAGCTCCTTCAGCGTATCCTGAAAACCGACAATTTTTTTTCCCAGCTCACCGCTGAGCAATCTGGCCGCAGCCCGGGAAGCGCACTGCGTGTCGGCATCAATCATGTCGCCGACGGCTTCGGCCTGGGAAAGATCCAATCTGCCGTTTAAAAACGCACGTTTGGTAAACTCGCCGTTCTGTGCCAGACGCGCACCGTTTTTCAGTACCGCCTCTAAAATATCCCGCGCCGAGGCATATCCGCCGTGGCAGTGGATTTCCGCGGTCTTTTCCCCGGTATAGGAGGCGCCTTCCTCAAAAAGCACGCACAGGCACTGATCCAGCAGCACGCCGGCATCATAGACGCCGCCGTAATACATTCTGCGCATTTCCATATTTTCTTTGAAAAAAATTTTTTTCAGGCAGAGATGCGCCTCCGGCCCGCTGATACGAATGACCGCAATTCCGCCCTTTCCGGCAGGCGTAGCGATCGCCGCTATTGTTTCTTTCATTGTTTCACCTTATTTTCCTTTTAAATATTATAATACAGAACCAACAATGGTGGCAAATGATTATTTTATTTACATAAACGCAAAAAAGTTATATAATCGTTACTGTGAAAAATATTTTGAGGTGTTTTCATGTCTGACAAAAAGAAATCCTTTTTAAACGGCGCGTTCATTCTGGCGGCCGCAGGGCTGATCTGCAAAATTATCGGCGCTGTATATAAAATTCCGCTTCGTCATATCGTAGGCGAGGAAACGATGGGCGTCTATTCGGCGGTATATCCGATTTATACTTTTTTATTGATTTTCTCTACCTCCGGAATTCCCACGGCAATCTCCAAAATGGTAGCCGAACAGCGCAGCAAGGGAAATTTTAACGGCGCACATCGGGTTTTCCGCTCTTCTTTAAAAATTCTTACCATTATCGGCGTTGCTACCTCAGCACTGATGCTTCTCGGTGCGCCCGCCATTGCAGGCGTGCTAAAAATCGATTCCTGGGAGCCGATCGCCGCGATCTCGCTCTCACTCTTCTTTGTATCGGTTCTTTCCGCCTTCCGCGGATATTACCAGGGGATGCAGAACATGAATCCCACCGCGATCACACAGCTGGTGGAGCAGCTGATCAAGCTGATAGCCGGCTTTTATTTTGCAATTTCCTGGTATAATAAGTATGACTATATCATGGGCGCAGCCGGCGCGCTGTTTGGTATTACCATATCCGAAGCCGCCGCCTTCCTTGTAATTTTTCTTCTCTATCAAAAAGATAAAAAGAAGATTTTCTCCCGTCTGGAGCAATCCAAAATTGAAAAATCCTCGCGGCTTGTTATGAAGCGGCTGCTGCAGATCGCCATTCCCATGACGATCGGCGGTGCGGTAAAGCCCCTGGTAGATGCCATCGATTCCGTGATGGTAAAATCCATCCTGCAGCAGAATTTCGGGTATGTTTCAGAGTATATTGACGCGCTTTACGGCTATTTGAAAAGCGACTGCGGTACACTGATCAATTTGCCCACAGTGCTGACGGTGGCGCTTTCCATGGCGCTTGTGCCCGCCATTAGTGACGCACTGGCCGCACCAAACGGAAAAAAGGAAGTCCGTCGTATTTCCAAAACGGGCCTGAAGCTTTCCATGGTTATCGGTCTGCCCTGTTCGGTTGGTTTTTTTGCCATGGCCAGGGAAATTCTCCTGCTGCTCTATACCTATGAAACAAAGACCTATGGATCTATTCTTTTTACTGCGGATGAAAAAATCGCCATAACGGTAACTTTTCTGCAAATTCTCTCCCTTGGTGTACTCTTTCTTTCTGTAATTCAAACCGCCGCCGGTATTTTGCAGGGCATGGGCAAAGTAAGCATTCCCGTGATTAATCTGGCCATTGGTATGGCGGTTAAAATCCTTTTAAATCTTATTTTGATACCAAACCAAAATATCGGCATGATCGGCGTACCGATCGGAACTGTGGTTTGCTACGGCATTGCCGCAGTGCTGGATGTCATTTTTGTACGCAAGCATGCTAAGACGAGACTGGATTTAAAAAAGATGTTCCTCCGCCCGCTGGGCGCCGCCGCTGTCATGGCCGGGGTAATCTACGGAATGAAGGCGTTGTTTGCCGTGCAGCTGGCCGCTGGTGGCGCTCTTGCCAAAATCATTGCAGCAGCCATTATTCTTGCGGCAGCCATTTCCTATTTTGCCGGCCTTATCCTCTTTCAGGTATTTGACAGAAGCGATCTTCAGCTGATGCCCGGCGGAAGAAAATTAGAAAAACTGTTTGTAAAAATCGGCGTGATACGCCCCATGGAGTAAGTATGATAACAGTCATCGGTACCGGCGCCGGAAAAGCTGAAAACCTTTCCCTGGCGGCTTTTGAAAAAATAAAAAATGCCCATACCGTATTTCTTCGTACAGAAAAAATACCTCTTGCCGCTTTTTTAAAAAGAAACGGAATATCCTACCGCAGCTTTGACGCTCTATACGAAAGTGCCGAGGATTTTGATGTGCTGAACCATTTGATCTGCATAGAATTAAGGCGCGCGGAAAACTGCTGCTATCTTGTTCACGGTTCTGCGTTAGATGATACTTCTGTGGCTCTTTTATCTCCCGATGAAATGGAAATTTTACCGGGCATTTCGCTTCCAGACTGTGCCGCAGCGCATTTAAAAGTTTCATCCGTACGTTTTGATTATTCTTGCCGGCAAATCCTGGAGGGGGCGCGCCCCTCTGCGGCGGAAAACAATATGATCGTCTGTATTGATTCCCGCTTAAATGCCGGCGAGCTGAAATGTATTCTTTCAGAAATATACGGAGATGATTTTCTAATTGATTTTTATACCGAAGATGAAACAGGCTGCGGTCATTCCCTGCATTTTCCCATTTTTATGCTGGACAGGCAGCAGGTCTATAATCATACATCCAGTATCTTTTTAAAAAAGGTGAAATTGACTGAGGTTTATAAGTATACCTGCCATCATCTTTTGCAAATTATGGAAATTCTGTGTTCCCCGAACGGCTGCCCCTGGGATTCGGCACAAACGCATAAAAGCCTGCGCCCTTATCTGATAGAAGAAGCCTATGAGGTAGCTGACGCTATTAATAAAGAAGATTTTTACAGCTTATATGATGAATTGGGCGATGTGCTCTTTCAAGTAGTTTTTCATGCGCAGATCGGAAAAAAATGCGGAGAATTCGATTTTAATGATATAACAGATTCAATATGTAAAAAAATGATCCGCCGGCATCCTGAAATTTTTGCCGGCCGGCAGCAGCCTGGAAATTTAAACGATGCGTGGGAAGAGCAAAAGAGAGCGGAGAAAAATCTTTCTTCCTTCAGTGAAGCAATGCGGGATGTACCTCAAATTCTTCCTGCATTGGCATATGCGGAAAAAATACAGCATAAAGCGGCAAAAGCAGGTATAAACGATCCGAATGCGGAAAAGACTATAAACGATATCACCGAAAAGCTTTCCCATTTGGAAGAGCAAAGCGAGCTCGAGCAGATTTTAGGAGAGATTCTCTTCCAAATAGTAAACCTTTGCCGTAAAAAAGGCATTCATCCCGAGTTAGCGCTTTTTCAAAAGATTCAGGAATTTATTGGTGCGTTTGAAAATGCAGAAAAAGAAGCGGCAGAAACACGGTGCCTGATTTCTTCGAAAAAACTATATAGCAAATAAAAAATACAAAAACGAAGAATTTGCAACATTTTATTCAAAGCATATGCAAAATTTATGTGTTTTTATTAAGACCAGTGTTGACATTTGAATGAAAATGTGCTAATATTGGATCAGTGACTAATCACTTTATGGTGTTAGTGAATAATTTTCAATTTATTTGGAGGAATTAAAAATGAACAAAGCAGATTTAATCAACGCATTGGCTGCAAAAAACGAGATTTCAAAAAAGGATGCTGAAAAAGCAGTAAACGCTGTTCTGGGGCTTATTGAAGAAGCTCTTAAAAACGGTGAAAAAGTTCAGATCATGGGCTTTGGTTCCTTTGAAGTGAAAGAACGTGCCGCCAGAACCGGCAAGAATCCGGCTACGGGTGCTACGATCCAGATTCCCGCAAGCAAGGCTGTTGTATTTAAAGCCGGCAAAGCTTTAAAAGATTCTATTCAATAATTGAGAAACAAAGGGCTGTAACTTTCGTTACAGCCTTTTTTTTATTCTGCCTGACAGCCTAAAAAATATGCTGCCGTTTCCGCATTTTTATAGGCAATATCATTTAAGCTTTCTTCATTGGACGTGACAACTACCGCCCCCAATACATCTCCGCCGCCCAGAATTGGAAAAATGCATTGCGAAATATATTTGTTTTCATCATTGCTCACAAGTGGAATCGGCAATTCTTTCCCTTTCTTATCGGTCATAATCCCCCTGCGGGCCTCGATTTTGCGCTGAAGATCTTCCGAAAGGCTCTTGCCCATAAAATCCTTTTTTCCCTGTCCGGAGGCTGCAAGTACGCTGTCTTTATCGGTAATAACCGCCGTATGTCCTAAGCTGTGATGCAACGATTCTGCAAATTCCTTGGCATATTGCTCAATATCCCCCATCAGCGAATACTTTTTCAGCACCACGCCGCCTTCCTTATCGGTAAAAATCTCAAGCGGATCTCCTTCGCGAAAATGCAGGGTACGCCGGATCTCTTTAGGAATTACTACACGTCCGAGTTCGTCTATTCTTCTTACAATACCTGTTGCTTTCATATATAAATCTCCTTATCACATTTGTATTTGCGGGCACGTGCAGCGTTTCGGCTATTTAAGCCCGTTACAGATACCGGCCCTGCATAATTTTTCAATTCTTGATGTTAGTATCTGTAAATCGGAGAGATTTATACTTTGATTTGCTTTTATAATAAAGATATTTTACTTTTTATTTCAGAATAGAATTTCGCTTTTATACCTTCGCCGATAAGAAAATCCACATCGTTTCACCCATGCTGCTTAAAGGACGGCCTGACTGCCGAGTTTAACTGTCGCATAAAAAGATCTTTATTTGCGCATTTTTAAGCATTGTATTTCTTACTGCGATCTCTTCCCGGGAACAGTCCATAACAATTCCGCTGTTGGAAATTGCTTTATAACGATTGTAAGCTTACGCCGGAGTATCAGTTCGTTTACAAGGTAAAATGCCGTTGAAGATTGGTCAAGGAGAATTATGTCCCCATCTTTTATAAGGAAGACAGCTTTTTGAGCAATTTCTGTTTTTTCTTTTGTATTTCGACGAATCCGATGTCCGAAGGTTTCAATACTTATACTTATCTTTGCTATTGAGCTTAGAAATGCGAATGGGAAAAAACACATTTTATGTTTATGCTAAAACACTTGATAGAATGGATAATACAGCTTTGTTTTCAGTTGCTTTAACGGCGAATTGAACGAGAATACAGCACTTATAACCTGCCTCTTGATAAAAATACTGAAAAAAAGAAAAAGCTTGTAAAAATAAAGCGAGGCGGATCACCTCACTTTGTTTATGAATTCTGTCTTTTAATATGCCGTGGAGATCTTTATACGTATATTTCCCAATGTAGATATCTCTTATATCATCAAGCCATCTGCGGATTCCTTAAAGATAGATTTTAACACTGCTGCAGCCCTCCGCCGTGAAAAACTATCATAGCAACACTGCCAGCGTATGCAAAAATCATATATAGCGTTTCACAGTATCGGTATGACGCTTACTGTGTTGATGTAAATAATTTCCGTTATCACAACAAACAGTTTCAACGTAAACTAATTCTCTTTCAAAGCTCCATATCCTCTATTTTTCCTATTATTCCATAGTCGGCATAATCAAAAATGGGAGCATCCTTGTCGGGATTGATTGCAATAACCGTTCCTGCATTCTGCATACCAACAACATGATGCACCGCTCCTGAAACGCCTATCGCGATATAAACCTTAGGACATACGGTCTTCCCCGTCAGCCCTACCTGCAGGCTATACGGCAGGGTGCCGATATCAACAAGCTTTCTTGACGAGGCAAGCTCCGCGGACAATTTATTTGCAAGCTCTTCTACCTTTTCAATACTGTTTTTTACACCAAAGCCTGCCGCAACAATAATATCCGCGTTATCCCCCTGCGTTGTTCGTACTGTCGCCATAGCGGGTACAGTCAAACTTTTTATCTTCGCGATAATACTTCCTCCAAGAGCGGGTCTTATCATATAAAGGATGTCTCCATCGGTTTCAAGGGCAGTGCAGTCGGCGCATAAACCAAGGCTAAGATGTGCCGCCACTCTTGCCGAAATTCTTTTACTCCATTCGTCACTTGCCCAAACTACCGCATCGGGAGCTTCGCTTTTTATAAGCTTGATAAGATTTTCTTCACCATCCCTCTCAATGATTGTCACATTATCGCACACGCTCTTTGCATATTCAAGCGGCTCAATACCTATTGAGAATACCTTTTGCAGTTTTTTCTCTCCGTAATTTTTTATCGTAACAATGCTCTTTTGCCTAAAGATAGCCTTAGTTACAATTTCCTGAAGACAAGAAACCTCTATAAAAGCACATCTTCTTCTGCCTGATGTATTTTCAAAACTCTCCACCACCCTTGTAGGAGAGCCGTTAAGCCCGCATTTTGAAGAAACCGCACCAATATCGGCGGCAGACCATATCTCTACCTCACCTACACTCGACATGATGCTGGGCAATCTTAGCGTATTTATTCTTTCAATCGTTAAGAGTGCAGGGAGCTTTGCCCTTATTTCTCCCTGTCCTCTATTTTTGCAAATTATTTCATTTTCAAAAATTCCGTCTATCGACATAACGCCCGTTATCAGCGAGATATCTGCATATACAGAAAGCATAGCGCCCGTTTGCGCCGTATCGCCCACCAGAGTCTGTCTTCCACAAAAAACAAGGTCGGGCGAAAGTTTTTTTAGCGCAAGGGAAAGCGCGTAAGCTGTTGCGAGGGTATCCGCCCCCGCAAAAGCACTGTCACAAAGCAAAATGGCTTTTTTAGCACCAAGACGGGTAAGGCTCAAAAGGAAATCTGTTGTGCTTGGCGGTCCCATGCTGAGCAAGATAACCTCTGCCCCCCTTATTTTAAGTGCCTCTTCATAAGCACAGGCATCAAATGGGCCTAACTCTCCATCGAGCCCTTTTCTTATACAAACAACTATCTTCATATTCTTTCTCGATATATCGGTGCAAGCGCATCGTGAATTTTCTTATAAATTTTAAATATTTTCTGATATTTCTCGGTATTCTCAGCATCAGGATAAATTACATCTACCTGCTTTACACATTTTTTTACCGCATCCTTAGCGTCTTTAAACGCTCCCATTGCAATTCCTGCGAGCATTGCCGAACCTAACGAGGAATCACTGCTCTCAGTCACCTTCAACGCTATACCGAGCGCATCCGATACGATCTTACGCCAGAGTTTTCCCTTATTTCCGCCGCCTATCAGAGTAGCAGTTCTGTCATAGTCAATTCCAAGCGAATCTAAGTATAGCTTGTTGTCTAAAAGCGAGTATGCAACGCCTTCAAGAACTGCTCTCGTAAAGTGAGCTTTAGTATGAGTGGCGCGCACACCCGTGAAGCTGCCGCAAAGCATAGGATCGGCATAAGGAGTAAGTTCACCGTTGAGATATGGATGAAAAATAAGTCCGTCACAACCTATTGCAATCCTGCCGGCGTCCGCATCAAGTTCTTTATAATTTCCGTCAAAAGTATCTCGATACCAGCGATAACTGGATGCCGCCGCTTTGGTTGCGGTTCCAGGATACCACAGCCCCTCTGCAATGTGCGAATAATTCACAAGATGCCTGTCGGGGTATGCCCTGTCTGTTATAACACAAATTCTTCCCGCAGTTGCAAGCTTTACGGTCAAATTGCCCTTTTCAACCGCGCCGGAGGCTAAGAGCTCCATAACGGTATCAGTGGTGCCGCAAATGACCTGCGTCCCCTCCTTAAGCCCCGTTTTTTCGGCAGCAGACTTTGTAACTGCGCCAACCATCTCTGCAGGCTTTACTATAGGCGGAAGCCAACTTTCCTTTATATGCGCAAAAGAGCAAAGCTCACTATCCCAAGCGTTGTTATTGCAGTTAAAGAGCATACTCCCCTGCGCCTCAATATTATCGGTACAGAAAACACCTGTTAAAAAAAAGCGTATATAATCCTTTTCAAAGAATATATAAGCTGTTTTTTTAAAAATCTCTCTCTGGTTTTCATATAGCCAGACAAGCTGAGGAAGAGTCCAAATGGTATCGGGCTTGTGATAGGTCTTTTTAAATATCTGCGCACCGTGTTCTTTAAATAGTCTGGCAGCTTGTTCGCGGCATCGGATATCTGTCCAATGTATGGCATTTCTCAAAGGCTTAAAGTTCTTGTCACAAACCAGCGATGTATGTGTGGCAGAGTCAACGGCAACGGCAAGGACGTCGCCATTATTGATGCCACTCTTTTCAAAAAGGACGGCAGTATTTCTGCATAGTGCATCGATCCAATTTTCTGCCTTCTGCTCACATACTCCGCTTTCTCCATAGATCGTGGGATATTCGGTGGTACTTTCAGCTATTATGTTGCCGTTTATGTCTATCAAAGTAGCTTTTGAAGAGCCTCCGCCAAAATCTATTCCTAAAAGATATTTCATATCTTTGCTCCTAATAATTTATCTTATAATTTACACCTGTTATACCGCAAACGGCCCCTTTTTCAATAAGTGATTGGTTGGTTTCGTGGGCAATTAACCATTTGTTTTTTCTAAAAAGCTTTTTATCGCCCGGTGTTCTTTCAAGGGGCGTATTGGTTTGTTTTGAAAGTGCCACAACACATCCAAATCCACTTTTCTTTACCTGGCATGGGCAAAAATGAAGAGAGGTTGCGTACAGCTCGACAATGCTTCCCTCGGAAACATAGAATGCCTTAAAGCGTGAAGAATCGATCTTATCATTTTGAATGTCCCAGATATGCCCTAAAATCAAAACAAAATCTGTTACAGCAATGTTTATTTCGCTACAGATATGCCACTCTGCAGCGTTGAAAGTATTATTGTGCCCCCAACAGTAACCAAGCTGGACAGGCAGAAAGCCGAAAAGTTCATTTTCAATCTGCTCTGTGACAGCAAGCATCTCAAATTCAGGCAGGGACGCAATATAGGAAGAACCAGACTCAGGATTTTTAATTTTCTTAGCTGTTTTTATTATTTCGTCGGCGTTTATCTTTTTTATCACCCTGCCGAAGCTCTCAAATTCGGTGTCGGTAATACTGTAAAACTCAATTTCAGGATTTTTGTCTCTGAGAATTTCAAGCATAGTTTTCACCTTATTCTAAATTGAACTGTCTTTTTATCATTCCGGCGACGGAACACAATGCATTTTGATTTCATCTCTAAAAAGAAAAGAGCGTTAACGCTGAAATCCTCCTCTTCTAAAGAAATTTTATTATCATTTTTGTTCTTTTTCAATCCATTCATGCTCAGGGTCGCTGCTCCGGTTGAACCCCTGATAATCGCCCGCCATCAGCCAAAGAAAATAACTATGATAGCCGGGTGTGGAAACCGTTGTATGATAGCCGTAGGGAAACTCTACAAGCTCATCATTTTTAACTCTGTATGCCTCATCGATCTCGCCGTCAGCGGTATAAAGGCACTGAATGGCAAAGCCCTGTTTAGGGTCAAAGAGAAAATAATATATCTCCTCGGCACTACACTCCTTGGGCATATTATCCTCGTCATGCTTATGGGGCGGAAAACCTGCCCAATTACCTTCGGTGCAGTAAGCTTCGCCAATCGTAAGGGCTTTGGCGTTAGTATTGCCATCAATAATAAAACTGGTTTCTCTCTCAAAAGGCGGCTGTCCCAAACGCTTTAGGGTAACTTTATCCGCCCTTAAAAGCTGAGGTTCAGTTTTTTCGCTTACGGGAGTAGCGCAAACGGCTATTTTAATATGATCAAGCGCCAATATTTCAAGCTGCTGCTCACGAGGCATGTAAAAACTTTCCGCTTTGCGGTTTTCAAAAACGGCGTTCCTGTTGCCAACATTTTCATACACCTCGTCATTCATCTTTACATTACAATGCCCCTCAAGCATTATAAAGGCAGTTTCCTTATCCTTTGTATCATACTGAAATTTCTGACCTTTTTCAAGCTCAATGATTCCGAATTCAAGTCTTTTAAGACTGCATTTTCCTATTTGACAGATCGGTGTATATCCATTTGAAGCTTTATATGATTTTTTAAAGTTCATAGCCATTCTCCTTTAGATAGTTTTTAGTTGTTTCAAAATCGGGAACACTTTCGCGCGCACCAACACCCATACACTTAAGTGCGGAAACCGCGCTGCTGAAATGGCAGCATTTTAAAAAGTCGTATCCCTTTGCCACAGCCGCTGCAAACGCACCGTGGAAAACATCCCCTGAGCCATTTGAGTCAACAACAACAGCAGGATATGCAGGATATATGGTAACCGTTTTCCCATCGTACATCCTTCCTCCCTGTTTGCCTTGCGTTACGACAACAACCTCAGGACGGTACATTTCAAAAAGCGTTTGTGCCGCTTCGTCGGCAGTACTGCAGCCTGTGCTCCCCAAGGCAAATTCCTCAGATGGAATTATAATATCTGCAAGCGCCAAAAGTCTTTCAACGCCCTCATAAAGTCCACCACAGTCATAAAGAACCTTTGTTCCGCTCTCTTTAGCTGTTTTTGCCGCTTCTACCGCGGCTTCAAGTTCATTGCCGTCTACCATAAGTATCTCGGCATCTCTGACGGCTTTTTTCTGCACAGCCGAAAGGCAAAGCGGAGGAATATCACCTTTATCAAAAACACAGGTTCGGCTGGCACTGTCCTGGCAAAGCCAAAGCACGGATACAAAAGAACGGTGACCCGGCCTTATCTCGATCAAACTTGTGTCAACCCCATATCTTTCAAAGTCCTCTTTTAGGAACTTACCGCCGTTATCATCGGAAAGAACGCCTATGAACGCCGCACTTTCAGAAAGCTTACTTGCAGCAACAAGTCCCGTTGCCGCAGGCCCCCCGCCAGAGGTTTTAGAAGCGATAGCGCATAATTTGGTGTCCTCTTTGGGATAGGTCGGCACTGTATAAAGAGTATCAAAAACGCAGGCGCCTATTCCTACTATTTTAGCCATAACCTATGCCTTTCCGTTAGCATTACAAAGCTCTATTTTGTCAAGCGCAAGCTTTTTAACCGTTTCGATGGGGTGTTTCATAAACAAGTCAATAGCAAGGCTACGGTTAGGATCGTTTAATATTTCCTTTGTTCCTTCAGCAAAGGCACAACAAACATCTGTACCCACATTCATCTTGCGTACACCTGCCGCTATCGCTGCCCTGACCTGCTCGTTAGGAATTCCCGATCCGCCATGAAGCACCAGAGGAATTCCATTTGCTGCCTCCCTGATAGACTTTATCCTGTCTATGTCAAGGGACGGCGTTTTCTTGTAGTGCCCGTGAGCATTTCCGATAAGAACCGCCAAACAGCAAACCCCTGTTCTTTTAACAAAATCCGCCGCCTCTTTAGGATCGGTAAACTCATCCATAGATTCATCATTAACACTGCCGATATGCCCAAGCTCCCCTTCAACACCGACATCAATAGCAGAACATATATGAACTATATGCCTTGTGGTTGCGATATTTTCTTCAAAAGAATGAACGGAACCGTCATACATAATTCCCGTAGCTCCCAAACGAAGCGCCTTTTGCACCTCTAATTCCGAGGGACCGTGATCCAAATGGAAGCATACAGGAATGCTCGCTTTTTTTGCTGCCGCAAGGATAATAGGAGCGAGGTAATAGCCGATCTCTTCGTTTATAAGGCGGGGATATACTTGAATGATAACAGGCGCCATTGCCTCTTCCGCAGCTTTTATTACGCCCATAGTGGACTCAAGGTTATAGACATTGAAAGCGGGAATGCAGTAGCCGTCCTTTTCCGCCATAGCAATGATTTCTTTTAGATTAACTAACATTTAAAAGACCTACTTTCCAAGAATTAAATCTTCAAGCGAGAGGATTTCAACATCCTCTGCTACAGCTTTAAGCACGGCATATTCAGAAACACTTGCAGTAACTATGGTACCAGCGCCAATGCTCTTCGCATTCAATATTCTACGCTTTGCAACCTCTTTGATGATGTCGGGCAAATACTGCGCCATAAGGATATTTCCCGCCCAGACAGTTTCATCGCGGCATAAAAGCATTTCTTCTAAAGCTGCATACTTTGCAATGATCTCGCGTGCATCCTCAGTCTCGCCTAAGTCGCGTGAAAGCTGATAGGGATCCTGAAAAACTACTGCCTTTCCGCTGTTTTCACCAGCAAGTTTGCCGTCTTTTACAAGAGAAGAGACAAACGAGGTGTATGTAACAACATTGGCAGAGCAAAGAATCCCATACTCTTTATATATCTGTTTCATCGTTTTGGCATCATTAGGGTCATAGGCAATAACGGTTTTAAACTCGCTTAACACATCTGCACATTTTTGCATCTGCTCGTGGGTTTCGTTTGCGGCACCGATAAGAAAATCAAGCTGCGCACCCGAAGCTTCTTCGTTTTCAAGAACAGTAAACTCCACTCCCGCCTTTTCAAGTACCTTTATTGCCTTTTGACCCTGTTCACATACCATATATCTTGCGTCAACGCCGAGATAAAGAAGAATATCCTTCTTATCGGAATGAATTGAAACGGTCTTGGAAAGCTCGGGAGGGAGTTCTGTTTTTCCGTAGGCGTTACCGCTTTCAAGGCAAGCGGCAACAAGCTTCATAATATAAGCGGGGAGCTTGCCTTCAAGCGCTGCCTGCAGCCTCGTTTCCTTGGTGAACATAACGGGATCCCAGCCTGTAACACAAGTATGAACACAGGCACCGCAGGTTGCGCACTCGTAAATGTTATCCATGATCTCCGAAATGTCGATAGCCCCGCGATTTACAAGAGAGATACCAAGTGCTCTGGCTCTGGCCGTATTCCTCTCCTGTCCTGTCGCATTACCTACAGGACAAATGTGATGGCACATCCAACAAAAACGGCAGGAATCAACGTGCTGTTTGCATTTTTCATTCATGATCATTGTCTTTTCCTCCCTTTATTAAATTCCGAGCTTGAACGGATTCATAATTCCATTGGGATCAAGCTGTTTCTTTAGTCCTTCAAAAACCTGCATGGCGGTTCCATACTGTTCCTTCATAAGCCTGCCGAGCTTAATGCCTACGCCATGGTGATCGTTTACAACACCGCCATTTTTAAGCGCCGTACGCACTCCGCAGGTCCATACAGCCTGATGCAGCCTTAAAGCTTCAACAGGATCTTGCGGAACATCCTTGCCCTCGATAATAAAGCGGTCATAGATCATTGCGCCCCACTCGTACCAGTGAGAAAAATGAGCAATGAATTTTGCCTGAGGGAAATTGGTCTCAATTGCCTCTTTCATAGCCCAATATATCTTTTCGATCTTGTCATAGGGCGCGATGGTATCCATCGTTCCAAACATCTGTGGAATGTCCATCATATGACCGGGATAAAAAAAGGTTATCTTTTCCTTCCACCACTTTTTGCCGTATTCGCTACCAAGATCTTCCGCGCCATACTTTTTAAAAGTTGAAAGCAAAATCTTTTCTTCAACTTCAACCATTTCCTTACAGCCTTCAATAGCGATGTTCATAAATGCGCCCTTGCGTTCAACGCCAACTATCTTTTTAATAAGCGAAGCAGTTTCAGCTTCGTCGTAAAGGCGCATTACGGAGGGCTTGAATTTCTGCAACAGTTCGCGGGAAGCTTGAAACGCTCCATGCATATCCTGAAAAAGAAATCCTCGGAAGCGTCTTTCTTCGGGCTGGGCAAAAATTCTTATCTGAGCCTTAGTAATAATGCCTAAGGTGCCCTCAGAGCCAATAAATATTTGGTTAAGGTCAGGACCCGCCGCGTGCTTGGGCGCCGGGGACGTTTCAATGATATCGCCATTAGGAAGAACGACCTCCATCTTAAGCACCATATCATCTATCTTTCCGTACTTAGTAGAGCAAACACCAATACCTCTATGGGCCAAAAAGCCTCCGACAGTTGAACAGGTAAGGGACGATGGATAATGCATAGTCGCCATACCAACCTCATTTGCCGCCCACTCGATATGCTTATATATAGCGCCCGTTCCACACTCTATGTACATACCCGCGGTATTAACATCGTATATTTTATTCATTCTCTTAGTGTCAACAATAATTCCACCGCAAACGGGAATGGCGCCTCCCTGAGTTCCGCCGCCCGCACCCCAGGTGGTAACGGGAAGCTTATAGTAATTAGCAATCTTCAAAACCTTAGATACCTCGGCTGCATTTTCAGGACAGACGATAATATCTGCCTCCGGCATACGCTCCCCGCGGTCCGCCCACATACGGGAAAGCCAATAATAGTCAACGCTGTGGGATACCTTATCTATCGTTCGTGTGGAACAGTTTTCTCTTCCGACAGCATCCTCGAGCTCAGTTAAAATCATTGCAAACAAAAAATCATTCATTTTATGCTGCATTTTCGTCTCCTCCTTTAAATTGTTTTATCTACTTTAAGGTTAGGGAAATATTTACAAAACTCAGTTATTTCTTCTCTGTAATCTCCCTCAATTTCCACAAAGTGGTGGATGTAAGGTCCATCAATAAGTCTGTCTTCAACCTTTTGCAAGTCTTCAAATTCACCCCAGATATATGTTCCGTGCGTCTGCGGTCCCTGCGTCGTTTTACAGATAAGGGGCAGTATCATATAATTCCCACTTTCTTGGTCAAGGCGAGCGACTGTGTAAATTCCGTCCTTTGCTCTGAACCAGGAACGCTGATTTACAAGACGAGCAGTGGAATCAACCCCGCTTTCCGCTTTTTGTGACAGCGGAAAAGGACCGCAATGCCAAAGGAGCTCGGAATTTTTGTTTTCAGGGTGACGGACAGTAAATTCGCCAAAGAGCGGCTTGCCCCTACCCAAAGTTGCTGATTTTAAAAGCGCCATTGTTATAGCACAATGCATATCACTCTCGCAGGAGATAAGATATCCCATGTCGTTTAAAATTCCATAAACCGTGCAGGGAGCAAGTCCGTCAAACATAACGGGAGTCGCAGTCCAGCATTCCGCAGAAATAACATCCAGCTTATATTCCTCAAAAAGACGCTTGTACATTATCACCATTGTTGCCATTGCATCGACATACTTGGGGGTAATCTCGTCGAGCTTATAATTCTTTCTTATAGAATCGGCAATATCCGCTATCTCTTCTTTACATTCCTCGGTAGCTTTTTTCATTCTGTCTTCAATGATGGCAAAGTTAAGCGCAATAATTTTTATGCCGAATTTTTCCATAAGCTCGCCTTCATTCCAAATGACCGAATAAAAAGGGGCAGGACGAGCCCCCACCTGCCCGATGCGCAATCCTTTAAAATTTTTGACCATACAGGCAACTCTAATAAACCTCTCAAAGCCCTCTTTAAATTCCTCGCTCTCTATTCTGCAGCAGGGTAAATGCGAAAAAGGAATATGATAGCGCTGCATCTGACGGGATACACCAAAAAGTCCACACTGTGAATCTGTGGGACGCATACCGTCAACATAATACTCATCGTCAAGCGGCGCCCACAAAAGCACGGGCTTACCAAGAGCCTTAGCCACATCTGCGGCAGCTTCCTCATTCCCAAAATTACAATTTATGATAAATATTGCATCGACCTGTTCTCTTTTAAAACGGGTTACAACCTCGGCGGCAGAATTATCATCAAACATAAGGTTCTCGATTCCAATGCCCCTGATATTGACAAAAGCAACATTTTCATTTGTAAAATTACGCTCAATATAATCAACAAATCTTTTACCGCGCTGCTCAGCAGAATACCAGTTTAAGAAAGTTCCTCTCGGACGATCCGTTGTATTGCGACGCATAGGTACAAGACCTATTTTAACTTTATAATTTAGCACAATAGTTTTCCCCTTTGCTTTTTAAAGTTTTCTTTTTTAGTATAACAGAGTTTCCCGTTAATTAAAATGTAAGAATCAAAATATTTTTTGTAAAAATCGTTTCAATTTTTAAAAATATGTGATAAAATATTTTTAAACCGTTTGGAGGTGCAAAAATGAAAATAATACCTTTTAAAGAAATGTACTATACAAGTTTTGTTATTACCGAGGCAATAGCAAAACTGCAAAATTGGTTTGAGCGAAACAATTTTTACTCCTGTATAGGCAAGCCAAAGCCTTCGCACACATTTCTTTGGTTTAAAAACTGCCGCGGCAGAATAATCTGCAAGGATGGAACTGTGATTGAGGTTCAAAAAAATCAACTCACCTACATGGCCAAGAACATAGAATACTATGTTGAGTTTTTTGACACCGCTCCAGGCCAGGTAGACAGTATCGTTTTTCATTTTCAGCTTTATAATGCAGACGGAGAAGAATTTTGTCCTACTCTTCTGCCGGTTATCTGCATAAAAAATGTTGATATATCGCTTGGAATGTTTATAGATACAGCGGCAGAGGAGTTTGAAAAAAATATCGTATGTGTTCCTGAGATCATTTCAGTAATCTATCGAATTTTTGCCCATGCTTGTAAAAAACAACGTCAAAGTATTGCAAAAAATAAATTTTCTTACATTCGCACGGGTATTGAGCTTTTAGAGAGTAATACCGACAAAAGCATTGAGGAAATAGCCCATTTATGTGGGGTAAGTGAGGGATATTTCCGTAAGCTGTTCAGGGAATACAGCGGTGATAACCCGATAGATTTCAGGCAAAAACACCGCATAGAAAAAGCCAAACAGCTTTTGTCCCTTGATACCTTTTCAATAGGGGAGATCGCTGTTCAACTCAAGTTCACCGATATTTATCATTTTAGCAAGACTTTTAAAAAATACTGCGGTTTCTCTCCCAACAAATACATAAAAAGTAAACAAAAATAGAAGAATAATTCTCCGTACAATCCATATATAAAAAATGGACATCGAATAAAAGCCCCCCGCTATGAAAGACGGGGGACGATAATTAGAGCCTTCTTCTTTTTCTCACTACAAATACCGGCAATTTTATCATAACACAAGAGAGCATTTTTCAATGAGTCTTTTTGCAAATCATAACACTTTCTTTTTCGGGCAGTTATGACACGCTTCCAGCATGGGAACCTGAGCCGAAAAAAGGGACGCTATGCCGCGCTCGGATCGGTGTGGCCCCTCTCCCCTCAGAGAGCCTGCAAAGCATACCGCCGGCACCCCTTTGGAGTGGTAGTGAGTAAGTGCGCCCCTGGCATTTTAGAAAATGTAATTCTTTGCCAGTATGAAAAGGCCGAGCGCCATTAATACCAAAGGAACAAGGATATGCTGATACCGAACAATTCTTTTTTTGACATATGGGTAGTTTGCCAAGGCAAAGCCAAGATAACACCATAGGGCAACCATGATCGCAAAGACAGCAAGTGTAATCGCGAAATCCGTAGGAGAGTATCCGCTGAAGACGGGGATATATACCCCGATATTATCCGCTCCATTCGCAATTGTAAGTAGGGCAACACTAAAAAAGTTGATTTGTGAGCGATCGCCCGTATTCCTCTCTTCCTCATTTTGCCCACGCCGATAGTTTAACCATGTGCGAATGCCAAGGAATAAAGGCAGGAAACCCAAAAGGCCGATATACTGGGGTGGAAAAATCTGTGTTCCCCATGCGCCTAACACGCTAAGGGCAGTTAGAAATCCAATTCCGAAATACTGCCCAGTGACCACCCGGATAATCCCTTTAGAATTTTGCACCTGCGCATACAATATCATCAGCACAAAAATGTTATCAATGTTGGTGCTTGCAAAAGATAAAACCGCCGTTAGAAAAGTTTTTGTCATAATCCATATCTCCTTCCTGTCTTACAGGCGGCGGGGCAAAAAATAAGCCCACGCACACCTACAAAGTGTGTATAGGCTTACATTTCCAGTTCTAACTACCCTTGAGTAGTTGACTTTAATATCCTGTTGATATAAACTGCCCCCGCCCTATACGGATAATGCTTTAAAATTATGATAACATAAAAAAAGAGTAAGTGCAATAGAAAAATTAGAAATGTGGCAGCACTCGGGGCTGTCTCATCTCTTGGCAACCCATCAGCGGGACGGACGCGGTAGTCAAAACCAGGCGCAAGCCCGTTCATTTCAGCCTTGACGGCCGCCGTCCGTCCTGCTACCTCCTGCCGGTCATGATTGTAATGCTTTTACCGCCAGAAATGACTTTCAAGGATAATTGCATTACCATGCAAAATCGGTCTTTGAAAGTCCTGCAAACCAAGACTCGCAAAGGCCGAAACCGTTATTTCTCCCGGCTCCTTTTTGCCGGGAGAATTCCTGTCCTCCATTTCCACGAAATTTCTGACAAATCCTACTACAAATGAACCGCAGTCTACATATGTATTGGGGCGGTGAAATCACCCTTTACATAGTAGCTCTCCGTATCGTTTTTTCTTTTTATCTCCGAAGGAGAACATCCAATATACCTTTGAAAAATTTTCCAAAAACCACTATAGGTAGAAAAGCCGCACGCCGTACTGATCGCCTCCATGGATAGTCCGGAATTTTGAATAAGTTCCACTGCTATTTTTGCGCGATAACGATTCAGCAGAGATAAAAATGTTTCATTCATTTGCATCTTTATAATCCTTTCTGTTTGCCGCGTGGATAAACCAACATAATTTGCAAGCTTTTTCAGGGTAATATCCGCATAATTGTTCTGAATAAAAGCTAAAATATCCACCATAACATTTCCATGTTCCCCAAAAACTCTTCTGCTACTGTCTGTATGACGGAGCCTTTCTGCCATATTTAAAAACACAATGGTTAAAATAGAATTTAGTTTTACGATATTACTTTCTGTAAAATTTCTGCCACATTGCGATATTATCTGCAAAAGCGTTGGAAATTCCTCCATAGTATAAGAAATACTGAAGACCTTGTCTTTCAGAGAATATACCTGCGTAAAATACTCAAAAAAAGCTTCTTTACCTCTTCCTTCTAATATCCGGAACTGGAAACTGAGCTTCATTCCGTCTTTTAACGGTACTATTTTATGGTACTCTTTCGGCGCAATCATCACCAAAGTCTCCCCTGAAAATTCAACGGTACGATCCTCCAGAAAAAAAAGATAGGTTCCTGAGCGTATATAATGAACCTCAAAGGCAGAATGACAGTGCAAGGCCGCAGCGATGTTTTCTTCACTTTTGAAAAAACCGCCCTGCATAGTAAGCTCCAATTTAGCGTCGCCTATAGAAAGATCGGTACAAAAGCAGTTCATATAGATCCTTTCTGAAAACGACATATCTTTCATAAAATGTCATAAAAGAATATAGACGTTTTGCAAAAAAGCATTATAATTAAATACAGTCAGATTATATCGTTTCCCCAATAAAAAGTCAAGGAGGACAGCTTTTATGAAGATTAAGGTGTTCGATATCCGTACTGTATGCGAAAATCCGCAAAGTCCGCACAACTACTTTGCCTGGCCGTCTGTCACCAGACTTCCCGACGGAACGTTAGCTCTGGTGTGTTCCGGGTTCCGGCTGGCGCATCTCTGTCCGTTCGGCAAGGCCGTTATCTGCTACAGCCGTGACGAAGGCAGAACCTGGACCCGTCCTGCGCCAGTGATTGATACCCCTTTAGACGACCGGGATGCCGGCATTGCCGTAAGCGCTGACAAAGCGGCTGTCATTCTTACCAGCTTTAATAATTCTGTAAAAGCCCAGCGCGAATACTCAGCCCTTGCCAACCGTTCTGATGCTCAGAACCGCTATGTGGATGCTTATCTGGACTATATAGCTGCGTCCCAAGCCGAAAAGGATTTTTTGGGCTCCACCTTTGTCATCAGCAGAGACGGCGGCTATACCTTCGGACCGCTTATGCAGTCCCCTGTCTCCTGTCCGCACGGCCCCGCCGCATTGCCGGACGGCAGCTTTCTGTACGTGGGAAGGAATTTTACCGACGATGAAAATTCCAGTCATATCCAATGCTTCCGCATGCAGCAAAACGGTCAGATGCAGTTTCTATCCGATATTGAAAATCCCTCTGATTCTGACGGTATTATTTCCTGTGAACCGGCGGCCGTCTGCCTGCCAAACGGAAAAATAATCGTACACATCCGTGTACAGCGTGCGGCAAACACCAGTCAACCGGGAATTTATACGCTTTATCAGAGCGAATCGGAGGACGGCGGCCATACTTTTACAAGGCCGCATCGAATTATCGGAGAACTGTCCGGAGCTCCGGCGCATCTGCTTTTACATTCCTCGGGCTTTTTACTTTCTGTATACGGCCATCGTGAAAAGCCTTACGGGATTCATGCCATAAGCAGCCGCGATGACGGAAAAAGCTGGAGTCCGGAATACATTCTCTACAACAAAGGCATCAGTGCGGATCTCGGGTACCCCTGTTCGGTAGAAAGAACGGACGGCAGTATTCTTACCGTATTTTATGATCACGACGGCGAAGATTCGCCCGCGGTTATAAAACAATTGATATGGGAGTTTGAAAAATGAAGCAAAAAAAATGGTTTAAAGGCATATACCCTGCCCTTGTCACGCCGCTTACCAGGGATGAAAAGCTGAACGCCGATGTTCTGCGCAGGCTGATTGCCTTCCAAATACAGGAGGGCGCCGAAGGCTTTTATATCGGAGGCGCTACAGGCGAAGGTCTGCGCCTTGACGCGGCCGTCCGCGAAATGCTTTGTGAAGTATCGATTGATGTCATCGGTGCCGAAAGGCAAAAAATTGTTCATATCAGCGATATGAACTTTCGGACAACCGAACGTCTGGCACGGCACGCAGAAGCCGCCGGTGCCGATGCCGTCTCCGCAGTACCTCCGTTATATTTTTCGTATAATGAAACCGATATTTATCATTATTATAAAAAAATTGCCTCCTTTGTAAATATTCCGCTGATGATCTATTTCACGCCGGCCGCCAATACCAGAATAAACGTCAGTTTATTTAAAAAGCTGTTTGAAATTGATAATATCACCGCCGTAAAATGGACCAGCAGCAACTTTTCTGACCTGATTCTGCTCAAAGACGCCACCAACGGAGACTGCAATATTATGAACGGATTTGATGAAATGCTGATCTGCGGTCTTGCGGCCGGTGCGGACGGAGGCATCGGCACCAGCTATAATATTTTTTTGCCGCGCTTTAAAAAAATATTTGAGGAATTTCAGCGCGGAAATATCCGTGACGCCCGCCGGATACAAACCGAATGCAGCAGGATGATCCATGTACTCACTGAATATAATGTAATTTCCGCAACAAAAGCGGTTTTGGCGCACATGGGCTTTCCCGTGGGCTACGCCGCCTTTCCCCAGGAAGCCCTTTCCCCCAAAAAGGAACGGGAACTGCTCGGCCGACTGCTTGCCGCAGGTTTTGACTACAAAGAAAACAA
>CAJMLN010000013.1 GCA_905214315.1 uncultured bacterium | reverse complement strand
TGTGTGAAAATGACACCGGAGGCAGGCAGTACGGTCTGACGAAGGAGCATTTGCAGGTATCGTTTGCCGGAGAGGGTCTGGCGGGAAAAATTGTTTTTGTAAAAATAACGCAGCTCAGCGAGCAAGGGCTGCTTGGCGAAAGGATATAAGATAATGAGCGATTGTATTTTCTGCAGGATCGTAAAGGGAGAAATTCCCTCAAAAAAGGTGTATGAGGACGAGTCCGTGCTGGCCTTTTGGGATATTGCGCCCGCCGCACCGGTGCATATTCTGGTGATTCCCAAAAAGCATATTCCAAGCGCCGCGGCGCTTGGTCCGGAGGATGGCGCGCTGATTGCGCATATCTTTGCGGTGATCGGCCGGATTGCCGCCGAGCAGGGACTGGAGGACGGTTTCCGTCTGGTGAGCAATGTGGGAAAAAACGGCGGACAGACAGTGCCGCATCTTCATTTTCATATTTTGGGCGGAAAGCAGTTCGGCGAGCAGTTTGGCTGAAATTTCTGTGAAGATTTATTTAAAATTCAGGGTGGTTTATTTACTTTGCCGCCTGTTTGATATAAAATAGAAAAGCAGAGGACGGCTTTTTTTGAAAACGGAGAGTGAAACGGTTGGAAAATAACACAGTGCGGACAATGCCCAACGATATTGAGAGTGAGCGCTCGGTTTTGGGTGCCATTTTGCTCAATTCCGACTGCATTAACACGGTGTACGAAAAAATAAAGAATAAGGATTACTTTTACCGTACCAACAACCAGGAGATCTATGAGGCCATGTGCGAGCTTCTGAAGGCGGACAGGCCCATCGATATCGTTACGCTTTCCAGCGAGCTGGTCAAGCGCGGCAGTTTGGAAAATGTGGGCGGCATCAGCTATTTGACCGAGCTTACCGACGGCGTGCCCAGCGTTGCTAATGTGACGCACTATGCGGATATCGTGGTGGAAAAATATAAGCTGCGGCAGCTGATCCTTTCGCTGAGCGATTCGGTTTCGGTCTGTTATACCGCCGACGAGCCGGCTAAGGATATTATTGAGACTACCGAGCGAGCGCTGTTTAATATTGCCATGAACAATGAGGCGTCGCGCCTTTGCCATGTAAGCGAAACGGTAAACGAGGTCTATGAGGAAATTCGTGAAATATACCTCAATCACGGAAAGACCAGGGGCGTGCCCACGGGCTTTTATGAAATTGACGATATGACCGGCGGACTGCAGCCGGCCAATCTTGTGATTATTGCCGGCCGGCCCAGCATGGGAAAGACGAGTCTTGCGATGAATATAGCGGCGCATGCCGCTATGGTGGAAAAAAAATCTGTGGCCTTCTTCAGCTTGGAAATGAGCAGAAACGATCTTTTGATGCGCCTGATCGGTACGGCCGCAGGTGTTGACGGCAACAAAATTCGTAAGGGAGATCTTTCCCAGGAGGATTGGGAAAGCATCTATGACGCGACGGAGCTGCTGAATCATTCCAAGCTTTATATTGATGATACCGGGCAGATCGGCGTGGCTGAAATACGCAGCAAATGCCGGCGCATTAAAGATTTGGCGCTTGTGGTGGTTGACTATATCTCCTTGATGGCCACCAATACCAGGGAGAGCCGCCAGCAGGAGGTATCGGAGCTTTCACGGCAGTTAAAGGGGCTGGCGCGGACGCTCAATGTGCCGGTAATTGTGCTTTCACAGCTGAACCGCGGCGTTACCAGCGGAAGAAAGGATCATACGCCGATGCTTTCGGATTTGCGGGAATCGGGTGCCATTGAGCAGGATGCCGACGTGGTTATGCTGGTGCATCGGCCGGGATACTATCAGGATGCCGATGAAGAGGTGGATAAAAATCTGGCGCAGATTATTATTGCCAAGCAGCGCAACGGCTCTACCGGTACGGTGGAGCTTACCTGGAAGCCGGAGCTTACGCAGTTCCTGAGCAGGTCCTATCGTGACGATGAATAATGGAGGATCCTTTATGATAGAAATAGAAAATCTCACAAAACTCTACGGCAGTAAGCTGGCGGTTGATAATATCAGCTTTAAGGTAAAAAAAGGTGCGATTGTCGGATTCCTGGGGCGCAACGGCGCGGGGAAGAGTACCACGATGAATATGATTACCGGCTATATTTCCGCTACCAGCGGTACGGCACGCATTGCGGGATACGATATTTTGAAAAATCCGCGGGAGGTAAAGAAGCATATCGGCTATCTTCCGGAGCATCCGCCGATCTATCAGGAGATGACGGTGCTGGAATATTTAAAATTTGTATGCGCGATTAAGGATGTAAAGGCAAGCGCAATACCTGGGCATATTGATGAGATTGCCCAGCTGGTAAAGCTTACAGATGTGATCCCGCGCCGTATCGGCAACCTTTCCAAGGGGTATCAGCAGCGTGTGGGCATGGCACAGGCGCTGGTGGGAAATCCCGAGGTGCTGATTCTGGACGAGCCTACCGTGGGGCTGGATCCCAAGCAGATTATAGAGATCCGCCGTATGATCAAGGCGCTGGGGAAAAAGCATACGATTATTCTTTCTTCCCATATCCTGCCGGAGGTTGCTGACGTATGTGAGCAGGTGGTTATTATCAATAACGGACGTATTGTTGCGCAGGATACGCTGGCCAATTTGCAGGAGGGAATTCAGGAGAGCGCCAATATGGTAATCCGCGTGGTGGGAAGCGAATCCGCTGCGACAAAGATCCTGCGCTCCTTAAATGGTGTGCAGTATGTGGAAGGCCTGGGTGTAAAGGAGCATGATACGGTGGACATGATGGTGGAAACCGTAAAGGGAACGGATATCCGTCGGCCCATGTTCAATGCGATGGCCAAGGCCAATATGCCGATTTTAATGATAAAATATGTGGACGTTACCCTTGAGGATATTTTCCTCAAGCTTACCGGTACGGAGAGGGAGCTGTAATATGTGGGCAGTTTGTAAAAAAGAGATACAGAATTATTTCTATTCGCCTGTAGGATACGTATTTATCGCTATATTTATGGTTATCAGCGCCATATTGTTTTTTAATGTGAATCTTACGGCCAACACCTATGGCACGGGATATTCCGGAAAAGCCGATTATTCTACGGCGCTTCAGAATATGACGATCTATTTGAGCTTCATCACGCCCGTGCTGACAATGCGTATTTTTGCCGAAGAACGCAGAAACAAAACAGATCAGCTGTATTTAACCTCTCCTTTGAGCATTTCCTCCGTAGTGCTGGGCAAATATTTTGCCGCGCTTTTTGTATTGCTGATTGCCATGCTGCTGAATCTGATTTTTCCGCTGGTGATCGTTATTTATACCTCGTCCGGCGCGCTCAGCTTTTCCATGCTGATGGTGCAGTATATCGGTTTTTTTCTGATAGGCGCTACCTTTATGGCTATCGGCGTGTTCGTTTCAGCTATGACCGAAAGCCAGGTGGTGGCGGCGGTCGTCAGCTTTGCAGTGGCGTTTTTTATCTGGCTGGGTAATAATACGCTTACCAATCTGGGCAGCGATTTCCTGAACATGGTGGCGTCTTCTCTGAACATGCTGGCCAGATATCAAAATTTTGCAGACGGTATTGTCGGCTTTTCGCCGTTTGTGTATTACATTAGTCTTTCCGGTTTGTTTTTGTTTTTGACGGTACGCGCGATTGAGCGCAGAAGATGGACGGGGGTATAAGGAATGAAGAACAGCCAAACAACGCTTCACAGGGATAAACGCAGCCTGAAATACGGCGGCTTTTCCATAGCGATTACCGTTTTGGTGATTGTTGCCGTACTGGCATTAAATGTATTGGCGGTATATGTGGAAAATAATAACGGATTGAAAATTGACTTTACGCCCACAGATGCGTATACGCTGGATAAAAATGCAGAGACAGCGATCCGGGATTTGGAAAACGATATTATTATCTATACCTTTATTCCTGACGGTCAGGCAGACAACTACAGCGGGATGATCCAGAATATTGTGGCGCTGTTTGACGGTGCCAGTGACAAAATTATTTCCAAAAATGTAGATCCCATTGTCAATCCTTCCAAGCTGGAGCAGTTCAGCAGCGATACCAAGCAGCTGGCTTCCTATGCGGTAGTTGTGGCAAGGGCGGATGATGAGAGCAATTATCATGCGTTTAATGAAAGTGAAATGGTGGAGAATAACAGCCGGACAGGAAAAAATTATTTTGTGCTGCAGCGTTGGATTACAAGCGCGCTGATCTATCTGCGTACAGGGATCCGGCAGAATGTATATATCCTTACCGGTCATGGGGAGAATACCGGGGAGGAGATCGAAACAATGATCAACCGAATTCAGCGGGAAAATTTCAATGTGGAGGAGATCAATCTGATCTCCGGCCAGCAGCAGCTTCGTCAGGGAGACATTTTGGTAATTCTTCAGCCGAAGAATGATCTTTCCCCGGAGGAATATAACCATATTATTTCCTTTTTGGATGAAAGCTATGGCAGAATGTTGTTTATGTGCAGCCGGTTGGTGGATGATGCGGGAGAACCGCTTGTCAATTACCATAATTTATTGGACTATTTTAATTTGTCTTTGAATGATGGTGTTATTGCGGAAACCGATGAGGCGCATCGGGCGGCAAGCTCTGCAAAGCTGATCGAGCTGGTGGCGGACCAGACACATGAGGTTTCGGCGGCGGTGCGGTCGGCTAATGAACCTGTCTGGGTAAGTGAGGCGGCCAGTTTTTCTTATAAATATGGTACAGGTACCACGATGGGAACCTATCAGGAAAATTTTTCCAATGTTTTGACCAGCTATGCAACCAGTGTTATGATTCCCTGGAGTCAGGCCAGCGAAGTGGACGCGGTAGCGGGCAATTACAGTAAAAATGTTCATAGTGTCGCATGTGCATATGAACGTATAAATGAGGGGATATCCGGTACTACCGCAACTACTACAACGCGTATTTTGCTGATGGGTTCTTCCAGTATCGCGACAGGCGATTATTTGGGAAATTCCAATATTTTGCGGAATGGAATCAATTGGCTGGCAGGAAAAAGTTCTTCGGATGAATTGGTAAACGTAGGCATTGATCTTACGTCCAGCTATGTACAGATGAGCCAGCTGGATATGAAGGTCTGGTTTTCTATTCTAGTGGTTGCTGTTCCCCTGATTATTTTTACAGCGGGAGTTGTGGTTTGGGTAAGGAGGAAGAATCTTTGAGTCAAGAGGAAAAAAAAGACGGCCTTACGGAAGAAAAAAGCTATACCGAAATTGCCAAGGATCTTCAGGATCATGGTGAGGATGCGCTGAAAGAAGAATTGCTGCATGTTGAAAAGAAGGATACAAAAATCAAGCATGTAAGCATGCAGCGCTCTCTGATTATTGTTTCGATTGCGATTCTGCTGATTGCGGCATTGATTGCGGGATATATGCTCTTTGGCTCCTCGGGAGAAGGAGAGAATCAGAATGTAAAGATCCTGTATGATTATGAGGATAGTGAAATTCAAAAAATTGAGCTTTTTAATCATACTTATAAGGAAGAGATCGTACTTACCCCTTTTATGAACGGTACTGTTCAGGACTGGAATATCGAGGGACAAAAATATGATGATGTAAATCAGCTGAAGGTAAAGTATTTGGTGCAGTGGTGCGGCCATATGGAAACCAAATATGTTCTGGAATATGATGCCGCAAAGCTGGAAGAGTATGGCCTGGCAGAGCCGGCCTCTACGGTAAAGATAAGCTATACCGACGGAAGCGAGCATACGATCTATGTCGGCCGGGAATACGGCAGCCGTGAAGGTGTGTATCTGATGCTGGATGATGTGAGGGAAATCTATGTCGTTTCGATATATGTGATGGATTATACGGCTTACCGGACAGCGGATATGCTGAATCTGCCCGGGCTGGATAAAACTTCCTTGAGCTGCCAGACACTGTATTTTATCAATTCTGATAGAGCTACCGTGCAGCTTTCCTACATTCCCGGCCCTCTTTCGGGAGCGGAGGCTTGGTATATGCTGCTGCCTACCATTTCCGAAACCAATACCGATGCAATCGATACCCTGTTTGAAAATATCAGCAATTTGAAATTTAATTCCTATGTGGCGGAGATGGTTGGGGGGGACAGTGCTCGTTATGGTTTTGATCAACCCTTATATGAGCTGCAGAGCTATGACAGCGATACCAAGCTGCTGGATCATCTGGTGATTGGCAGCAAGGTAGAGGATTCAGAGGATCTGTATTACTGCGCGCTGCTTTCAGACGCTGAAGCGGATTTCAGCCAGGCAAAGGTTTATACGATCAGTGCAGAGGTATTTGCGCCGCTGAATGTGAGCGCGGTGGATTTGGCAAACCCGTATTTGCTGGCGTTGAATATTTACTGGCTGCGCAGCGGCGTTTTCCGCGCGGGGGGCCAGGAGTATACGCTTACGATTGACCGGAAACTGCAGTATGACGATTCCGGAAATGTTCTACTGGACGATGATGGTGTGGAATCCACATTGAATACGTATTATTTAAATGGTAAAAAGCTGGATGAACTGCAGTTTAAGACATTTTATTCCAAGGTTTTATTTCTTTCTATAGAGGGAGTAGTACCGAATGATACCGAAAAAGGAGAGGAACTGTTTTCTTATTCTTTTGAGGTGGAGATTCCTATTACCGATCAGCAGACGGGGAAGAGCTATATTAAGCAGGCCACCTATGAAGGAGCTTATTACAAAATATCCGATACGTACGCGGTATTTAAAAATAATGAAAGCGACAACGCTGTATTTACGGTGCGCTGCCGCTCGATTGATTCTGTTGTAGAAGCACTGGGGCTGCTGCTGGAAGGCAGAATGCCTACGGCTTAGTTGTTGCTTTCAATTGCCGCTACGGGTTCATCCTTCAGCCGGGCGGCGGTAGCTTCATGCCGGGAAATAATCGTGCGATAGGCGCTGTAGCGGCGTACGGGTTCTTTTTCGATTTTTTCCGGCTCTATGGCACTATTGTTTTTTTTGAAATTATTAAAATTGAATCTGCGCATAACGTAAACACTCCTTTTAAACTGATTTTCTGTTGAATTTTATGCGCAAAATAAAGAATTATGACAGGGTGGAGAGCTTTGCAGAAAAAACTGTATTGTTTATTGCTTGCCGTATTGCTTGCCGGGATTTTTTGTTCCTGTTCTACAGGGGAATACAGCGGCCTGGAAAAGCCCCTTTCCGGAGCTATGCCGGAAGAGGCTACCGTTTCTGACGGAGGTCTTGCCGCTAGACAGGGGGAATGGATTTATTATATTAACGGAGATAATTTTATGCGGCATGAAAACGAGCGATTTCATGAATATGCCGGAGCTTTGTGCCGGATGCGCGTAGATGGTACCGAAAAGGATGTTGTGGTTGACAGGGATGTTTCCGTATTCAATATTGAGGGAGAGACGATCTATCTTTGCGTATACGATAAGGGCGGCAGCTGCATCAGCACGGTCAATATTGACGGAAGCGAGTACCGCGTACTGAAGCGGATTGATGATATCTATTACGGGGGCTGTTACGGCTATACGAACAAAGCTATTTATTTTACGGAAGATTTTAAGCTTTACTGCATGGATAAGGATGGAAAAAATATACGCAGGCTTACGGATTTTGCTGTTTATAACCTTCGTACGGGACCGGAATACACGTATTTTACGCGGGAGCTTGAAGGAAATATCGGAAACGTCTATAAGGTGGAAAACGGAAAAAATGAATATACCGAGGTAACCGCCAGTGCAGCGTATGTTTTGAAAATTGATCAGGAGTATATGTATTATTATATGCTGGGAAATGGGAACGTATATCGCTATAATCAAAGAACCTTTTCTTCCGAAGCTGTGGTTTACGGCGGTTATACGGAATATGTCTTTCCTGAGGGCGAGGATTTTTACGGTGTTTCCTATGGTGTAAGTGAACAAGATAAAGAAGGCGAAGAAACGGGAATATTTGTGATTCCCTCCGGCGGGGGGCAAAAACTGCAGATTTCTGAAAATTGCGGCAGCTGCATGGCCTATTATGACGGGTATATTTATTATATTAACGACTCTAAACTGAATTATCTTTACCGGGCCGCAATCGATGGAAGCTCGGATGAATGTGTGATGGAGGATTATATCTATGACATTGATACGTTGGATGTGGTAGATCAATGGCTGTATTTTTTCTCTGCCGGAGATTCAGACCGAATTTATCGGATGAATATGGAAGATTTGTATATTGAATGCGTTGAGCTGGAGGATATTGCTATTGTAGGCTGAATGAAGTCTAATTTATAAGCTATTTTAGAGCCAAGGAGAGAATTATGAAAAAAAATATTGCTGCATTTTGTGTGCTGTTGATGCTGCTTTGTACTGTCGGCTGTGCAAAGGGTCTTGAAGGCGGTCAGCCGGAAGCAGAGATCATTTCTAATAACGGAATTGCCGTTATACAGGGAGACTGGATCTATTTTATTAACGGGAGTATGCCGGCGCTGGCTTCTGAAGCAGTCAGTGATACGCCAAGGGCAAAAATATACAGAATGCGTACCGATGGCAGCGATTGTGCGCCGGTTACTTCACAAAAAGCACATGCTATGCATCTTTATCATGACAGAATTTTTTATATTTCACCTACGCGTTCCAATGTTGTATTGTATTCTATTGGTATAAACGGTAAAAATAATAAAAAGCTTTTTACGTTTAACGATTCGGAATATTATGTTTTTGGTCAAAATGGAATTGCTATTGCCAGTAATAACAAAATTACGTATTTCGATTATGAAACAACCGATAAAAAGGTATTTGAAACCGGTGAGGTTTCGGGAATGATGATCAGCCCCAATTATATTTATTACTATTATCAGGGCGCCAGTGGCACAAAGCGCATCGAGATCTCTTCCGGCAGGGAGGAAACCCTTTGCAGCGATAATGGTCCGCTGTTATATGTGGATGATACGGAAGTTTATTTTGTTTCTGCTCGTGTGCCTTACCGATTGAACGCCAATACGCTGGAGCTGGTACAGATTAGTACAACATTATATAAGAACGCTCTTTTAAACTATAAAAATTCAGCGATCATCGGTATCGCCAGTGATGAGGAAAATCAAGGCCTATATTTGCAGCCTATGACCAATATTGCGGGTGAAGCAGTAGGGGAAGGTGGAAATCTTCCGCAGGTTAAGCTTCATTTACAGGAAGTAAGCGCTTACTGTATTAATGATGATTATATCTTTCTTGTAGAGACTGAAACCGGAGATATTTACCGGATGACGTATCAGGGGACAGAGAAAACATTGTTAGGAAAAATACAGTCTGTGTATGATGTGGATTCTATAGATGCGGCGGGAGATATGCTGTATATTTTTGACAGCGTAGAGAGCGGACTGGTATATCGAACGCCTATTGACGGAAGCGGAGAGCTATCTTTGATTGTAAAATGAGGGAGTGTTCATGAAAAAAGCATTGCTGACGATTGTAACAAAGCAGCCGGGAATGGAAGAGGATATTACTTTTACGACTCGTTCGGAATGTGAAGAGACGGCTGCGGGTATTAAATTGAATTATGAGGAGAATTTAAGCGACGATGACGCGGTGAATACCACGCTTTTGATTGGTGAAGACAGTATCCTGGTAGAACGTACGGGCGATACGGGGGCGGATATGTATTTTAAGGATACTGCCACATATGAAACTCAATATAAAGCTTTTGGCGGTATTTCCTTGGATATGCGTATTTTTACCACGAATCTTGATATTGATAAAAATGAAAACGGAATTAAGGCGTCAGTAGATTATCAGCTGTTCCTGGGCGGTGCAAGCGTAGGAAAAATGGGAATGGATATTATGGTAGAATATTTGTAAATTCTTTTACAGATATTGGCGGCTAATAATGAAATAAAGATGGCGTATTTGTTGCTTTTTTCTCAAAAAGTAAGAACCCCCAGATGTTTTGCATCAGGGGGTCTTTTGATAGCTACAGCAATGGGATAAAAACTTGTGGTTTATTACTTGCAGCAATACTCAAAGGACTGGCAGTCCGTACATTCGATTACGGTAGGATTTGCCTCATGCGTTCCTACATTGATGTGGGCCAGGCTACAGTAATCAGCGTTTTTACAGTGATGCTTACAATTTTGGATTGTACACGAAATTGCTTCATTTCTTTGCATAAAATTATTCCTCCTTCATGGTTACGGTTTTATCTTTCCCACATTGCTCTGCGATTATACATTAAATTTGTTTTTGATAACATCTCCGGCGCTTGTGCTCTCTTACTTCAAATCCTTTCCATTGCGCCTGAACTTTATCGTTTAATTCTAATTCGGGGCCGGTTTCTGCAAATTTTACGCCGTTTTTTATAGCTTTTTGAATAATAGAACTCAAAATAATTGCATTTACACCCTTGCTTTGATACTGTTCATCTACTGCAATTAAATATAGATCAATCACATCATTTTTTTTGATCGCTTTAAAAAAGGGAATCCATCCCCACGGAAATAGATGTCCTCCGTTTTTTTGTGTTGCCTTGGAAAAAGAAGGACCGCAAAGGCCAAAGCCTATCAATTTATTATTTTTGTCTACAATAAGTGTCAGATAATCTTTATTAATAATTGGATAGTACTGTGCAACATAAGAATGAATTTGCCGTTCCGTTAGCGGCACTACGCCATAGAGATCTTTATATGTATCGTTAACAAGCCTGAAAATTTCCGGAATATACGGCTTGATATCCCGCTTATGCCGAAACGGTACCACCTGAAGATTCAGTTTTTTCAGCATGGCTTTGGAGATACGCTCGATTTTAGGATCTACTGATTTTGGCGCTGTAATTTGCTTTTCACACCAATCAACGTCTTTTCTGTAACCTAACTGCTCCATATGTTTAACGTAATATGCATGATTGTATATAGTAATAAACATGCTCAGTTCATCAAATCCCTCTACAAGCATTCCCTGCCGATCTAAGTCACAAAATCCGATAGGACCGATTATTTCATTTAAACCGTTTTCCCTGGCGATTTCCTCTACTTTTCCCAGCAAGGCTTTTGAAACTTCAAGATCGTCAATCACGTCAAATCGAGTAAAGCGTATTGCCTGCCGGTTCCATTTTTGAATATAAGCATGATTGATGAGCGCGCAGATTCGCCCTGAAAGTTTACCGTTTTTATAGGCCAGGAACATACGTGCATCGCAGTACTCATATGCAGGATTTTTTTGCGGGTTCAAATTGTTCATTTCATCCAAGGTAAGCGGTGGTACATAATAGGGATTATCCTTATATAATTGATTTGGAAACTCGATAAATTTTTTTAAATCCCTTTTGCATTTTACTTCACGTAATTCTATCATTTTCATTTTCTCCAAGTATAAAAAATAAATACTTGTACATTATAACATTAAAAACAAATTATGAACAATGCTTTTTTATTTTTTTTACAAAAAAATGCTTTACAAATTCTTTTGGCTGTGATATTATATCACCGTTCTTTAAGTATGCGGTAGTAACTCAGTTGGTAGAGTGCCACCTTGCCAAGGTGGATGTCGCGAGTTCGAATCTCGTCTATCGCTCCAAGATGGGTTATTAGCTCAGCTGGCAGAGCACCTGACTCTTAATCAGGGTGTCCGGGGTTCGATCCCCCGATGACCCACCAGCACCAAAACCGGCGCCATGCGTGCGCCGGTTTTCTCTATACTCCTTTCGATAGGGGAGAATATATATTCCCTCTGGTAAGCGTATACGTCTGCGCCAAATGCACATATATCTGTGTAATCTCTAAAGATTCATAAAACATCATATTGGTTTCATAGATTAAGTAAAAAAGAAATTTAATACGGACTCTTTTTCTTTATTTTTGGCATGAAAAATAAGTTTAGGTGTTGAATTTGTATTTTTTATATGATATAATATTTTTGGTTCTTCGCAAATGGCGGAGGATGATTTTATAAAGCGTTGCTGCTTGCGGAGGCTTATATATGATAAAAGGAAAAAATAATTTTTCTGCCGCAGATATTTTTGAAAATGAGCCCAAAGGGGAACAAGGCTATCATAAAAAAAGTGTTTCGCCCCGGATAAAAAACATATTAAAAGTACTTGCGGTTCTTTTGGTTTTTGTACTGTTTGCAGCGTTTTTGGTAAAGCAATATTCCTATGCGTATATGAGTCATGATGATTACGGCTATGCCACGCTCAGCTATGTCTATTGGGAAGAAGGAATGTGGGGACAGAATTTTTCCATGCAGCAGCTGGTACATTATCTTACCGAGCACTATAACTGCTGGGGAGGAAGAGTGCTTTGCTTTGCTCAGGAGATTTTGCTTTTTAAAGCCGGAACGGATGTGATGCAGAATTTTCATGCGGCGGTTTTGCTGGGAATTTTTTTGCTGGCGTTTTTATTCGCTTTCCATGCCAAAAAAGTAAAGCATCCCTTTATTGCTGCGGCTTTTACTTGCCTTTTGTTTGGCTTTTTTGGCAAGACTATGGCCATTAGCGGCCTGTATTGGTATTCTGCGTCGATTGCCTATATGGTGCCGGTGCTCTATCTCTTTGCCGGAGCTTGGCTTTTATATATTCTTTTGTTTGACAAAACAGAGCGTTTGATTTCTCTATCTAAACTTATGATGCTGCCGTTTACATGTGTTCTGTTCTTTTTTGCGGGATTTTCGATGGAGCAGATTGGTATTTTTGCGGTAGTTACCGCATCCGCTATGCTTATATATGCCAGCTTTTACCGCAGAAATCCTGTGATTCTTCTCTATGGCACTCCTGTGCTTTTAAGCGCTATCGCCGGCTGTCATATTATGCTGGCGGCGGTAGGCAACAATTCCCGAAAGAGTATGTATGCGGAATATTATGGCAAATCTTTTTCCGGACAACTGCTGGAAAGCGCGCAGACGATTGTTTCTACCGTGTTTCAGCCTGAAAACCTGGCGTTTGTTATATTGATTGCGGCAGTTGGCGTGCTGGCTGTCGTGTTCCTGCGTAAGAGACAGAAAAATGCGGTATCCCTTATCTGGATGATTTTTACAGCTGTGTTGGCCGGCGCTTCGGTCGGAATATCGTTTTTGGAGGAAAAGACGCTGTGGACAACCGGCTTCTTCTGGGGATATTTGGTTATTATTTCTGTCAATGTTTCTATTTGGCTGTTAGGGCAAAAAAATAAGCGGGATTTTTTCCTGTGGGCATTGTTCTTAGGTGGAATTGCCTCTCAGGGGGCGTGTCTGATATCGCCGATTTTCCCGGAACGGTGCATTCTTCCTTTCGCTTTTGTCTGGATCCTGATTTCCGTCCGTGCGTTTTTAGAGCTTTTAAACCGCATGGAGGCGCTGCCGCTGAAACAAAGCATTGCAGCTGTTTCGGCAGTGATGCTGCCGGTATTGGTTGTGGGCTGCATCGGCGCGGGAACGATTTTTGCAGGCTTCCGGGCGAATGATCTTGTTCAGCAGTATAATCATCAGCGGCTGGTGTTGGAAGGGGAAAAATACGCGCGGCAGATGCAGTCGTCTGTCCCGATTCCTTTGATGAAGCTTAAGGATGATACCTATGCCGGCAGCACGCAGCCCTATGAGCGCGATCTGATCAAGGATTGGATGAAAATTTATTATAAGCTGCCGCAGGGGCTTACCTATGCCGATTTTGCCTATGAGGAATATGATGAAGATCGTTTGCAGGAGTTGACAGCGGCATTGGAGAAGGAACAAAAGAGAATAGAGACGCAGCTGGATCAAAATAATGCTTGACGAACCGGCGGGTTTGTTGTATAATGCACACGCAATAGGGGAGTGGCTCAACGGTAGAGTAGTGGTCTCCAAAACCATTGATTGCGTGTTCGAATCGCGTCTCCCCTGCCACGTCGGAGCAAAGTTCGCTTTGCTCCGGCTTATTTTTTGTCTGCGACAGAAAATAAGCCTTTCGCCCGCTTCCTTGCCTGTCCGCTTGCGCTCTTGTCGCTCTTCTCGCTGTCGTTTCGAATCGCTCTGTATCGCTGGGCCTCGGCTGCTCGCTTGTAAACGCACTCGCCACGCTCCGGCTTGCTACCAACCTTTTTCGGGTTGCGTGAGGGGGGCGAATACCTTTTTAAAATATATCGAGGATCGATTTTATTTCCCCCTTACACATTGCTGCAAGCTTTATATTCCTTGTGGCGACCTTTTTAGCCATCGGCGCGCTTACGCTGCTGCGTCTCATCTTTGCAAAAGCGGCAGTTTGTTCCTGCCACGGAAAACCGGAGAATTTTATCCTTTCATATTCTTTTTACAAAATTTCTCAAAAATTGTTGAAATTTTTTGCTATCTGCGGTAAAATAGAAACGAGGTGGAATCAAATGGTTCATATAGGCAATGAGTGGGACGAGCTTTTAAAGGATGAATTTCAAAAGGAATACTATTTGAAACTGCGGGAGTTTTTAAAGCAGGAGTATTCTTCGCGCCGGATCTATCCGGGGATGTATGATATTTTCAATGCCTTGAAATATACGCCGTTAAGTGCGGTTAAAGCGGTTATTTTAGGGCAGGATCCCTATCATGGGTACGGGCAGGCGCACGGATTGTGCTTTTCGGTAAAGCGAGGGGTGGAGCCGCCGCCCTCGCTGAAAAATATTTATAAGGAAATCGAGGATGATTTAGGCATCCGGCCGCCGGCGCACGGCGAGCTTACCGCATGGGCACAGGACGGCGTGCTGCTGCTCAACACTGTGCTTACGGTGCGCGAGGGCTGCGCCAACAGTCATCGGGGCATGGGCTGGGAGACGTTTACCGATCGAGTCATTCAGCTTGTAAACGAGCAGGCAAAGCCTACGGTGTTTTTGCTTTGGGGCGCCAATGCGCGGGCAAAGCAGAGTCTTATTACGGATTCCCGGCATAAGATTCTCTCCTGCGCGCATCCCAGTCCGCTTTCGGCCTATAACGGATTTTTTGGATGCCGGCATTTTTCAAAGACGAATGAATTTTTAGCCGCTAACGGCCGGCCGCCGGTAGAGTGGCAGCTTCCCGAATAAAACAGGAGGATGATTGTGCTAATGTCTGATAAGGAAGTAATTTAGAGAACATTCAATATACTGAATTACCAGGTATTACAAAGTTACCATAAAAGACGAATACCAAGAAAAACTGCTAAAAGTTTTTTTTGGTATTTATTGTTTTCCGAAATAAGTGCGGTTGAGAAAACAAACATTTTTTGATATAATTGTTTTGATTAGCTGTATGTTATAAAATAGACACCTTGGAATTAGGAGGATCGATATGGATGTGAAAACGCAAAAAAAATCAAAAAAACGCGGCAGTCTTTTAATGATGCTTTGTTTTATGCTGATCGGAGCCGTTTGCGGCGTTGTAACAATGGAATACATAAATTATGTATTTGGAGACATTCCGGCTGGTGAAATTTTGTTTCATTTGGTAGCTGTATTTTTGGGAGTGTATATCGCTATTTTCCTGCAAATCATTATTCACGAGACTGGACATCTGATAGCCGGACTACTCACCGGGTACACCTTTTCTTCTTTCCGATTTGGAAATTTGATGTTTGTGAAAGATAACGGAACGATAAGGTTCCGCAAGCTTTCTTTAGCAGGAACAGGAGGGCAATGTTTGATGAATCCGCCCGATATGGTGGAGGGCAAAATACCATTTGTTTTCTATAATCTCGGCGGCTCTTTCATGAATCTTATTACAATCCCGATCTGCGCTGTATTGTTTCTCTTTTTCAGCAAAGTGCCTTTTCTTTCGCTCTTTTTACTAATAATGTGTATTGTTGGTTTTGCCTACGCCTTAATGAATGGTATTCCGATGAAGCTTGGGCTAATCAATAATGACGGATACAATGCAAGGGATCTTGGTAAATCGCTTGAAGCGCTCAAATCTTTCTGGGTGCAGATGAAGATAATGGAGCAAAGCTCGAAAGGTGTTCGGCTGAAAAGCATGCCGAGTGAATGGTTTTATCTTCCTGACGAAGAGGAAATGAAAAACAGTATGACGGCAGCTATGGCGGTTTTTTATGCAAATAGACTGATGGACGAACAAGCGTTTACAGATGTAGCCGTACTGATTGATAAACTTTTATCTGCAGAATCAGGCATTGTTGGATTGCATCGGAATTTGCTCATTTGTGATAGGCTATATTGTGAGTTGATTCATGAAAAAAACAACGAAATTATAGATAAACTATATAACGAAGAACAAATCAAATTCATGAAGCAGATGCGCAGGTTCCCAACAGTAATCCGTACAGAGTATGCCTATACGCTGCTTTACAGGAACGATGTCGATAAGGCCGCGCAGATCAAAGAACAGTTTGAAAAATGCGTCAAAGCATATCCGTATGCTTCCGATATTGAAAGTGAACGGGAATTATTGGAGATAGCGGAGTCATACCATATTCCGTGAAAAATGAAAGCGGAAAATCCCCGGTTGCAGGAAGGGGGAGTAATAGAAAATTTTTCAGCCGATGATCTGTGAGCATATCATTTGTCATCGACTTTTTGTTATCTAAAATTTGTTAGAAATGAGCGATATGCTGTTTGCAATGACAATGTCCGTAAAGATGGCGGGCATCGGATTTTGATACCAAATTCAAATCCACAGGATTATCGATTTACAGAATAAAAAGAAACGATACAACTGCTTTTTTGAGGTGGTACCGTAATTTTCATTTAATTTCCTATGGAATTTGTCCTTGCAATAAATCATCCTTTTTTGTTGCATAAAAGCGTACCTTTTCCAGTATAATTTATTACTTTGATACAAGGTGGTCTTGATATGCGCAAAATCCTCACGGAAGCTTTTTCGGTAAACTTAATTATTGTGGTAATGCTGTTTATTTTAGGCAGCTATGCCGTGGATCAGAACAGGGGAGTCAATACCTTCGGCACAGGACCCTCGGCTATTTATAAGGCCGAGACGGAGGAAAAAACGATTTCTTTGATGATTAATGTCTACCAGGGAGAAGAATATGTGCTGAAGTATCTTGAGCTTTTTGAGCAGGAGGGCATCGCCGCTACCTTTTTTTTGGGCGGCTGCTGGGCGGCAAAGAATACGGAAGTTGTAAAACAGATTGCGGAAGCCGGACATGAGATTGGAAACCACGGTTATAACCATAAAATGCATACGAAAATTACACAGGAGCAGAGCCGCAGTGAAATCCTGCGTACAAACTCTTTAATCAAGAGCATTACCGGAAAAGAAACGGTGCTGTTTGCACCGCCTTCAGGCGATGTGAATTCGCAGGTCGTTTCCGATGCCGCCTCCTGCGGCTGCCAGACGATTATGTGGACGGCAGATACCATTGACTGGCGGGACCAGGATGTGAATAAGATCTATGCCAGAGTGGAGCGCAATTTAAAGCCCGGTGTTTTTGTGCTGATGCACCCTACGCAGGCTACGCTTAAGGCATTGCCGGAGATTATACTGCTGGCCAAAAGTCAGGGCTATACCTTTATGACGGTCGGGGCGCAATTAAAATAATATTTGCCTGAATCCTGCTCATACTATATAATAATAAATATACAGTATGGAGGAAATGCAGATGAAAATACGAGAGCTTTCTAACGGTATACGGGTAGCGATGGAGCCGCTGCCGTATCTCCGTTCTTTTTCTATCGGTGTTTGGGTAGGCGCGGGCTGCTTTGCGGAAAGCGAGGCCAACAACGGAATTTCGCATTTTATTGAACATATGCTGTTTAAGGGGACAAAAAAACGGACTGCCCGGGAGATTGCCGGCTGTATTGATGCTTTGGGCGGCCAGCTGAACGCCTTTACGGCAAAGGAATGTACCTGCTATTATGTCAATATTTTAAATGAGCACTACGGCGTCGCTACGGATCTGCTGTGCGATATGATTTTAAACGGTAAGTTCGACGGCGGGGATATCGAGCGGGAAAAGGGCGTGGTGTGCGAGGAGATCGCCATGGTGGAGGATACCCCGGACGAACTGGCGCACGAAAAACTTTCCAAGGCTTTTTACGGAGAGCATCCGCTGGGAAAAACGATTCTCGGCCCGGCGGAGACGGTGCGCGGAATCCGAGCGGAGGATATACGGGCTTATATGGGACAAACCTATGTGCCGCAAAATATCGTGGTGTCCGTTGCGGGCGGCTTTGCCGAAGAGAAAATTTTTGATATGCTGGAGGAAAAGCTGGGCCGGCAGATGGCGCCGTCGCCGGCGTTTCCTGCCAGGAGCGGCGCGCTGGTGCAGCCCGCGGGAGAGATTCTTGTGCTGGAGAAGGACATCGAGCAGGTAAATCTTTGCCTGGCGCTGCCCGGTGCTGCGCAGACCTCGGACGAGTATTTTGCCCAGAATATGATCAGCAATATTTTCGGCGGAGGCATGAGCAGCCGCCTGTTTCAGCGTGTGCGGGAGCAAAACGGAATGACCTATTCCATTTATTCGTATCTGGCTTCCGCGGTGAACAGCGGCATGTTTACTGTTTATGCCGGCATGAATCCGGCGCAGGCTCCACGGGTGCTGGAGCTGATTTTGGAAGAGGCGGACAAGCTTAAGAGGGAGGGCGTTACCGATCAGGAACTGACTGAGGCCCGCGAACAGCTGAAGGGAAGCTTTGTACTGGGGCTGGAAAGCGCCGCGGCAAGAATGAACCGAAATGGCAAGGTGTTGCTGCTTAACGGTAAGGTTCTTACGGTGGATGAGGTGATTGCGCGTATCAATGCCGTAACGAAGGACGATATGGACAGGAATATACAAACCATGTTTGATACAAGCCATTTCAGTGCCGCCGCGGTAGGAAAATGCGGTGAAGTTCTGACGCAATTGCTGCAGAGCATAAAATAGCCCTTTATTTTATAGCATTTTTATGATATAATATAAAAATAATGGTTTCTTCTGCTTTTGCGGCGGTTGAGACCGGCAGAGAAGATTTTAAGGAGATTTGGCGTTCATGGCGACCCGGAAGAAGAGCAAAACTACAAAAAAGGCATCAGCGCAGAAAAAGAAAAAAGATCTCCGCAATGAAATATGCGGCGTTATTTTCATTGGACTGGGCCTTTTGCTGCTTCTTTCCCTTGTCATTCCTGCTGACAGCGCCTTTAAAACGTATATTGCCGATGGCTTTATGCGCGGTGCTTTCGGCATTGGGGCCTATGTGATTCCGCTGCTGCTGATCTTTTTCGGCGTGCAGGCGATTCGGGTAAAACGGCCGGAGCTTCACGCGGGCAAGCTGGTTATGACGCTTCTGATGGTACTCTCCGGCGTAGGGCTGATTCATATGGGGTTCAGCTGGTTTGCATCGGTAGGAACCGCCGCCGGCGCATCCTCCTACGGCGAGGCGCTTCTGCAGGCCTACGAAGCCGGCAAGGCGCATATCGGCATGGGCGGTTTTGCGGGTTTATACGTTTATCCGCTTACCCGTTTGGTGAGCAATATCGGCGCCATTGTGGTGTTTTTTGCTGTTGTGGTCATCGCGCTGATTGTGCTGTTTAACCTTTCATTGAAGGATACGGGCGAAAAAGTCGGCAAAAGAGTGAGGGAAAGCCTGGATGAAGCCGGTCAGCGGTTCCGCCGGGTGCATAGAAAGAAGAATTATGATTATGATATCGGTGCCGAAGAAAAGGAATTGGAAGAGCCGGAGGACAGCAAGGAGGAACAGGCTGAAAATATCGAGGTAAAAACGTTTACCGTGGCGGAACACAGAAGGCCGGTGCTTGTTCAGCCGCAGGAAGAGGAGCCCACCGGCGTACCGCAGGAGGAGACGGAAACGTCCGCTGAGGAAGAGGTGATGCCCTCTAAGCCGGAGCATACGGCGGAAAAGGCGTATCAGGCTCCGCCGCTTTCCCTTTTGAATCCGCCGACGGCTCCGAAAAAGAACCTGAATACCGACCATTCCCAGAAAATTGAAATGATGGAATCCACGTTAAAGAGCTTCGGGATTACCGCCTGGGTGGAAAATATTACGGTGGGGCCGGCTATTACGCGGTATGAACTCTCTATTGCAAAGGGGACGCGCGTCAGCCGGATTCTTTCCCTGTCGGACGATATCGCGCTTTCCATGGCGGCTGTAGGGGTACGTATTGAGGCGCCGATTCCGGGAAAGTCGGCCATCGGTATTGAAATTCCCAATGAAACGGTTTCCATGGTCACCTTGCGGGAGGTGCTGGAAAGCAGTCGGTTTGGGGAAAGCAGATCTCCCGTATCGGTGGGCCTGGGAAAAGATATCACAGGAGCGGCTATCATTGCCGACCTTTCAAAGATGCCGCACTTGTTGATTGCGGGTCAGACCGGCGCAGGAAAGAGCGTCTGCATCAATTCTATTATTACCAGTATTTTGTATAAGGCTTCTCCGCAGGAGGTGCGGCTGATTCTGGTGGATCCTAAAAAAGTGGAGCTGAATGTATACAACGGCATTCCGCATCTGCTTACGCCCGTGGTTACAGATCCTAAAAAGGCAGCGGGCGCGCTGCAGTTTGTGGTGCGTAAGATGGAAGAGCGATACGAAACCTTTGCCAAACGCAGGGTGAAGGATATTGTGCGGTATAATGAAGTAGCGGCGGAGGCCGGAGAAGAACCGATGCCGCGTATTGTTGTAATTGTGGACGAGCTGAACGATCTGATGCTGGTGGCCAGGGGCGAGGTGGAGGACAGCGTTATGCGCATTGCCCAGCTGGCCCGTGCGGCGGGAATTTATCTGATTCTTGCTACGCAGCGGCCGAGTGTAAATGTAATTACCGGCGTTATCAAGGCCAATATTCCCAGCCGAATTGCTTTTGCGGTTGCCTCGGGCTTTGATTCCAAAACCATCCTGGATACCGGCGGTGCGGAAAAGCTGGTGGGCAAGGGAGATATGCTTTTTCATTTAAACGGAGAACCCAAGCCCGTGCGCGTGCAGGGGGCTTTTGTAGGGGAACAGGAAGTGGAAAAGGTCGTTGAATTTATTAAGGCAAAGAATTCCCAGGGCGAGTATATCGGTGAAGAACAGCTTGTAATGCGCGAACTGAAGCCTTCCCACGGCGGAAGCGGGGAAAATCCGAACGATGAAGAGGATATCGACGGAGATGACGAGCTGTTTCCCGCCGCAGTGGAATATGCAATAGAGTGCGGAACGATTTCCATTTCGGCTCTGCAGCGTCGGTTTAAGGTGGGATATTCCCGGGCCGGAAGACTGATTGACACGATGGAACTGCGGAGTATCATAGAACCCGCCCAGGGCTCCAAGGCGCGGAAGGTACTGGTAACGCGTGAGGAATTCTGGGCAAAGTACGATGAAAGATTGGATTAAAAAATGATAAAAGCTGCAATCGTTTCACTGGGCTGCAATAAGAATCTGGTGGATTCCGAGGTCATGGCCGGATATCTGCAAAAGGCCGGGATTGCTTTGGTAAAGGAGCCGGGCGAGGCGGACGTTATTATTGTAAATACCTGCGGTTTTATTCAGGAAGCCAAGGAGGAAGCCGTAGATACGATTCTGACCATGGCGCGGTATAAGGAAAAGCGCTGCAGGGCCTTGCTGGTTACCGGCTGCCTGACGCAAAGATATCCCGAAGCCATTGCGGAGATGCCGGAAGTGGACGGCGTGCTCGGAACCTATGCGTATGAAGCTATTGCCGAAGCGGTGCAGGCCGCGCTGGCCGGCAGAAAGACTGTAAATACCGGCGGCGACGCACGGTATTTGGATAATTCGGCAGAGCGGATCATATCCACCCCGTACTACGCATATCTTAAAATAGCCGAAGGCTGCGATAATCGATGTGCGTACTGCGCCATTCCTTCTATCCGCGGCGGATATGTTTCCCGCGGGGAGGAAAGCCTGTTGGCGGAGGCCGCGGCGCTGAAGCAAAAGGGTGTAAAGGAACTGATTCTTACCGCGCAGGATACAACGCGCTACGGATTGGACGGAGGCGAGCTCCGCTTTGCGGCGTTATTGGAGCAAACAGCGCTGCTGGGGTTTGAATGGGTACGCGTGATGTATACATATCCCTCCACTCTGGGCGAGGATGTCATTGCCGTTATGGAACGATATCCCAATATCTGCAAATATATCGACATGCCGATTCAGCACACGGAGGACGCCGTGCTCAGCGCCATGAACCGGCATTATCGGAAAGACGATCTTATCCGGATTCTGGAGCGCATGCGGGCGTCCGGGTTTGATTGGGCACTGCGTACTACGCTGATGTGCGGCTTTCCCGGGGAAACGGAGCGTCAGCACAGGCAAATGATGGATTTTATAAAAAAATACCGTTTTGATCATCTGGGCGTGTTTGCGTTTTCCCGTGAAGAGGGAACCGCGGCGGAAAAGCTGCCGCGCCAATGCCGGCGTTCAACGGCACAGCGGCGCTGTGACGAGATTATGCTGCTGCAGGGACAGCTTGCCCATGAAAATAATAAGCGCCGCGAGGGGAAAACTTATAAAACTCTTGCCGAGGGTTTTGATCAGGAACAGCAGCTTTGGTACGGCCGTACGGAATTTCTTGCCCCAGAAATTGACGGAAGAGTATATTTTTCCGGCCAGGGTGTTTTGCCGGGAGAATTTTATACTGTGCTGATTGAGGAAGCCTTTGGATATGATTTTTTTGGAAGGGTGATTGTATGAATTTGCCGAACCGGATTACGGTAGTGCGTATCATATTAACGCCGGTATTGGTGCTGCTGTTTTACTGTAAGCTGTACATAGTCTGCGCTGTTGTTTTTTTGGCGGCATCTCTTACGGATATGATCGATGGAAAAATTGCAAGAAAACGAGGTTTGGTAACTGTTTTCGGCAAGTTTTTTGACCCACTGGCGGATAAGCTGATCAATCTGGCCGCCATTATTATCCTGGCCGCGCAGATTTTATATGGCCAACAATACTGGTACGGCGTTTTTGCAGTTATAACCGCAGTTGTCATTGTGGCCAGAGAGGTTGTTGTGACGAGCCTGCGGGCGCTTGCCGCCAGCGAGGGCGTGGTCATTGCCGCGGACAGTTTGGGAAAGCTGAAAACGGTTTTGCAGGATATCGCGATCATCGCGATGTTCCTGGATGAATCTTCCTGGCTGGAGTTTTCCTTTGCGGGGGAGATTATTCACTGGACGGCGGTGATTACTTTAGTCGGCGCATTGGTTTTGACCATTGTTTCGGGTGTAAATTATTTTGTGGCCAATAAGCAGATTGTGGAAAAAATTGGCAGGGATATATGAAGGAATTTTTTGATTACTTAATTGAAAAAAAGATTACCGTTGCTGCGGCGGAATCCTGCACGGGCGGAAATATTGCGGCGGCATTTGTGGCGCACCCAGGCATTTCCAATGTATTTTTGGCCGGTCTTGTCGCGTATGCCAATAGTGCAAAAAAGCAGCTGCTTGGCGTGGAGGATACCATTTTAGAGCGATATGGTGCCGTAAGCGCAGAATGCGCGGAAGCGATGCTGCGGGGGGCAATCCGGGCTACGGGGGCCCAGGCGGCCGTCTGCACCACGGGCATTGCGGGCCCAGGCGGCGGCAGTGCGGACAAGCCGGTGGGGCTTGTTTATGTCGGCGTTTGTTATCAGGATATCTGTACGGTTCAGCGCTGTATTTTTTGCGGCAGCCGGGCGGAAATTATCGAAAAAGCAAAAAATCAAGCACTTTTTCTGTTAAAACGAAGGGTGCAGAAATAGAGGGAGGATAAGAAAATGGAAGAAAAAGATACCCTTAAGGAAAAAGAAAAAGCTCTACAGCTCGCGCTTACCGGCATTGAAAAGCAATTCGGCAAAGGATCGATTATGAAGCTCGGTGACGCCGCGGCAAAAATCAACGTGCAGGTGATTCCCACCGGATTTGTACAAATTGATGCCGCACTGGGCGTAGGCGGAATTCCCAAGGGAAGGATTACTGAAATTTACGGGCCGGAGTCCTCGGGAAAAACGACGCTGACGCTGCATATTATTGCCCAGGCCCAGAAAAACGGCGGAATTGCGGCCTTTATTGACGCCGAACACGCGCTGGATCCGGTATATGCCAAAGCGCTTGGCGTCAATATTGATGAGTTATATGTTTCACAGCCGGATACCGGCGAGCAGGCGTTGGATATTTGCGAAGCGCTGGCGCGCAGTAATGCGGTGGATCTGATTGTTATCGACTCTGTTGCCGCCCTTACCCCTAAGGCGGAGATCGAGGGGGATATGGAAGCTTCCACTGTAGGGCTTCAGGCTAGATTGATGAGCCGTGCCCTGCGCAAGATTACCGGTGTTGTGGGAAAATCTAACACAGCGGTTATTTTTATCAATCAGCTGCGGGATAAAATCGGCGTGATTTACGGAAACCCCGAGACTACTACCGGAGGAAAGGCATTGAAATTTTTTGCTTCGGTCCGTATTGATATTCGGAAAGGTGAAGCAATCAAGAACGGCGCCGAACAGGTCGGAAATAAGGCCAAAATCAAGATCGTTAAAAATAAGGTGGCGCCGCCCTTTAAAACGGCCGAGGTAGACATGATCTTCGGTAAGGGCATTTCCAGAGAAAGCTCATTGCTGGAGTTTGCCATTGATACCGGCATTATTGCAAAGAGCGGTTCATGGTTCAGCTATGAGGGAGAACGTATCGGCCAGGGAAAGGATAATGCCAAGGAGTTTTTGCTTACGCATCCGGAGGTTATGGAACAGGTGGAAAACAAGCTTAAAGAGAGCCTGGCTTCCATGGCGCCTGGGGCTGCGGGCAAAGACGACCTCGACGGGGATGACTGAGAGTAGGAGATTGCTGCATGGGAAAATGGGGAAAATGGTATAATAAAATTTTTATAGGGAATCCCGATAAAAAGGATTTTACGGCAAAGGATCTGCCCAAAACAAGGGTGGATCAGTATTTTGACGTGGTAAAGCTGCGCTTTTCCGGCATGGTGCTGGGGAATGTTCTCTATATGCTTTTCGCGCTGCCGTTGATTCTCTTTTCGCTCTATTATTGGTTTTCCGTGGCTTCGCTTACCCAAGATGAGGCGATCCAGCAAGTATTTACTGGACAGGAGAACCTGTTGTTATCGTATCTGCTGATCTGCGTGCCGCTTTATGCTATTACAGGGCCCGCCAAGGCAGGTCTGTATTATTGTCTGCGCAACTGGGTCTGGAATGAACGCGCTACTATACGGGAGCATTTTTGGAAAGAGTTTCGGCGCAGTTTTTGGAAGGCATTGCTGCTGAATCTGTTCAGCGCTATGCTGCTTTTTGCTGGTGCATGGTGGATTGCTACATTGCTGATGAATGCAGAGGCACACGCGTGGATGCGCTATGCGGCTATTGCAATCGGTATTGCTATGGTAGCCTATTTTATGTCATCTATTTATCATTTTCCGCAATTGGTAACCTATCAGCTGTCATTCCGGCAAATTTTAAAAAATTCTTTTATTTATCTTGTGGTGCAGTTTCCGCGTACGTTATTGGCGGTTCTGATTTATGTTTTAACGGCAGTTGTCTGCTATTTCTTGGGTCAGATTCTGCTGGTGGTTATTCTGTTTATGGGAATGGCGTTTATTTATTTAGGGCAGATGATTTTCAGCAATTTTCTGTTTGATAAATATGTAAATGCTCCCGAAGATCGGCGTAAGGGAATGGCGCCATTGGAGTAACAGAATGCAGTACGGTGAATTTGCCGGCCTTTATGACGGCTTAATGTACGATGCGCCCTATGAAAAGTGGACGGATTTTATTATAAAAAAGCTGAGTGGTGCGCGGGAGATTGTGGAGCTGGGCTGCGGTACGGGACAGGCTACCCTGGCTTTATCGGAAAAATTCTCGGTAACGGCTTTGGATCTTTCGGAGGATATGCTGGAGGTTGCCGCCCGGAAGCTGCGTGCCGCCGGACGCTCTGTAAGGCTGATCCATGCCGATATGGCGACGTTTTCGCTGCATAGACCGGTGGATGCGGCCGTATGCGTGTGCGACGGCATTAATTGTCTTTTAACGCCTGAAGCTGTAAAGAGGGCGTTTGTCAATATTCACCGGAATATCCGGCCCGGCGGATGGTTTATTTTTGATATCAGCAGTGAATACAAGCTTACGGCAATGGACGGACAGCTGTATTCGGAGGATGACGACGAAATTACCTATCTGTGGCGCAATAGCTTTGAGGAACGGTCCCGTCTGCTTACGATGGATATCGCTTTTTTTGTGGCGGAGGATCCAACGCATTATGTTCGGTTTGACGAAGAGCATATCCAGCGCGCTCACAGACAGGAGGAGATCATTTTGTGGCTGGAGCAGGCGGGCTTTCAGGTGCACAGCGTTACGGACGATTATACTGAGAGAAAAAGTACGGAAAAAAGTATGCGCATTACTTTTTGCGCCCGTGCATGAGATCTATTTTAAGGGGAAAACTATATGGAAGATCAGATACTTCATGCAATGATCTGCGACGGACAGGCCTCGCTTTTGATGATCAATGCGTCTGCGGCGGCGCTGGAGGCCAAAACACTTTTACAATTAAACGACGGTGTGGCCATGGCGCTGGGCAGGCTGCTCAGTGCAGCGGCCTTGCTCGCCCAGAGAAATAAAAGTGAGTCGGAAAAGCTTACGCTGATTCTTAACGGCGGCGGTCCGGCGGGAAAGCTGCTGGTGACGGCGGATAACAGCGGGAATGTCAAAGGCTGTGCAGATCATCCGGATGCCTGTACTCCTGCCTGCCAGGTGCAGCTTCCGGCGCTGATAGGAAAAAACGGGCAGCTTACGGTGATACGGGATAATCCTGCGGGGGAGCCGTATGTAGGTATATGCAATCTTGTTGCCGGAGATATAAACCGGGATTTTGCTGCATATCTTGTAACAAGTGAGCAGCAGCCCGCCGCCGTTGCGCTTGACTGCGGCTGTGAAGGCGGCCGGTTTACCTGCGGCGGTATTTTGGTACTGCCGATGCCCGGCTGTGAAACGGCGGTATTGGATCAGATTGAACAGAAAATCCATGCGGTTGAAGACCTTTTGCATAGACTGAACTATCACCTTTCTTTAGAGGAAATGGCGTTTGACCTGTTTTGGGATGTGGGGGTAAAACCGCTGGAAACAGTTCCCATGCAGTATTGCTGTGATTGCTCCAGGCGACGGTTTGAGCAGGCGCTTTTATCGCTGGGAAAAAACGAGCTGCTTTCGCTTGCTTATGAGGATGCCGATACGGAGATCTGCTGCCGTTTCTGCGGTAAAAAGTATGTATTCAGCCGTGACGCATTAAAAAATTTAGCTAAGGAATTATGATATGGCAAGTATTGCAAGGGGTTTGAATAAAAGAGGACACAAAGAACTTTACAATGGTCAATATACCAAAGCCGTAGAGCTTTTTTACCGTGCCGCGGTGATGGAGCCGGAGCAGCTGGATTATATCATGGATCTGATCTACGGGCTGAATCAGAATGCCGACTATACCAGGGCTTTGGAATATTGCTACGCTCTGCTGGGGATGGAAAAGCCGCAAAGCTTTGATATGGCGGCGCTTTATTTTTTTACTGCGGAGGCCTTTGGGGGAATCGGCAGTGCGGAGTGCTGTGCGCAGATGCTGGAACGCTGCTTGAAAGAAAATCCGGAAGGAGCGGCTTCAAGCGATGCCGCGGCCTTTTTGGCTGATTTAAAGGAACGCTATACGCTCGGCAAATATGACGCGTCGACCAATGAGGTCAGCATGGGCATGGTCAACGGTATGGCGGAGGCGCCTTTTATCAATTATGAAACCGCGCAGTGCGCAGGCGAGGTCACGCCTTTAGCGGAGGAGGGAAACTTTAAAGAAGCGATTGCCCGGCTGGAAAAGGAATTTGAAGAGGGCAATTTTACTGTTACGCTTTTAAGCCTTGGCATTATGCTGGGCAGCGAAATAAAGGATTATGCGTATATGCTGCAGTGTGCCGAGCGTTTTAAATTTGTTGAGGATTATACAATTTATGAGCTCCGCGCGCTGGCATATAATATGAGTATTTTAAAAAAAGAGGATATAGCGTATATCCTTTATCGGGAGCTGTATGCGCAGGAGAGCGGGGAAAAGGAAATTGCCTTTGGTTTTGCGGTGGCCTGTGAACGAATGGGAGAAATTGACCATGCAAAAGAGATTGCCCAGCAGTTGGCTGCTGCGGAGGGAAATATGGGGGCAGCTGCTTATTATATTGAGGAAATAGGAAAAAACACGCATTCCTATTTGTACCGCTATGAAGGAAAAGCCGTAGAACTTATTTTAGACAGCTATAAGAAAGAAAATCTGGAAGCGTTTTATTCAGATCCGAAAAAAATAATTGAGGCTGCGGATTTTATGACGTTTGCTTCACCCCAGGAAATTCAGGATTTTTTTGCGATTGCAGATTGCTCGTATCCCTTGATGGAGCTGGAGCTCAGACGACTGGCCATTAATCGGAACGCGAGCTTGTTTGTGCGCGCCCAGGCGGCAAAGGTTCTGTATGACGCAGAAAAGCTTCTGTATTTTAATACCGGCACGGATATTGTTGTGTTTACGGCGGAACTGTATGCCGTGCTTGAAAAATTTTTAGAAAAGGAATTGCATGAAAGCGATGAAAGAACTGATTGATTTTGACCGGCAATTTAATGAATATATGGATGCCTGGGCAGAGGAGCTGCTGAAGCAGGGAAAGAAGCCTGAGGAGATAGAGGAGCTGATTCCGCAGACTTATACCGATTGGATGGAAAAAGCCTCGGCCTATTTTGCGCAGGTGGAGGAAAGCGAGCTGATTGCCATGCTGGGGGCGTATTTGGATGAGGAGATCTCTGTTCCGGATGCGTTAAGCGAACGGGTTATCTCTTTGCCGGGCAGCGAACGGGCGATATATGCCATGTTTCAACAGGAGGATCGCCCGGACAGCGACAGGATATTTTTAATGAATCTTTTATCGGATATGAATTCTTTGCTTCCTGTACAGAATTATATTGCTCTGATCTGTAAAAACGAGAATCCGGAGCTGGCCGATGCCGCGGCAGAGGCGCTGAAATATATGGGGGCCGAAGCTTCGGCGGCTGTTTTAGAGGCATACGAGGAGGAGCAGACGACAGATGCCAGAGAACGGCTCATGTATGTATTGGTGTATTGTAAGCCTGCGCCGGAGAAATTGGGGGAAAAACTGAACCAGCTGATGAAACAGAGCAAAAATAAAGCTCTTATTGCGGGGTTTATGGCTGCCTATGGAGACGACTGCTGTCTTGAATCGTTGCATCTGGCGGAAAATGCACCGGATATTAGTTATATTGATTATGTTGAGATTTGCGACGCTATAGAGGCGCTGGGCGGAGAAACGGCGAGAGACCGTGAATTTAACGGCGATGAATATTATGAGATGATACATAACGGGGGCCTGGAATAAGTTTGCTTTGCGGTAATAGGGCGGAAAAAATGAAAAAGCGGCAGAAAAAGTTTCTGCCGCTGAATCGTTAAAAACGAAGTAGGATTACCGTGTTTGGCTGCAGGGTCAAGATGCCGGTTCCGTTTTCAAGCCGCAGCTGTTCCGCGGTCAGAGTGTTTTTATCATTCAGCAATGTGTAGGAGCGAAATCGGCTGTCTCCTCCTTTTATATGCAGGGAAAACTCTGTCGCAGAGACGTTGGCGTCATTAGAAAAATGGACAATCATACATTTTCCCATTTCTTCCGCTGCGGCCGCGACGGCGTATAGATTGTTTCCGGAGCATTGACAGAAAATCTGCTGCTTCAGTTCATATAAATCCGCGAACATTATAAATGAATAGCCCTTTAAAGGACGAAGAGTATAAAAATCAAACATTCCGTTAAAAACGGTGGGTCTTGCATTATAGTACATCAGCATATCGATAGCCTGTGCTTTGCACATGCAGGCGGCGGTAAAGGCGGCGCCTTTCATACCGATGATGGTTTCTACGCTTTTTATAAAATTTTTGTTCCAGTCTTCTATATAATTCCGTTCATTTAAAATTATTTCAGAGCGGCTGCATCCGGCGACGGCGAGCTTATCACAGACGAGCACAGCGTACGTTTCCATCATTTCCAGGGAATCGGGATAGCTGTGCCAGGAGAAGAAATCCAGCGGCTCCCATGGCTTTTCAGATAGTCCAGGAAGCTGTCAAGCTATGCATCAAAGCGTCCGGCCAGCACCGGTCCGCTGATTTTCAGCGAGGGAAAGCGCTGCTTCAAGTGCTTTGCGGCGAGAGTGTAAAATTCATAGAACTGGGCGACGGTACCGCCCCAGCAGGCTTTGTCTTCCGGCGGCCAGCCATCTTCGGCGCCGTCGGGTTCGTTCCATATTTCCCAGTATTCGATATTCCAGCGGAACCCGTCGGCCCACCCTTCGTTGTAGTGCATGATAATATGCTCGCAGATCACGGCCCATTTTTTAAAATCTTTTGGCGGAAGCGTATTGTATTTTTTTATCCAGTGCTCAATTTTAGAGCCAAGGCGATAAAAGATTTTGGTTCCGCAGTCTAAAATGGTTTTTAAATAATGATCGGTGATTGTGAAATCATAGGAGGCCGGATCTTCGGGATCTTTGTCAAAATCGGGAAAAACAGCCTGAATATCTACGGTATGCTCGCTGCCGTAAAAGGAACAGAAGGCAGCGTCATGGATCCGCGCATAGGGAATCCGGGCAGCGGCGTATTCGGCGGCATTGCTTCGGACCTGCGTGCTTGTTGCCTGAATGGGTCCGTTGTTTACACAGTGCATGGGTTTGATTTTTCCTGTGATCTGTGTTGGATCAATATAAATGTCGGTCATAAGGAAACTCCTTGGGTGTTTTTCTCTATTGTAGCCTTGGAGCAGCAAGAAGTCAACAGGGGAAAGCACGAAATGTTTTCGGTCTGCGGGTCATTAAAAAAATACAATATTTTTGAAAAGGAAGGTTCTGCTTCATGAAATTTTTTGCCACTACTCCGTTTGCTTTGGAAAAACCGGTATGCAGGGAGCTGATACAGCTGGGGATTGGCTATACGGAGGTTCGTGAGGGCAGGGTTTATTTTGAATGCGATACAGACGGACTTGCCAGGGCATGTGTGAATCTGCGCGGCGCAGACCGGGTTTTTTGGGAGCTGTCCTCTTTTAACGCGGTGAGCTTTGACGAATTGTTTGAGCATATTGTAAAAATAGAATGGGCGGATATTATTTCCCGGCGGGGAAAAATCCATGTCAGCGCCAAATGCGCGCGTTCTGCGTTGATGAGCGTGCCGGATGTGCAGCGCATTTCCAAGATAGCCATTATCAAAGCTATGCGGCGGCGTTTTCACATAGAAAAATTTGCGGAAGACCGAGAGGAATATCCGATTGAAATCCATATCAGCCGTGACAGAGTCACCGTGGCGCTGGACTGCTGCGGCGAAAGCCTGCATAAACGCGGATACCGGGTGAAAACAGCCCCGGCGCCGCTGCGGGAAACCTTTGCCGCCGGCTTGCTGAATTTGCTCGGATATCAGGGAGAGCGGCCGTTTGTCGATCCCTTTTGCGGCTCGGGAACACTTCCGATAGAGGCGGCTATGATTGCGCTGAACCTTGCGCCGGGCATGAGGCGGACGTTTATCTGCGAACATTTTTACAGGATGGACAGCGCATGCTTTCAGGCGGCCAGGCAGGCGGCGGCAAAGGCGGTGCGGGATGTGCCGGTGCGGATATTTGCCTCCGATATTTCAAAGGATATGGAAGACCTGACGCGCTTTCATGCGGAGCGCGCGGGGGTAGAGCCCTATATTGTTTTGCAGTCTTGTGCAGCTGCGAAATGTACGGTGCCGGCTCCCAGCGGTCTGCTTTTAACAAATCCGCCTTATGGGCGGAGGCTGGGAGATCAAATGGAAAAGCTAAGCGAAGAGATTCATCTGCTGCTTTTTCATTTTAATGGTTGGGAACGGGCAGTGCTGAGCGGGGAAAGAGGCTTTGAACAGAATGTAAAAAGAAGGGCGGATAAGATCCGACGCTTTTACAATGGAAATATTGAATGTAATCTTTATTCGTATTTTGCACAAAATCAATAAAAAGTGGTTGACAAGACCATATCTTTTAGGTATAATGACAAAGCAATCGAAAATAGTTCTGCCGCATAGGCAAAGGCATTCGCAAAATTTTGCAGGAATGTGGTGTTTGGCTGAACGTTGAGTTGTTTGCTTTATGGCGCCTTGGTCAAGCGGTTAAGACATCGCCCTTTCACGGCGGTAACAGGGGTTCAATTCCCCTAGGCGTCACCAAAATTGGGCTTTTAGCTCAGTAGGTCAGAGCGGTCGGCTCATAACCGATTGGTCCGGGGTTCGAGTCCCTGAAGGCCCACCAGCTGCAAACAGCTCATTCCTTTTGCCTTGGTAGCTCAGTCGGTAGAGCAGAGGACTGAAAATCCTCGTGTCGGTGGTTCGATTCCGCCCCAAGGCACCAACCATAAAAGCTGGTGTAGCTCAATTGGTAGAGCAGCTGATTTGTAATCAGCAGGTTGCGGGTTCGAGTCCCATCACCAGCTCCATATATGGAGAGATTCCCGAGCGGCCAAAGGGAGCAGACTGTAAATCTGCCGTCTTCGACTTCGATGGTTCGAATCCATCTCTCTCCACCAAAAATAACGACTCGTTTGAGTCGTTATTTTTTATCCAAGCCGACAGGCTTGGTATATCATCACGCAAAGCGTGTATAAATATTCCGTCGGCTTGATGATATACAAAATTTCGTTTTGATGATATGCAATTCCTTTCGGAATAGGTGATATACAATGCTTCGTATTGATATAAAAGCACCCTTCTCCACTACGGAAAAGGGGGTTATTCTTTTACAAATTCAATTATATCTGATACGGTGCAATCAAGGGCTACATAAATTCTTTCAATCACGAAGCTGTCATACCGTTTAATTGCTTTGCATTGATTTTATAGTATAATCTTTTTAAGGAGAGTGAGCAAATGAGTTTAAAAAAATATATTACTGATAATCCTTTGCTCATGAGCGATTGGAAAAGAAATACTTTAAATCCTGATACTATTACTTTAGGTAGTGCAAAAATATGTTATTGGAAATGTTCGACATGCGGTCATTTGTGGGAAACCCCAGCATATTCGCGTGGCTCAAATAATTGCGGATGTCCGGAATGTGCCAAAAAGATTCGTGGTCAAAACAAGAAAAAGTCTTCTGCTCAAAAAAATAGTTTTTTGGAGAATTTCCCTGAAATAGCGAGAGAGTGGCATCCTACAAAAAATGACGAATATAATGTGGAAAATGTTTCATCATTTTCAAATATAAAGGTTTGGTGGTTGTGTTCAACTTGTGGAAACGAGTGGCGCACTACTGTAAATCATAGAACAAAAGAAGGCAATTCTTGCCCAAAATGTTCTAAAGAAAAAAGTGCAAAAAACAAAATAGCATTCCACGCAAAAGCAAACAACTTTGCCGTTCAATATCCCGAAATAGCTAAAGAATGGCACCCCACAAAAAACGGAGATTTAACCCCCGATAATGTATCCAAAAGCAGTAATCTAAAAGTTTGGTGGAAATGTTCGTTTTGTGGACGCAAATGGAAAACATCTGTTAGGCATCGCACATCGGGACAAAATTGTCCTAATTGTAATAAATATCAAACTTCTTTTCCTGAACAAGCAATCTTTTATTATGTCTCATTACTATATCCGGATACTCTTAACCGCCAAAAGATTGACGGGTTTGAATTTGATATATTGGTTCCTTCTAAAAAAATAGCAATTGAATATGATGGTACTCGCTATCACAATACAAAAAAAGCGCTTTTAAGAGACAATAAAAAAGATGACTTGTGCCAAACAAAAAGTTTTAAACTTTTTAGATTTCGAGATAGTATTCTACCAAATACAAATTCTGCAATTAGAATAACGTGTAATGAAAAAAATATAGATTTTGGAATAAAACAACTACTCAGTTTGATAAATCCGAATCACACACTTAATATTGATTCACAAAAAGATAGAGTCGAAATTATAAAAAACACAAAACAGATACTTATTGCCAATAACATTTTTTCTTTAAGACCAAATTTAACGAATGAATGGAACTATGAAAAAAATGAGAGTTTGTTGCCACAATCTGTAGCGGCAAATGCCAATTATAAAGTTTGGTGGCTTTGTTCCAAATGTGGCTGCGAATGGCAAGCAACCCCAAATCACAGGTTTAGTGGGACTGGATGTCCTGTCTGTGTCGGAAAAGTTTGCAGAACTGGTTATAACGATTTGTTAACCAAAAATCCCGAAGTCGCAAGTGAGTGGAATTACGAAAGAAATTTGACTGACACGCCTCAAACCATTGCATTTAAAAGCAATAAAAAAGTTTGGTGGAAATGTAAAAAAGGCCATGAATGGGAAGCGACTGTTTCCGAAAGGAATCGAGGAGATCGTGCTACAAATTGTCCGTATTGTAGCAACAAAAAGATTTTAGCAGGATATAACGACTTAAATACTACTTGCCCGACATTATCCAAGCAGTGGCATCCAACAAAGAACGGAGATTTAAAGCCCACAATGGTATCGGCAGGTTCTAAGAAGAAGGTTTGGTGGATATGCGAAAAAGGTCATGAGTGGGAAGCCGTTATTTATTCAAGAAAAAGAGGAACAGGATGTCCAATTTGTTATAAAGAAAATCAAAAATAATTCTCTGGACTTTTAAAACCTTTCGGATATAATTGCTGTTACTAAAAAGAAAAGTGGTGGTAATTATAGTGTTTGAAAACAAGAAACAAGAGCTACGATTTATGTGCTGTCTTTGGGAAAGGCTCGTATATTTACAAGAACATTTAAAACAAACGGGTGAACTTGAATTTATGCAAGCGGTCAGAGAGTGTAAATGGCGTATTTCTAACAAAATTGACCGTTTAACAGATGCTATTTAAACGGCATCTAAATGGTTCGTAACAGCCACGTCGGAACGAGTTACGCTCGTTCCGATTTTTTATTGCATAAAAAGTCAGTTACCTATTTTACTGTTCCTGCTTTTCACAAAAAGTCACGCTACGCTTGCGTTGCTCGCTTATAAACGCGCTCACGACTCTCCGATTTGTTATCAGCTTTTGTGAAAGAGTTTAAATCCTTCTGCTGATATGCTCAAGAATTCTTTTTTATACTTTGATATACTCAAAGCCCAGACCGTTGAATTCGCAGCGGTAGCGAAAGCCGCAGGCTTTTAACAGCTGCTCGGCCTCTTTAAACCAGCAGTCAACGGCTTGGGCGGCATGGGCATCGGAATTTACAATGATATCGAATCCGTTTTCGGCAAGAAAACGCAGCAGTGTTTTTGAAGGATAGGGAATACTGCGGCAGCCGCGCGCTATTGCGCCGGTATTTAATTCAAAAAGGCCGCAGTAGGGCTTGATTTTTAATATGGCGTCCCTTGCGCAGGCGGCGTAAACGGGGGCAGCTTCGTCAAAAAAGGCGGAATTTTCGTTAAATTTTGCAATCAGGTCTATATGCCCTATAATATCCGGCCGCATGGTTTTCGCCATCTGCACCGTATCGCTGTAGTAGGTATGCGCCAGCGCGTCAATAGAGCCGAACGCTTGCAGCATTTTGGCAAAGTTTTCGGCGTTATGGTCGATGGAATACAAGAGGCCGTCTTTTTTTACGTAGTGTACCGAGCCGATGATGTATTCCGGCTCAAACAGCTTTTGGCCGTAGGAATCCAACTCCAGCCCTAAAAAAATGTCGATCTGCCCGCGGTATTTTTCCTTTAAACGCAAAATTTCTTGTGTATACTGCGCGGTAGCTGTTTGGGTCATACCGATCATATCGGGAGCGGGCACATGGGAATGGCCGGAAAAACCCAGCCGCCGAAAGTTTTTTAAAAGGGCGGCGCGCACCGTGTCTTCGGCGGGGGAAAGCCCATCGCAAAACGTGGTGTGGGTGTGAAAGTTTGCCTGAATCATTGCATTTTTTCCTGCTTTACCTTGTGGTCGATTACGTGGCGCGAGGCCAGTTCTTGGCGGATATCCTCCACCGAAATACCCATCTCCACCATTAGTACCATTACGTGGTAAGTTAGGTCGGCAATTTCGTAAATCGTTTCTGCCTTATCGTTTTTGGCGCCGATGATAACTTCCGTCGTCTCTTCACCGATTTTTTTCAGGATTTTATCCATTCCTTTTTCAAACAGATAGGTGGTGTAGGAGCCTTCGGGCATCTCCTGTTTGCGGCTTTGCAGCAGCGCATAGAGGTTGGCAAGGGAAAAATCCTCATCCTCCGCCGTGCCCAGCAGCGCGTTTGTAAAGCAGGAATCGCTGCCCGTATGGCAGGCGGGGCCGTCCTTTATCACTTCAATAACCAGCGCGTCGCGGTCGCAGTCGGCCGTAATACTTTGAATGTGCTGGAAATTTCCCGAGGTTTCGCCCTTGAGCCACAGCTTTTGCCGGGAACGGGAATAAAAACAGGTCAGCTTTTTCTCCAGACTGATGCGCAGGCTCTCGTGGTTCATGTAGGCGAGGGTCAGCACTTTTTTTGTGTAAAAATCCTTTACAATGGCCGGGATCAGGTCGTTTTCATCAAATTTCAGTTGGTCTAAAGCAAGCATGTTCAATTCCTCACTAAAATATTATTTTTTATAAGCGCCGTTTTTAAATCGGCGATGGAAACCTCTTTAAAGTGGAAGATGGAGGCCGCAAGGCCTGCGTCCACCCCCGGAACGCTTTGAAACAGCGTGATAAAATCCTCTATACAGCCTGCGCCGCCGCTGGCAACGATGGGAATGGAAACGCGCGCGGCTATTTTTTGCAGCAGCTCGATGTCAAAGCCGTTTTTTACGCCGTCGGTATCAATGCTGTTTACCACGATTTCGCCCGCTCCGCTTTCCTGGCCCATGCGCGCCCATTCCAAGGCGTCCAGCCCGGTATCGTCGCGTCCGCCGCGGGAAAACAGATGAAAGGCGCCGTTTACCCGCTTTACATCCATAGAAAGAACGACGCATTGATCGCCGTAGCGCCTGGCGGCCTCGGAGATTAAAGCAGGATTTTTAATGGCGCCGGAATTTACGCTGACTTTATCCGCGCCGCTTTTCAGTACACGGTCAAAATCCTCCAGGGTATTAATGCCGCCGCCCACGGTAAGGGGAATAAAAATCTGGCCGGCAACTTCTTTTAAAATATCGGTAAACAGGGCCCGATTGTCATAGGTGGCGGTAATATCGTAAAATACCAGCTCGTCAGCGCCGCTTTCATTATAGAATTTTGCCAGGGCTACGGGGTCCTCTACGTCCTTAACACCCTCAAAATTTACGCCCTTTACTACCTTGCTGTTTCGTACATCCAGGCAGGGAATTATTCGTTTGGCAAGCATGTGGTTCCTCCTGCTACGTTTAAAGCTTTTTGCAAATCCAGTACGCCGCTGTAAAGGGCTTTGCCCAAAATAGCGCCGTAGGTGCCCATGCGGGCCAGCTCTTCCAGTTCTTCGTAATAGGTAATGCCGCCTGAGGCGGTAACCAGCAGGCCGTCGATGGCGCGCAGCCGCCGGTAAATTTCCATATTGGTGCCGGAAAGCGCACCGTCCTTGGAAATATCGGTATAGATAATATTTTGTACGCCGGCGTCGCGCATTTGCCGGCAGAAATCAAAGCTGTCCGTTTCGCTTACGTTCAGCCAGCCATGCGTGGCTACGCGGCCGCCTGCGGCGTCCACGCCTACGGCAATATGTTCGCCGTAGACTTGCAGGGCTTCCTTTAAAAATGAAGGATTTTCCAGCGCCGCGGTGCCTAAAATAACGCGCGAAACTCCAATATCTAAGTATTTTTGAATTCGCTCCATGGTGCGGATGCCGCCGCCCACCTCCACGAACAGGCTGGTTTGCGCCAGTATCTCCTGAATCGCTTCAAAGTTGGCGAGGCTGCCGTCCTTGGCGCCGTCCAGATCCACAACGTGCAGATTTTTTGCGCCTGCCTGCCAAAAGGACAGCGCGGCCTCGGGCGGCGTTTGTTCATAAACGGTTACCTGTTCGTAGTCGCCCTTTAAAAGGCGCACAACCTTGCGGCCTTTAATATCAATAGCGGGGAAAAGTTCCATATTTTATACCTCATAATTCTGCAAAAGCACGCAGGATATTCAGGCCGGTACGGCCGCTTTTTTCGGGGTGAAACTGGGCGCCGTACACGTTGCCCGCTTCTACCGCGCCGGTGATGGGAATGCCGTATTCGGAAGTTGCCGTAACGCTTTCCTCGCAGTTTGTGGCGCAGTAGGAATGTACGTAATATACGTATTCGCCGTCCTTTACATAGGTAAGCAGCCGGGATGGTTTGGTTTTTTCTAAAGAATTCCAGCCCATATGCGGAATTTTAAGGGGCTGCGGTAGTTCCTCGGCGATCGGGCGCACGCTTCCTTTTAAAAGCCCCAAACCGGTATGAAAGCCGTACTCATAGCTGTTTTCAAATAACAGCTGCATCCCAAGGCAAATACCTAAAATCGGTTTTGTTTGCGCAAAGTTTTTTATATAGGGAATAAGCCCGGTTGCGCTTAATTTTGCCATAGCGTCGCCAAAGGCGCCTACGCCGGGCAGAATCAGCCGGTCGGCCGCCTGTATCACGGCCGGGTCAGCCGAAATGACGGCCGGAATGTTTAGCGCTTTTAAAGAGCCGGAGAGAGAAAACAGGTTGCCTACCCCGTAATCGATAATAACGGTCATTTACAAAACTCCTTTGGTGGTGGGCAGCGCGTCGCCGATGGCCGCATCCGCTGCCAGGGCTTTGCGCAGGGCGCGCGCTAAGGCTTTAAAGGCGCCCTCCAAAATGTGATGGGCGTTTCGGCCCTCTAGTTTTTTAAGGTGCAGGTTTATTTGTGCCGTGCGCACAAAGGCCTGCATAAATTCTTCCAACAGTTCGGTATCAAAGGTACCTACGCGGCCGGCTTTGATTTCAACCCGATAGTTTAAATAGGCCCGCCCGCCGAAATCCACGGCGGCCAGCAACAAAGCCTCATCCATCGGCAGCAGGATATCACCGTAGCGGCAGATGCCCCGGCATTCGCCCGCGGCGCTGCGGAAAGCCTGCCCAAGGCACAGGGCTGTGTCTTCTACCGTATGGTGCGCGTCCACATCCGTATCGCCCTTACATTGCACGGTAAGGTCAAAGTTTCCGTGCTTGGCAAAAAGCGTAAGCATATGGTTAAAAAAGCCCACGCCGGTATTTATATCCGCCTGGCCGGTGCCGTCCAAAACAAGTTTTACATAAATATCGGTTTCGGCCGTGCGGCGTTTGATTTCCGCTGTTCTCATATTTGTTCCTCCTGTAAAATTTGGGCTGCGGCATGCAAGAGAGCCTGCATCTGCTCCTTTGTGCCGATGGTAATGCGAATATGGTCTTTTATGCATTCGTCGCCTAAGTACCGCACCAGGATGCCGCGGTTTTTCAGCTTTTGGTACAGCTTTTTTCCGCTGATTTTGGGGGAAGACGCCAAAACAAAGTTGGCCAGGGAGTCCGTGCAGGTAAAGCCTAAGGCGCGCAGGCCTTTTTTGGTAAATTCCCGCGCTTGTATAATCTGCGCGGTGCAGGCTTTAAAATACGCTTCATCCTTTATGGAGGCGGCACCCGCCAAAATGGAAAGGCGGTTTAAGTTGTAGGGGTTAAAGGAAAATTTTAGCGTGTTTAGATCGGCGATCAGAGCTGCGTCGCCGATGGCAAAACCAATGCGTGCGCCCGCTAAATTGCGGGATTTGGAAAATGTTCCCGTCACCAGCAGATTCGGATAATGGGCAATTAGCGAAACGGCGCTTTCTCCGCCGAAATCAATATAGGCTTCGTCCACAATCACCGGGGCCGAGCTGTGATTCAGCAGTTCTTTTATTTCCTGCGGCGGCAGGTACAGTCCCGTCTGCGCGTTGGGGTTGGCCAGCACGATACTCTCTTTTTTATCGTAGAATTTTGTGCAGTCAATGCTTAAATCCTCCCGCATGGGAACGGTTGTGTAGGGAATTTGAAAAAACTGCGCAAATACCGGGTAAAAACCGTAGGAGAGTTCCGGTCCGATAAAACCGTGCTCGCCGTAGGCGTAAAAGGCAAAGGCCAAAACTTCGTCGCTGCCGTTGCCCGCAAACACGTTTTCGGTCTCTACGCCGTAGCGCTTGGCAATGGCTTCTACCAAAAGGGAAGCGGTGGGGTCGGAATATAAATTCAGTTTGGAAACTTCGCTGCCTTCAAGGGCCGAAAGCACGCCCGGCGCCGGGGGAAAGGGCGATTCGTTGGTATTCAGTTTTATGTATTGCGCGTCCTTTGGCTGCTCGCCCGGAACGTAGGGTTCCATATTGGCCAGGCGCGAAGAAAAGTACCGGCTCATACGGGTTCATCCTCAAAGCGGATTAAAACGCTTTTGGCGTGGGCGTCGAGCCCTTCACGGTGGGCAAAATCGGCTATTTTATCCTTGGAAGCGCGCAGAGCTTCCTTTGTGTAGTACAGGTACGAGGATTTTTTTATAAAGTCGTCCACGGAGAGCGGGGAGGAGAACTTTGCGCTGCCGCCGGTGGGAAGGGTGTGGTTGGGGCCGGCAAAGTAGTCACCCAGCGGTTCGGGCGAATTTTTGCCCAAAAAGATGGAACCCGCGTTTTCAACGCTCGGAAGCAGAGCGAACGGATCGTCCACGCAGAGCTCAAGATGCTCCGGGGCAATGGCATTGCTGAGCGCAACGGCACGTTCTATTGAAGTTGTTATGATAATTTTGCCCGCCTTATCGATGGATTCCCTGGCGATATCGGCTCGGGGCAATAGGGGCAGCTGCACTTCGATCCGGCGGCTTACCTCCTGGGCAAGAGTCGGGCTGTCAGTAATCAGCACCGCCGCGGCCAGACGGTCATGTTCGGCTTGGGAGAGCAGGTCTGCCGCTACAAAGGCGGGGTTGGCCGTTTCATCGGCAATAACGAGAATTTCACTAGGGCCGGCAATCATATCAATGGATACCTTGCCGAACACCAGACGTTTGGCAAGAGCCACAAAGATGTTGCCCGGGCCTACGATTTTATCCACAGCGGGAATGCTCTTTGTGCCGTAGGCCATGGCGGCAATCGCCTGTGCGCCGCCGCATTTGAAGATTTTATTTACCCCGCACAGGTGGGCCGCGGCCAGGATTTCGTCCTTGATTCTGCCGTTTTTATCGGCGGGGGTCGTCATGATAATTTCCTTTACGCCTGCAATTTTGGCGGGAATGGCGTTCATCAGCACCGTGGAGGGATAGGCGGCCGTTCCGCCGGGCACATAGATGCCCGCGCGTTTGACGGGTGTGAATTTCTGCCCTAAGATAATGCCGTTTTCCTTTTTGAGCTCAAAGTTTTCGCGCAGCTGGTGCCTGTGGAAAAATTCAATATTGGCCTTGGCCTCCCGCAGGGTTTCCATAAAGGATGGGTCAATATTTTTCAGGGCCGCAGAAATCTCTTCCGGGGTTACCTCCAGACTTTGCAGGGTGGCACAGTCAAATTTTCGGCTGTAGCTTAAAACGGCGGCATCGCCGTCCTTGATAACGGAGGCAAGGATGTCCCGCACCGTGGCTTCGTATTCGGTATAGCTTTGAATTTCACGGTTTAAAATACGTTCTAGCTCGATTTCGTTTTCAAAGATTTTAATCATTTTTTAAAATTTCCTTTACAGCGTTTGTAATTTTTGTAATTTCACCGCCCTTGAATTTAAAGGCGGATTTGTTGGCGATCAGTCGGGCGCTGATGGGCAGGATATCCTCAAAAACCCGAAGCCCGTTTTCCTTTAGGGTTTTTCCGGTTTCCACGATATCCACAATAACGTCCGATAGCCCTAAAACAGGCGCCAGTTCAATGGAACCGTTCAGCTTGATAATTTCAATTTCCCGGTTCTTTTTGCTGTAAAAAGTTTTGGCAATGCGGGGATATTTGGTGGCCACCCGCAGCGGACGGTCCAGCTCCTGGCGGAAATCCTCTCTGGCGGCTACGGCCATTTTGCATACGCCTAAATGGAGATTCAGTAGCTCGTAGATATCAAAATCGCCTTCATCCAGTACGTCCTTGCCTACAACGCCGATATCGGCGGCGCCGTATTCCACGTAAATGGCAACGTCGGAGGGTTTTACTAAAAAATATTTTACTCCGGCTTCGTTATTGATGAAAATCAGCTTGCGGCTGTCCTGCAGAAGCTCGGGACATTCATAGCCGATGGATTCCAGCAGGCGATAGACTTTATCGCCCAGCCTGCCTTTGGGAAGCGCAACGTTGAGCATACCGTTAAATCTCCTTTATTTCTTTGTATTTCAGCCCCGCGGGGATGTGCCTCTCGATCCGTACGGTCCTGCCGGCGGCGCGGAGCGTTTCTGCCTCCTGCAGAATACGGGCGGCGGGAACGGAAGCGCCGTAGTGCAGCACGATATCGCAGTCATATGCCGGGCCGGGGGCGGAGAAGGTCAGATCCGAAAGATATACGGCAAAGCCCATAGCACCGATGCCGGTTCGGAATTTTTCCGCCAGATGGTCGTAGCGTCCGCCGGAGAGAATATGGCGGTGCACACCAGATAGATATCCCTGAAATACAATGCCGTTATAATAACTGACGTCATTGACTATGGAAAGATCCAGCCGGATATTCTGCGCCTTGCCGCAGGCGTTCAGACCGTCGTAGAGTGTGCGGAGCTCTTCCAGTGCGCTTTTAATAGCGGGAAAATTCAGCTCTGTTAACAGGCGGAGTCCCTCTTCAAAATCGCCGCTGACCGAGGCCGCGGCATACAGGCGGTCGGCCTTTTCGCTTACAAGCCCGGCCTGCATGCAGATTTGCCGCATATCGTGCAGGTTTTTGGATTTTATACACGCGATTAGCTGCTCTTTCAGGGAAAGGTTTTGTCCCGCGGCGTCCTCCAGCAAGGGCTCGAGTATTCCCATATGGGAGATATCCAAAGCAAAATCCATGCCGGAAGCTTCCAGTGATTGTAAAGCCAGCAGAAGAATCTCCAAGGTGGCGGCTTCGTCGATATCGCCGAGCATTTCCAGACCCATTTGATGGATTTCCTTATATTCGTGAGAGCGCGCGTCCAGCCGGTATACGCTTTCGGTATAGTAGAGCTTTTCGCTTGCGTTTAAAGCTGCATTGGTATTTTTTACGATGGAAAGCGTCACATCGGGCTTTAGGGCCAGAAGTCTGCCGGAGAGGTCATTAAATGTGATTACATATTCGCTGGTTAAAAAATTTTTGTTTTCGAGGTAGAGCGAATATTCTTCAAATTTACGCATTTTGTACTTTTTGTATCCGGCTCTTTCATAAAGGCCGCTCAGATTTTGCGTCAGCACACTAATGGCAGTCACTTTTCTTCCTCCGATCCTTTTTCTGCAAAAAAGCGCGAAAGCACGCTGGTATAGCCGGTATTGTATTTTACGCATTTGCTTACGCGCGAAAGGGTGGCGCTGGAAATGTTTACGCGCTTGAATACTTCCTGATATGTCATGTTATCCATTAAAAGCTTTGCGGATTCTACGCGCTGGGCCATATATTCAATTTCCTTGAGCGTACATAAATCCTGCAGAAACAATTCGGCTTCCTCTGCATTTTGCAGGGAGGCGAGCACTTGATAGAGCTGTTGGTTTAAAGCATGATTATCCATATAACATCATTCCTATTTATGAGATATTATCATTATACATCATTACACTAAATTAGTAAAGTAATTTTTTATAATTTGTTTTTACCGGAAAAAGATTTTCTTTAAAAAGTAATTGACAAATGTCCGTTTTTTGCATATAATCATTAGCGTACTAAAGCCAAGCAGTATTTGCAGGTATTGCGGACTT
>CAJMLN010000012.1 GCA_905214315.1 uncultured bacterium | reverse complement strand
AGAGCGTAAGCGTGCGGCCGTTTATCAAATGGGAAAACAGAACGGTTTTAAATGAAAATGACAAGCAGATCACATTCCTGCCGGTATATGAGCCCTACAACAGCTGGTACCAGAACGCCGAGTGTGTGCTGACGGATAAGGACGGCAAGCCCTCTCATATTATGGCGCAGGACAACAATTATGTGGCCTTCCCGATTTGCGACGGCACCTTTTATGCAAAATTTGTGATGGAAAACGGCGTGGAGTCCGAGCCGGTGGAAATCACCGTGACCGGCTACGGCGAGGCCAGCCTGATTTTAGGTGCGCCGGCCACCTGCGACGATTTCCATGAAAAGTATGATCCTCGCTGTATCCCCTCCCGGGCGACCAGCGGAACGACAAGCCATTTTACCGGCTGGTGCAGCGAAAAGATCTGTTCCTTCGAGGATCCGGCCGTGCTGACGGTCATCCCCGAAAAACCGGTAAAAATCAATAACATTGAGCTCTACACCACGGATTTGGGCTATACGCTGGATTCCTTTGATATCGTTTTGGTAACGGCGGAGGGCAAAAAGACCGTGGGCGGTGCGCGCGATAACAAGCAAACGGAGCTGCGCTTTGATTTTGAAGCGGCCGAGGCAAAAGCCATTCAGGTGGTGTGCTATAAGGGCGATTTGAACGGCAATGCGCGGGTGGATCAGATCAACGCGTATTTGAAATAAGAACGGAGAAGGAAGCGGCGGCACTGTCTGTAATGCCGCCGCTTTTATCATGTAAGGGGCCGTGCGCGGCCGCCGGGCAGGCAAAATAAAAAAACGCGGCCCGAAGGCGGGCCGGGGAAAAAGTTTATTGCCGCGGCGTCTTTCGGAGGGAAAAATTTCGTCTTTTCCGCCGGAAAATCAAAAGCGCGGGCGCGGCGGTATTCGGCTTGCAGAAAGAAGGGAAAGCATGATTTTATATTTTTCGGGAACGGGAAACAGCGCGTATGCCGCAAAGCGGATAGGAAGCGCTGCCGGCGATGCGGTTACGGATCTTTTTGAAAAAATTAGAGACGATGATTTTTCGGACATGGATTCTTCAAACCCGTGGGTTGTTGTCGTGCCCACATATGCCTGGAGGATTCCGCGCATGGTACAGCGCTGGCTGCGCAGGGTGCGCCTTACGGGAAACCGCCGCCTTTATTTTGTAATGACCTGCGGCGGGAGCATCGGAAACGCGGGGAAATATGCAAAAAAGCTGTGCAGGGAAAAAAACATGGAGTACGGCGGGTGCATGGGCATTGTCATGCCGGAGAACTATATTGCCCTGTTCCGCGCGCCGGCAAGGGAGGAGGCGCTGAAGATTCTGGCGCAGGCCGAGAGCGCCCTGTTCTGCGCCGCGCGGCGGATTCAAAGCGGGGAGCTGTTCCCGGAGCCGAAGCTTTCCTTAGGGGACCGGATCAACAGCGGCATAGTAAACGGCCTTTTTTACCCGGTGTTCGTTCATGCCAAAAAGTTTTACTGGAAAGAAGGCTGCAGCTCCTGCGGCAAATGCGTAAGCGTCTGTCCGCTTCGCAATATCCGCCTGGAAAACGGCCGGCCCGTGTGGGGAGATGCCTGTACCCACTGTATGGCGTGTATCTGCCGGTGCCCGCAGGAAGCCATTGAATATGGAAGGCATACCGCGGGCGCTCTGCGCTATATCTGTCCTCGGGAAGAGTAGCTTTTTACTGCAGGACACCTGTCTCCTTCACCGTATCCGTCCGCCGCGGACGGCTGTTTGGGACAAGAAGGGAATTTTTAGATACTGTGCCCTGAACGGAATGCCTGTTTTATGTTTAATTTGATTGTAAAAACGGCAGAATTATAGTATAATACTATTCAAGCAGACAAAATTCGGGAAATCCCGGAGGTTTCGGCAGCAGCTTAAAATATGAGGTGTCCCATGCGAACAATTCTGATTATTCCGGCCTATAACGAAGAGGCCAATATCGTCAATACCTGCAATAAAATTATAGAATATAACCGGAAAAACGGTACGGCGTATGATTTTATCGTCATCAACGACGGCTCGCGCGACAGCACGGGCGAGCTGTGCCGCAGGAATCGCTTTCCGGTGGTAAATCTGGTGCATAATCTGGGCATCGGCGGCGCAGTGCAGACGGGCTATAAGTACGCCTGGGAAAACGGCTATGATATCGCCGTGCAGTATGACGGCGACGGCCAGCACGACGTGGCCTGCGTCGGGGATATCATTGCGCCTATTTTAGAGGGACAGGCTGATTTTGTGATCGGCTCCCGGTTTGTAAAAAAAGAGCAGGATAACTTTAAATCCACCTTTATGCGCCGGGTGGGCATACGCATCATTTCCTTTGCCATCCGCCTGGTGACGGGCAAAAAAATCCAGGATACTACCTCGGGCTTTCGCGCCTGCGGCAGGGAGATTATGAAAAAATTTGCCCAGAGCTATCCCGCTGAATATCCCGAGCCGGTGACCACTGTGGAGCTTTTAAAGCAAAAATACCGGGTGCAGGAGGAATATGTGAAAATGAACGAGCGGGAGGGCGGCGTTTCCTCTATCCGCGCCTGGAAGACCGTGTATTATATGATTAACGTAATTCTCTCTATTTTTGTGGTGGGCACCAGGAGGTATCAGTAATGGAAACCATTTTGCGGATTGAGATCATCCTTGCCTTTTTTATTTTGCTTTGCGTGATTCTGTATAATCTGAAAAAGGGAAAAATGCCGGTAAAATACGCGCTGGTTTGGATCTTTTCGGCCGTCGTTATGATCCTCTGCGCCTGTTTTCCGCAAATTATCGGCTTTATTACCCGCCTTCTGGGCTTTGAGCTGATCTCCAATGTCATTCTCTCCATTTTCCTGGGGTTGCTGATCTGTATTACCATTTCGCTCACCGTCATTGTGTCAGGGCAGTCCAAAAAGATTGATCTTCTGGTGCAGGAGGTTTCCCTGCTGAAGCAGAAGGCCGAGGAGAGAGAACGAAAAGAACAGTAAGAGCTTTTTGCACAGGCCGGCGCCTGTGCTTTTTTTTAAATTTTGTTGCATAAGCGGCGGCAGGTGTGGTATAATCGACATATAACGGAAACGGGGGTGAAACCATGCCGAGACCGCAGCGGCAGAGAACGGTTTGCTTTGAGCCGGCGTATCCGTGCTTTTCTCCCGAAGGAACGGCGCCGGAGGAAGCGGTCGTTCTTTCCGTGGATGAATTTGAAACGCTTCGTCTGGTGGATTTTATGAAAAAAAGCCATGAGGAAGCGGCAAAACAGATGAAGATTTCGCGCACAACGGTAACGGAAATTTACCAGAGCGCCCGGTACAAGGTGGCCGACAGCCTTGTAAACGGAAAAAAACTTGTAATTGCCGGCGGACATTATCAGCTTTGCGGCGGTCAGGCGGAAGCCTGCACCGACCCGGAGTGCAGTAAACGAAGGGCTTATCAAAAAACGGCGGAATTTCCGCGGAAAGGAACAGAAAATATGAAGATTGCAATTCCCTGGGAAAACGAAGAAATTTTTCAGCATTTCGGCCACAGCGGGGCGTTTAAGCTCTATGAGGCTGAAAACAACGCCGTCAGCTCGGCGCAGGTGGTTCCGACAAACGGCGTGGGACACGGCGCGCTGGCGCAATTTTTAAAGGAACATGGCGCGGACGTGCTGATTTGCGGCGGTATCGGCGGCGGTGCGAAGGAGGCGCTGGCGCAGGCCGGTATTCAGGTTTACGGCGGCGTATCGGGAAAAGCCGATGAAGCGGCGGCGGCTTTTCTGGCCGGGACGCTGACCTATGATCCCAACGTGCGCTGCACCCATCATCAGGAGCATGAGGGGGAACATTCCTGCGGGAGTCATGAAGGTCATTCCTGCGGCGGCCGCGGCCATTCCTGCGGAAGCCATGGCTGCCGCTGAAAAACATTCCCCGATTTTTTTCGCCGGGGAAAGGATCCCGGGCTGCCCGGCATCCGAACCCGCGCTGTATATTATGATAAATCGCGTGGACGCGCGGTAAAAAAGAAAGGAAGAAAATAATATGAACGCAAAAGTTGCACAGCTTATCAACGAGCAGATCACCCATGAATTCTATTCCGCCTACCTGTATTTGGATTTTGCCAATTATTACGGCGCCGTAGGCCTGGACGGCTTTGAAAACTGGTATAAGGTTCAGGCCAGGGAGGAGCAGGATCACGCAATGCTGTTCTATCAGTATCTGCAGAACAACGGGCAGAAGATTACGCTGGAGGCGATTCAAAAGCCCGATAAGGTTTTTCGCGCGCATATGGATCCCCTTTTGGCGGGCCTGGAGCATGAAAAATATGTAACAAGCCTTATCGACGCCATTTATGCTGAGGCCTTTGCCGACCGGGATTTCCGCACGATGCAGCTGCTGGACTGGTTTGTAAAGGAGCAGGGCGAAGAAGAGAAGAACGCCGCGGATCTGATTACCAGAATGGAGCTGTTCGGTACCGACGCCAAAGGGCTGTATATGCTTAACAGCGAGCTCAAGGCTCGTGTATATACGGCGCCCTCCCTGGTGCTGGAATGAGCGACGCGGCAAAAACGGCCGTAGGAATCCTTTTGCCGTTTTTGGGTACGGTTCTGGGGGCCGGCATGGTCTTTGTGGTGGGAAAAACCATTCATGTTCGTCTGCAGAAGGCCTTACTGGGCTTTGCCTCGGGCGTCATGCTTGCGGCCTCGGTCTGGTCCCTGCTGATTCCCGCTATCGAAATGGCGGAGGAGGCTGGCGGCCTTGCATGGTTGCCCGCGGTAGCCGGTTTTTTATTGGGTATGGCGTTTTTGCTTTTGCTGGATACTGTTGTACCGCATCTGCATTTGAATGACGAAAAGCCTGAAGGACGTCCCAGCGGTCTGGGCCGCTCCTTTATGCTGGTGCTGGCCGTAACGCTGCACAATATTCCCGAAGGTATGGCTGTGGGCGTGGTGTTTGCCGGGCTGCTGGAGGGCAGCGCCGTAATTACCGGCGCCGGCGCTCTGGCGCTGGCTATCGGCATCGCGGTGCAGAATTTTCCCGAGGGAGCGATTATTTCGGCACCCCTGGTCTCGGGCGGCCTTTCCCGCAGAAAAGCCTTCGGCTACGGTGTACTCTCCGGCGTTGTGGAGCCGCTGGGCGCTGTCGCTACCATTCTGCTGACCTCCCTGATTACGCCGGTTCTGCCGTATATTCTGGCTTTTGCGGCGGGCGCTATGATCTATGTGGTGGTGGAGGAGCTGATTCCCGAGGCGCAGGCCGGGGAACACAGCAATATCGGTACCGTCGGCGTTGCTCTGGGCTTTGCGCTGATGATGCTGCTGGACGTGGCGCTGGGATAAAGGAGTCAAAATGGAAACGGCAACAATTTCTCTGCCGCAGCTTCCCTTCTGGCTGCAGCTGACGCAGAAGCAAAGAGACTACATAGCCGCAAACGCTGTTATCCGGCAGTATTCCAAGGGCGCGGTGATTCATGGCAGCGGCAATACCTGCCTGGGAATGCTTTTGATTTTAAAGGGCGGCATCCGCGTATATCTCTTGTCCGAGGAGGGACGGGAGATTACACTGTTCCGCCTGGGGAAAGGGGAATGCTGCGTGCTTTCCGCCTCCTGCGTGATTACGCAGATCACATTTGATACGCAGATGGTGGCGGAGGAGGACTGCACGTTCCTGGTCGTTCATTCCGGCGCCTTTAAAAGGCTTGCGGAGGAAAATATTTATGTAAAATGCTTTTCCTATCAGCTTGCCACGGAGCGGTTTTCCTCGGTAATACGCGTGATGCAGCAGATTTTATTTGAAAGATTTGACCGCCGTCTTGCCGGCTTTTTGCTGGAGGAATATGCGCGCACCGGCAGCCGGGAAATTTTGATGACGCATGAGCAGATCGCCGCGCAGGTGAGCTCCGCCCGCGAGGTGGTTGCGCGGACGCTGAAGCGCTTTTCCGCCGACGGATTGGTGGAGATGAAGCGCGGAAAGCTTTTGCTCAAAGATCCGAACGCTTTAAAAAAGCTGTAAAAAATTCCCCCGAGGATTCGGGGGAATTTTTTTATGACGCCGTTTTTCGGCAGAGCGGGCATGGCATTTTGTGAGATTTTTGTGCAGATCCTGCGGATAAATCCACCCAAAAGCACACAAATAGCTATGGAATTTGCAAGCGGTATCGTGTATGATGAAATCATATTGCAAAGCAAAAGGAGCAAAAAAATGAAAGATACAGAAAAAGATTTTTCCTGCGTGGAAGCCCTGTGGTACGGTGAAAATTTTGCCCATAAGGACGGCTATAATTTTCAGCTGAATGTGGAGGGCGATCCGCACGTGTTTACCGAGGGCAACGCCTTCAGCTATTCCAGCGCCAGCCTTTTCAGCGGAAGCGGCACGGTGGAATACGGAGCCTGCAGAGACCGTAAGAAGGATGTGACCGTCAACCGCACCGATCGGGGAATCCGGATTACCCAGCACTATGAATTCTTTGACGGCTGCTGCGCCGTACGGCAGAAAAATACGGTAAAAAATCAGGGCACGGAGAGCCTGCCGCTGATCCGCGTAAGCTCTGCGTATATCAACATTGAAGCGGATACCGGCGTTATGGCCTGGGACGATCCGCGGCGCTTCCGGCTGCACTGGTGCAAATCCGCCTGGGCGGCGGAGGCCCAGTGGAAGCACGGCACGTTCTGGGATTTCGGCATGGCGCCGGCCAGACCCGCGGTAAATTCCATGACGGGGGTGGCGGCCTTCCGCAGTGAGGGAAGCTGGTCCAGCGGCCGGTATTACCCGCTGGTGATTCTGGAGGATCTGGAAAAGGGCTGCGCCTATTTTATGGAGCATGAGGGCGGCCATACCTGGGAGCTTACCGTGGGCAAGCTGGGAGATACCGTTACCATAGAGTGCAACAGCGCCGATATCAACCATGACGGCTGGCACGTTTCCCTTGCGCCGGGGGAGGAATACACCACCACCTGCGCGGTGTACGGCATGGTGCGCGGCGGCTTTGAGGAGGCCGTGCGCGAGCTTACCGAATATAAGCGGCAGACTTCGCTGGTTCATTGGAAAAACGGCGTGGCGCCGGTATGCTTTAACTGCTATATGGACTGTATTTTCGGCGAGCCGAACGCTGAAACGCTGGTGCCGCTGATTGAAGCGGCCGCCAGAGCCGGCTGCGAGGTCTTCTGTATTGACGCCGGCTGGTTCCGTCCCCGGAACAATGCCAACTGTCTGGCGGACTGCGGCGATTATATTCCCGATGCCGAGCGGTTCGGGTCCGGCGGTTTAAAAGGTATTTTGGATTTAATACGCCAGAGAGGGATGATTCCCGGGCTTTGGTTTGAATTAGAGGCCGTAGACGCCTATATGGCCGGTGCCAAATGCAGTGAAAACGCCATGGTACGCCGCAACGGCTATGTGCTTTCGGGCGGCAGGGGCATTTATGACCTGTGTGATGAAACGGTGCGGCAGCATTTGTTTGCCGCGGTTGACCGCGCCTATCAGCTGGGGATGCGGTATATCAAGAACGATCATAATTTTTCCACCGGTATCGGCTATGGGGAACGGGGAGATTGCTATAATACGGAGTCACGCAAACGGATGGACGCGTTTTACAGCTTTATTATGGAGCTGTACCGGCGTTATCCGGATTTGATTATTGAAAACTGCGGCAGCGGCGCTATGCGCGCTGACCACGGAACGCTTTCACATTTTTATTTGCAGAGTACCAGCGACCAGGAGTATTATTTTAATTACGCATCCATCGCCGCGGGTTCGCTGGCGATTATGCCGCCGGAGAAAGCCGGAAATTGGGTGTATCCTTACGCAGTGACGGTTCCGGAGGCTAAGGAATTGGATGCCGGCGGGGATGCTTCCTTTTTGATACAGCGGAATCAAGACGGTGAGGAAACGATATTTAATCTGGTTACGGGCAATATCGGAACGATTTATATGGCCGGCAGAATTGAATATGCGGATGCATATAATTTTGAGCTGATTCAAGAGGGCGTGGAGCTGTTTAAGAAAAACCGGGCGTTTATTGCCTCTTCCTCGGCGGTATATCCTCTTGGTGCGGCCTGCATGGGAAAACGCGGTTTTATTGCAGCGGGACTGATGAATCGGGAACGTACCGAGATGCTTTTGGCTGTGTGGAAGATACGATGCATAGAGGAGGATTGCTGCATGATTGAACTCGGAAGATATTTCAGCGGTGCTACCCATGCGGAAATGATTTTCCCTCAAAAAGACACCAAATGCCGCTATACGTATGCGCCGGAAGCCGGACGGCTGACGGTAAAGATGGAAGGCAGTAAGAATATGGCACGGCTCTTCCGTATCCGGCTTTCAGAAAGAAATTAGGCGAAAAAGAATCGGGCAGTATAGAACTGTCCGATTCTTTTTTTTGACTATACACCTGTTCCGTAGGCTCCCTCCATCATTTGTGTCAGGCGGACTGCCTCTTCTATACCGCATCCTTCCGGCGTTTTTCCGGCAAGGAAGCTTTCAATCGGCAGCGGCAGATCTTCTTCAGCGTCCACGGTAACGGGAATCCCTTTGGTTTCAGTGGTGAATTTTTCTAAACTGCGGCCGGCTACGAGTCTTACAAATCCTTTGTCACCGCCAACCTCCAGCATGAGGGGGGAACCGCAGGAAATGAATCCCGTTTCGTTTATGGCAAGGGAACCGTCGGCATAAGTCATAATGGTAACGGCGTTGTCTTCCACGCGGTCGGTATTTTTTTTATTTGTATCCCAAACTGTGAAGGCGGACTGATACTTTTGCGGCAGGCCCAAAAACCAATCGATCAGATACATGCCGTGCGCGCCCAAATCAATCATGGCACCGCCGCCGCATTGCTTTCGGCTGTAAAAATGTGCAGGCAGCCAGTCTTCTGTGCTTCCGCTATGGCAGTTGCGGAACCGGATAAAATTCAGCCTGCCAAGCTCCCCGCTTTCCGCCAGCTTTTTTACGGCGCGGATCTGCCCGCAGGATTTTTGTACAAAAGAGATTACAAAGCGGACGCCGTTCTCCTGTACGGCCTTTTGCACACGCAGGCAGTCTTCAACCGTCAGCGCCAGGACCTTTTCGGTAAAAATATCTTTTTTTGCCTGTGCAAGCCGCACCATATACTCTGCATGGGTATTTGAGGAACTGCAGACGATCACCGCATCGGCATCGCTTTGCAGGAGCGCCTCAAAAGAGGAAAAGTGCGGCAGATCATAGTTTTTTAAAAAATCTTCCCGCAAGGCCGTGTCTTCTTCGTAAAAGCCGATGACTTCGACATTCTCCGCCTGCAATGCTTTTTTGGTATACTCTACCGCGTGTACATGCCAAACACCGCAAATTGCTGCCTTCATTCAAAATACACCGGCTTTCCTGTTCGGGAAGAGGTATAGATAGCTTCCAGAATCTGGGAAACCACATAGGCTTCCTCAGGTTTTACCAACGGTTCGGTATTGTCAATAATGGCCTGGATCCAGTTTCTGGCCTCTACCTCCTGCGGAGAAGCGCTTGCGCCGTCATAGAACGCCACGCCGCCTACGGAGGTATCGACGTCGGTTATCACACAGTGATTCAGATCTACTTTATTTAAGGTAAGCTTGTTGTTTTTTAAGGAAAGCCCGGCCTTTGTGCCATAAAGTACGCAGCTGCCTTCCTGTACGGGTTCAGCGGTATTCAGGGCCCAGCTGGTTTCCAGCAGAATTGTTGCGCCGTTCTTCATGCGGATGAACGCGCAGGCAGAATCCTCTAAAGGCGTAGTGCTTACCCCATTATCGCCCCAGATATTGCCGGCCTCGGGGTGTTCGATTTTTTTATGGGTTTTTCCGATTACCATCTCCGGTTCATAGTTGTTCATCAAATACAAGGTCAGATCCAAAGAGTGGGTGGCAATGTCAATAACGGGTCCGCCGCCTTGTTCTTCCTCGTTTAAAAATACGCCCCAGTTAGGGGTTCCCCTCCGGCGCACGGCCAGACAGTTGGCCTGATAGATTTCGCCCAGGTCTCCTCTCTCTATAAACGCTTTGGAAACGATACTCTGCGCTTTTTGCCTATGCTGATATCCGATGGTCAGTTTTTTGCCTGTTTCCCGTGCCGCCTCCAGCATCCGCTTGGCGTCTGAAGCGGTTTTGGCCATAGGTTTTTCGCACATAACGTGCTTGCCTGCGTACAGGGCGGCAATACTGATGTCCGCATGTTCCAGGTTGGGCGTTAAAACATGTACCACCTCCACGTCCGCTTCTTTTAAAAGCTGTTTGTAGTCGGTGTATATTTTTGCGCCGGGCACACCGAATTCTTTTGCAGCTTTTTCTGCTTTTTCAGCGATAATATCGCAAAAAGCCGTCATTTGTACATGGGGAATTTTTTTTAGCGACGGCATATGCTTCCCGTTTGCAATGCCGCCGCAGCCGATGATTCCCACTTTTACGATTCTTTCCATAAAAAACGTCCTTTCTGTTTTTTTGTAATTTAAGTATAGTATTTTTATAAAATTTATGCTATGATTTTTAAAGGAAAAAATATAAAATATTTGCGTTTTAAAAAAGGAGAGGTCCGTATGTTTGCAGAAATGAAGATTGAACAGGAAAATCTGCAGCTTTCAGAAACGGGGATTGAATTTTTTTTGACCAGGGGTTCGGAAAAAGGACAGTGCACTGCGGCGGTCCATCTTCACAATGCGATTGAATTTTTGTATATTACAAGGGGCGCGTTCCTTGTATATGTCAACGGAGAAAAATATACGGCGCACTGCGGCGACTTGGTGCTGTTCCGTTCCAACACCGGGCATACGGTTTTTGTGGAGTCCCCGAACGGGGGAGAATATGCGGTTTTAAAGATGAAACCCTCTGTATTGCTGGATATGGCGTCTAATGATCGCGGTATGCTGTATGTGCTGCCTTTCGCTTTCTGCCAGGAAGGACAGAAGCCTGTATTTAGAAGCGCCGAGGTGCGCGGCAGCGGGATGGAACCCATTTTATTGGAAATGCTTTCTTTTTTGGAGGCACCGCCGTATGCCGCGGAGCTTGCGGTTAAGGCAAATGCCGTACGGCTTTGCGCCGTGCTTTTAAACGGTTTTGAAAAAGAACGGACAGAGACAACAATAAAGGAGCTGCCTTTTTCCTCCCTGCGGCAGATCTATCAGGCTATGACGTATATTCATAACCATTTTGACCGGAATATTACTGCAAGGGAGTGCGCACTGCAGGTCAATATGAGCTATAGCTATTTTTCACGCCTGTTTAAACAGGTGGCAGGGAAGCGCTTTACCGCTTTTTTGACCGAGGTGCGCATCAGTCATGCGGAGAAGGAGCTGCTGCTTTCGGAAAAGACGGTAACCGAGGTTTGCTACCAATGCGGCTTTAACGACGTCTCCTATTTTATTGCTAAATATAAGGCCCTGCGCGGCATGCCGCCCAGCCGCTTCCGCAGGAGCCGGTAAAAAGGTCCGGCAGGCTGTTTTGCCGGGGAAACGTTCCGTTTTGCCTGCGGTATGGGCAAAAAAAGCGCATATTTGACAACGGAAATTGGTGGCGCGTATCTTTTTTAACGCTTATAATAAGGCTATGACCGAAGGAGGAGGATTTTTTATGAATTTGGGAAACAGCCTGTTTCATGCAAGAAGAAAACGGGGGCTTTCGCAGGAAGCGGTGGCGGAAAAACTGGGGGTAAGCCGGCAGACCGTTTCAAAATGGGAGACCGATGAAACCGTTCCGGATATCCGTCAGTCCAAAAAAATGGCGGTGCTCTATCATGTTTCGCTGGATGAGCTGATCGATTTTGATATGGATCTGCAGGAGATTCAGGAGGCCATTGACAGAACGGGAGGGGAAAGGGAAGAAAAAATCGACTGGACGGCGGCCTGGGGGAAAAAGTATCCGGTTCTGCTTGCCTATCCGTCAAAAGTGAATGTTCCCAATTACGCCCGCAGAATCGACGGCATGCTGGAGGAATTGAAGCGGGAATATTCATTGGGAGAGCAGGACGCCATGCTGGTACTGAAGGATATTCTGTATCATACCTGGAAAGCCCGCGGCAAGGGGTAAAGCTTTCCGTTTGCCCGGGCGGGGGGAAGGATCTTTTTACGCGGCTCCAAACGGTTCGGAACGGTCTTTTTGCCGGAAGAATGGGTAAAAATCTCTTTTGTTTTTGCAGAAAATATGCTATAATAATAAATAATTTTATCCTGCTGCGCCTAAGGATAGCAGGATTCTTTTAAAGGCGCATGTTTTTATTTTTATTTTAAGGAGATTTGCTTATGAAACCTATCAAAATACTGGCCGATTCCACCTGCGATCTTTCACCGGAGCTGCGGAACCTGTACGGGATTGATATTTTGCCGCTTCAGGTGAATCTTGATCAGGACAGCCGGCTTGACGGCGTTGATATTCAGCCGGATGAAATTTATGCCTGGGCGGACGCCAACAACAAAACACCCACCACCTCCGCGCCCTCGCCGGAGGCGATTCAGGCGTTTTTAAAACCCTTTGTGGGGGAGTATGATATCATTGTTTTTACCATCAGCAGCGAAATGTCTTCAACGTACCAGATTTTCTGCGGCGTTGCACAGACCTTTGCCGATGCGCGGATCACCGTAATCGACAGCCGCAATCTTTCCACGGGCATCGGCCTGCAGGTGCTCACCGCGGCAAAAATGGTGCAGAGCGGCGCCTCGTATGAGGAAATTCTGGCGGAATTAAAGGCGATCAATCCGCTGGTGCGCGCCGGCTTTGTGGTGGAAAACGTGCTGTTTTTATATAAGGGCGGCCGCTGTTCGGCTCTGGCGGCCTGGGGCGCCACAGCCCTGAAGCTGCGGCCTACGCTGGCCGTGGTGGATGGCGTGATTAAGGTGGACCGCAAGGTGCGCGGCGATATCCGCACCGCTACGATGAAATACGTCACCGGTATGGAACAGGCGATTCTTGACGCCCGCGACGACATGGTGTTTATCACCCATTCGGGTACTTCGCAGGAAATTATTGATGAGGTCTATGCATACCTGGAAAAGCTGCATAAATTTAAAAATATCTATATTACCCGGGCCGGCTGTGTGGTATCCTCGCACTGCGGCGCGGGAACGCTGGGCGTGCTGTTTATTGCCAGATAACCAGCGGAAAACGCCGGAGCAGACGGCTTTCTGCTTTAAAAAACGGAGAGCATATTCAAAAAACGGGGTGATTTTTTATGAAGGTAATTTTGCTTGCAGATGTAAAGGGCTCGGGAAAGAAGGACCAGATTGTAGAAGTGAACGACGGCTACGCACGGAACTTTCTGCTGCCGCGCAAGCTTGCCAAAGAGGCTACCAGCGCCAATCTGAACGCCGCCAAAACTGCCGCGGAGGCCGAGGCGCACCGCCGCGCAGTTCAGAAGCAGCAGGCACAGGAAAATGCGAAAAAGCTGGAAAGTCTTTCGGTAAGGCTGCAGGGCAAGGCCGGCAACGGTAAGATGTTCGGCTCGGTTTCGGCCAAGGATGTTTCCGAGGCGATTTTAAGCCAGCACGGCATCGAGGTGGATAAAAAGAAAATAGAGATCCCCTCCATAAAGGCGCCGGGCGAATATACCGCGCTTTTACGGCTTTTCCCGGAGGTTTCGGCTAAAATAAAAGTGATTGTTGAAACGTGAACAGAATCCCCCTTTGGAAAAGGAAAAGGGGGATCTTTTTTGATCTGTTTGTTTTGACAAAAACGCATAAAATCTGATACAATAAAGAAAAAGACGGCGGCGGGGAGGAAAAGCGATGCAGGCATTGAAGAATTTTCTGATGACCTATGCAAATTGCAGAAATTTTTTTATTTTTACCTTCGGCGCGATGCTGATTGTATTTATTCTGTGGTGTATTTTTGCGCGGGCCGGCTCGGCACGGCGCTGCCTCAAGCGCATTAATCGCATCCTTCGGCAGGAAATGGGCGCGGATATCATTCAAAAAATTGAGGCGCTTCGTTTAAATAAGCGTTTCACCCGTATGTGGGACGATTATTATGCCGCGTATTCGGGCGAAGATACGGTAGCTTTGCATAATTATCTGCTGAAAAATGATCTGCTCGTTCCCACCGCGGTGTTCCGTACGATTTCGCGGGCCATTGCCGTAATTGGCTTTTCCGCGGCGGCGGTGTGCGTTTTAAAGCTCGGGGAGCTTCCCGCGGCGGAAAAAACAAACCTGATCAGCCTGTTTTTTGCCCTGGCGGCGGCACAGGCGGTGTTTGAGGTGCTCTATGCCGCGATGACGGCCTACAGCCGCCGGCGCATGGCGTATCTTTTAGAAGAATTCCGGATGCTTTCCCTGCGTAAGCTGCCGGGAAAGGCGGTGGACTTTTCACAGCAGTATCTGATGGAAAAGCTCAATGACCTGCAGGCGCGCCTTCAGGCGGTGCGCAGCGGCATCGTGCAGCTTAACGCCCGCACGGACAGGCTGATCCGCGCGGCGGAAAAGGACGAAGAAAAACAGAGTTCTGAGGAGTAAACCATGGTATTTGCTGTTTCCAATCAAAAGGGCGGCGTGGGTAAAACTACGTCGGCCATCAATATTGCCGCGGGCCTGGCCATGCTGGGCAAACGGGTGCTGCTGCTGGATTTGGATCCGCAGGGCAACGCCACCAGCGGTATGGGCGTTGAAAAAAACAAGGAAAGTATTTACGACGTACTGATTAACCGCGCCGATATCCGGGAGGCGATTCTGCCCACCCGCGTCGCCTCGCTCTTTCTGCTGCCGGCAAGCACGGCGCTCTCCGGCGCAACGGTGGAAATGGTGGCGCTGAAGGATCGGGAGCAGCTTCTGAAAAACGCACTGGCGGAGATTCGGGAGGAATATGATTATATTCTGATCGACTGCCCGCCGTCTTTGGATCTGCTGACGGTAAACGCTTTTACCGCCGCGGATAAGGTGCTGGTTCCCATCCAGTGTGAATTTTATGCCCTGGAGGGACTGGGACAGCTGGTGAACACGATTCGCCTGATTCAAAAGCGGCTGAATCCGGACCTTGCCATCGACGGCGTAATCTGTACGATGTACGATTCGCGCACAAAGCTTTCCGAGCAGGTGGTGCAGGAGGTAAAACGGTATTTTTCATCCCGGGTATACGCCTCCTATATTCCCCGCAATGTGCGGTTGGCCGAGGCGCCCAGCTACGGCGTGCCGATTCAGCTGTTTGACAATTACTGCCCCGGCGCGCTGGCCTATAAGGCGCTGTGCAGGGAGATTATTCAAAGAAACGAGGGAGCAATATGAAAAATTCCGGTCTTGGCCGCGGCCTGGGCGCCCTGATGGGCGAGGATATTACGATAGAAACCGGCATTGACAGGGAGTATGTGCATCAGCTTCCCATCGGCAGCATCGACGTCAATAAGGCGCAGCCCCGGAAGACCTTTCATAATGAGACGATCGCTTCCCTGGCCGAATCCATCAAGGCCAACGGCATGCTGCAGCCGATTACCGTGCGCAAAGTCGGCCGGCGGTACGAAATCGTTGCGGGCGAGCGCCGCTTCCGTGCGTGCCGTCTGCTGAAGCTGCAGACGATTCCCGCCATTGTTAAAGAGCTTTCGCCCCGGCAGGTGTGCGAGCTTTCCCTGATTGAAAACCTGCAGCGCGAGGATTTGAACCCCATGGAAGAGGCCGAGGCCATTCAGGCGCTGATGGACGAGTTCCGGCTGACGCAGCAGGAGGTTTCCCAGCGCATCGGGGCTTCCCGTCCGGCCATTGCCAATGCGGTGCGGCTGTTAAAGCTGCCCGAGCCGGTGAAGAAGCTGATTGCCTCTGGGGAGATATCGGCCGGCCACGGCAGGGCGTTTGCCGCGCTGGAGGAGGAAGCGCTGATTATCACCCTGGCGGAAAGATGCGCCAGGGAGGGCTGGTCTGTGCGGGAGGCTGAGCGGCAGGCGGCCGCCGCCGCGGGCAAAAAAAGATCTGTCCGGCATAAGGTACATATTCCTGAATTTGAACGGATAGAAGAAAAAATGCGCCTGCATATGGGAACCAAGGTAACAATTAACGGCAACGATAAAAAAGGAAAGATTGAAATCGAGTATTTTGATCGGGAGGATCTGGAACGGATTATTTCACTGCTTTCCGGCGGAGAAGAATTTTAAAGCGGCCGTGCTTTTCTTTTGTAAAATTCTATTTTCCTTTGCATAAGGAGAAAGCTTCCCTTTCTGATGCTCTGCATTGCCGGCTGCTGAGGGGCGGTTCTTCTGCCCCGGTACGGTTTTGCCTTTTCTGCACCGGAGGGGCGGCAAGGCTTATTTCACCATTATTTTTTCTCTTTTTCAAAGCTGAAGCGCATTTTTTTGTGCAGTCTTTCTTTATAAAAAAACGCCCTCTTTGCGGAGGGCGTTTTTATTTATTCTTCCGTAAGCTCTTCTTTTTCCTCTTCTTCGTTTTCCATTTCCGCAATAGCGTCAAGGGAATCGTCCACGGTATCGGGAAGAACATCTTCACTGTCATCAAAGGCCTCTATGGAGTCTTCGTCCTTTTCTTCGTGCTTCATATGTTCAAGGCGGCAGGCATAACAGATTTCTTCGCCCTCTTCCAGGTAATTTTCCCCGCATTCAGGGCAAAGCTTGTATTCCTCCTCCAAATCAAGCTCAGGCTGACCCTGGATTTTTCCCATATCCACCAGGCAGACTTTGCAGTATTGTTCCGTTTCTTCATTTATATAGTTAAGCATGCATCTTGGACATTTAATATACATTATAATCACCTCAGCTCTTATTTTTGGCTACATTATATTTTATTTAAGCTAAAAAATCAAGCAAAATTTTTATCACTTTTATAATGTATTATTTTCACATATATCCTGTTCCTATACTATGGAAAATTTTTTCAAAAAAATACAGCGGAAAGAGGCGCCTTTTGAAAATCTGCAATAAAAAACGAGGGCAGCTTTGCTGCCCCCTGCAAACAAAACCACCTGTGCTGTACAAGGAACGAGCGGTCGGTCTCTTTCCTTGGGCTTTAAAGGCGGAAGGGGGAAATATTCAGTTTTTAGGCCGATTTTTCTATAATCAGCTTGTCCGCGATCAGCGCGATGAATTCGCCGTTGGTAGGTTTATCATTTTTATTGTAAACATTAAAGCCGAATACCTGATTGATGTTGTCGATGCGGCCCCTTGTCCAGGCAACTTCGATCGCATGACGGATAGCGCGCTCTACTTTGCTGGGGCTGGTGTTGAAATGCTTGGCGATGCCGGGGTACAGGTCTTTGGTGATCCGGTTGATGATATCAGGATTTTCCACCACCATTTTAATGGCTTCCCGCAGGAAATGATAGCCCTTGATGTGCGCCGGAATTCCGATGGTAATAAACACACTGCTGATCTTTTCATCAATGGAGCGGGTCTCGGCGCCTGAGGCAGGCGTCAGTGTATGGGTGCGTGCCGGAATCATGCCTTTGCTCATGGCAATCAGGTCCCGAATGCGGTTTTTTATATTATCACATTCAAATGGCTTGGCTATGTAATATTTTACGCCCATTTCCAGCGCGCGCATAATAAAGTTCTCCTGGGAAAGAGCGGAGATCACAATCACGTTGGGCATACAGTCATGCTCGTTCAGGTATTCGATAACGCCAAATCCGTCCAGCTGCGGCATAATGATATCCAGCAGCACGATATCGGGCTTGAAACGGTTGATCATATCGATGGCGGTCATGCCGTTGGCGGCGGCACCTACCAGCTTTACCTCTTCCATTCCGGCCAGCATACCGCTGAGTTGGGTGCGTACATCGGGATTGTCATCCACGATCAGAATTTTGGTTTTTTCCTCCATAACAACTTCTCCTTTGCTTTGCATCCGTCAGAACATCAATTTACGACGGCGTTATTTTTTTTACAATCATATCTTACCATTTACGGCAGAAAAAAGCAACCATTTTATGTAATATGTGCCATATTTTCCACAAAAAATCGTATGACAGAATTTTTTCAATTTGATGGATAGAGCAAAGGATGCTGCATCTTTTTAGCGAAGAGTGGAAATAAATGGTAAAACCTTTGGAAATATGCGTGTTCTTTCATGGGGAAATTATAGGATATTGTCGTACTAAGAAGCTAAAAAAAGAATCAGCCGCCTTGCAGATTTTGTTGAAAAATATCGAAAAACGGGCAAATAGGGGCTGCCGGAAAAATAAAATACAGGAGGTGCGATAAAAATTTTTTTATTTCTGTTTTTTTCTGCGGCAAAAATTAAAAATTTGGTAAGTGCCGAAGCAATTTTAAAGCTGCAAGGAGGATAGATAAAAATTTGCTTTTCATTATAGAAAAGGCGTGCTCTTCTTCCGCTCCTTTTTAATTATTGCGGCTTTTTATTTCGTTTCCCCGGCTCTTTCCGGGAAGGGAGGACGGATGCCGGCAGGACTTGGGAGAGAAAAAACACCCTCCGCCGGAAAACCCTGCAAATGACCGCAAAACAAAGGACTGTCTTGTTTCCCCGGCAAGGGAAAACACATATACCGCCTTCTGCTTCGGAGGAAGGTTTGGTACAGCGGCCTTTAATTTTTGCAGAATGTTTTATTAAGGCAGCAAAGCATAGCTTTCTATGCTTTAATTTATCACAGCTTCTACTGAACAAAATTTATTGCTCAACGGTTTTTTAAAGCCCGCTTTGTTTCTTCTGTTTTTGGGAAGGGAGACGAAGGGATTTTGAGAAAAAGCTTTTCGTTATTCTGATTTTTGCAAAAAGCTCCGCTTTTAAGCTTTGCTTGTAGCTTCATAAAAAAGCGGATATACAAAAACAGCCCCCGCGAATGCGGCCATGGCTGTTTTTGCATCTGTCCATATTTTTTTGTTATTTTTTGAACTTTTCCTTGGCGCTATAGGAGGTATGCAGCAGCTCGTGGGCCAGATGGCTGTTGGGCTCGCCCAGATATTCCTGATACAAGGCTGCAACTTCCGCGTTTTCGTGGGATTTTCTCTTTTTCTTACCCGCGTCCTCGGCATAGAGCACCTTGGCGCGCAGCTCTTTTACATTGACGCTCATCTGCTTTTTCGCGCTGACAATGGGCTGTCCGCCGCCGGTAATGCAGCCGCCGGGGCAGCACATGATTTCAATAAAGGTATAATCCTTTTCGCCGTTTTTAATGGCGGTCAGCAGCTTTTCCGCATTGCCGGTGCCGTGGGCGATGGCTACCTTGATCTTCGTGCCGTTTAAGTCCACCTCGGCTTCTTTGATGCCCTCAAATCCGCGCACGGCAGTAAAGTCCACGTTCTTTAATTCCTGTCCGGTCACTTTTTCGTAAACGGTGCGGAGAGCGGCCTCCATAACGCCGCCGGTTGCACCGAAGATTACACCCGCGCCGGTGGATTCGCCCAGCAGCCGGTCAAAATCCTCGTCCTCCAGCTCTGCAAAGTCGATACCGGCGGTCTTTACCATTTTGGCAAATTCGCGCACGGTCAGCACCGCGTCAACATCGGGCAGGCCGTTATGGGAAAGCTCTTCTCTGGCGGCCTCATGCTTCTTTGCCGTGCAGGGCATAACGGAGACCACATACAGGTTGGCAGGATCGATGTCCATTTTTTTGGCATAATAGCTTTTGATGATCGCTCCGGTCATTTCGTGGGGCGATTTGCAGGAGGAAAGGTTGGGAATAAATTCCGGGAAGAATTTTTCGCAGTAGGTGATCCATCCGGGGCTGCAGGAGGTAATCATCGGCAGTACGCCGCCGTTTTGGATGCGGTTGATCAGCTCGGTGCCCTCCTCCATAATGGTAAGGTCCGCGCCGAAATCGGTATCGAATACCTTGTCAAAGCCCAGGCGGCGCATGGCGGCCACCATTTTGCCGGTAACGCCGGTGCCGATGGGCAGGCCAAATTCCTCGCCCAGGGAGGCGCGGACGGCGGGCGCGGGCTGAATGCAGACGATCTTTTCCGGATCGGCCAGGGCGGCCCATACTTTATCGATTTCGCTCTTTTCATGCAGCGCGCCTACGGGGCAGGCTTCAATGCACTGGCCGCAGTTCACACAGGGGCTGTCCGCCAGGGATTTGCCGAAGGCCGAGCCTACCGTGGAGTTAAAGCCGCGTTTGGACATGCCGATGGCGCCGATCTTCTGTACATTCTGGCAGACGGCGATGCAGCGGCGGCAATGGATGCACTTGGTGTTGTCGCGCACGATGGAGGATGAAACGTCGTCCACCGGGCAGCCCTCAAAGGTTTTGGCGCCAGTAAAGGGAATATCCGCCACGCCGTATTCATGGGAGAGCGTCTGCAGCTCACAGCTGCCCGAGCGCACGCAGGTGGTACACTCCCGGTTGTGGTTGGAGAGCAGCAGCTCTAAATTTGCCTTGCGTACTGAGCGTAGCTTGGGGGTATTGGTGCGGACCACCATGCCGTCGCCGGCGGGCATGACGCACGCCGCGGCCAGACCGCGGGCTCCCTCTACCTCTACCATACAGATGCGGCAGGCGCCGATCTGGTTGATTCCCTTTAAATAGCACAGGGTAGGAATATTGATTTTTGCTTCTTTGGCGGCTTCTAAAACCGTGGTTCCGTCGGGTACGGTTACTTGGATGCCGTCAATGGTTAAGGTAATCATTTTCTGTTCCATGTTGTTGCCTCCCTATTTAATTTCGATCGCGCCGAATTTGCAGCTGCTCTTGCAGGCGCCGCACTTGATGCACTTGGCGGTATCGATGACGTGCGGCTGCTTGACCGAGCCGGAGATGGCTTCTACCGGGCAGTTGCGCGCACAGAGCGTACAGCCCTTGCACTTATCCGGGTTGATGGTATACCGGGCAAAGGCCTTGCAGTAATGTGCGGGACATTCCTTGTTGTAAATGTGCGCTTCATATTCGTGTCTGAAATAGCGCAGGGTGCTCAGCACTGGGTTCGGCGCCGTCTGTCCCAGACCGCAGAGTGAGGAGGTTTTGATGGTATTGGCCAGTGTTTCCAGCTTTTCAATATCGCCGTCCTCGCCCTTGCCGGAGGTAATTTTATTTAAAATTTCCAGCATACGGCGGGTGCCGATGCGGCAGGGGGTACACTTGCCGCAGGATTCGTCTACCGTAAACTCCAGGAAGAATTTTGCGATATCCACCATGCAGTTGTCTTCGTCCATAACAATCAGGCCGCCGGAGCCCATCATGGAGCCGATGGCGATCAGCGAATCGTAATCCACCTTGGTATCGATTAAGGAAGCGGGAATGCAGCCGCCGGAGGGGCCGCCGGTCTGCGCGGCCTTAAAGGCCTTGCCGCCGGGAATGCCGCCGCCGATGTCGTAGATGATCTCCCGCAGGGTGGTGCCCATGGGAATCTCCACCAGGCCGGTGTGCTCGATTTTTCCGCCCAGGGCGAATACCTTGGTGCCCTTGGATTTTTCGGTACCCATGGAAGCAAACCAATCGGCGCCCTTGTTGATAATTTGGGGAATGTTGGCGTAGGTTTCCACGTTGTTGATGATTGTGGGCTGGCCGAACAGACCCTTGACCGCCGGGAACGGCGGACGGGGGCGAGGCTCGCCGCGGTGACCCTCGATGGAGGTCAGAAGCGCCGTCTCCTCACCGCAGACGAACGCGCCCGCGCCGAGGCGGATGTGAATGTCAAAGTTAAAGCCGGTGGAAAAGATATCCTTTCCCAGCAGGCCGGCCTCGCGTGCCTGTGCAATCGCTACGTTCAGGCGGTGTACCGCAATGGGATATTCCGCACGGACATAAATGTAGCCCTCGTCCGCGCCGATGGCATAGCCGGCAATGGCCATCGCCTCCAGCACCGCGTGGGGATCACCCTCCAGAACCGAACGATCCATAAACGCGCCGGGGTCGCCCTCGTCGGCGTTGCAGACCACGTATTTTTTATCCGAAACGCTGTTTTTGGCAAATTTCCACTTCATGCCCGTGGGGAAACCGCCGCCGCCGCGGCCGCGCAGGCCGGAATCCAGCATGGTCTGAATGACCTGATCGGGCGTCATTTCCGTCAAAACCTTGCCCAGGGCCATATAGCCGTCGCGGGCGATATATTCGTCGATGTTTTCCGGGTCGATCAGACCGCAGTTGCGCAGCGCCACGCGCTTTTGCTTTTTATAGAATTTGATGTCGCCCAGCTTTGCCGTTTTGCCGTTTTCCGGCGGCGTGTCGGAATCATTATATATATATTTCTCTACCGGGCGGCCTTTTATAAGGTGTTCCTCTACAATTTCAGGAATAAATTCCGGCGTTACCCGGCTGTAAAAGGTGCCCTCGGGATAAACGATCATAATCGGACCCAGCGCGCAAAGACCGAAGCAGCCCGTTTTAACCACTTTGATTTCTTTTTCCAGTCCGTTTTCCTGCAGGGCCTGCTCCAGCGCCTGCGCAACCTGTGCGCTGCCGGATGAGGTGCAGCCGGTACCGGCGCATATTAAAACATGTGAACGAAACATTTTTTCTATCCTCCGTTATTTTATATACTCGGCCACCGGCTTGCCGCCGATGAGATGCTCTTGGATTACGCGCTGGGCCTTTTGGGGCGTCATGCACACGTAGGTTACTTTTTCTTTTCCGTCCTGGTATACCTCCACGATGGGCTCCTGTGCGCAGGAACCCACGCAGCCGGACTGCCGTACCAGGATATGCTCGTACAGTCCCTGCTCGTTCACGCCGTTGACAAAGGCGGAAAGCACCTCCTGCGCGCCCGCGGCGATGCCGCAGGTTCCCATGGCCACCACTACGCGGATATCGTCCCTTCCCTCACGCATAGCAACAAGAGGCCTGTTTTTCTCTTTGATCGCCGTAAGTTCAGCTAATGTTCTCATACCGAATTGCCCTTTCTGTTTATAGATTATATTGTTTTAAAAATTCTTTTATCCTGTTTGCTGCCTCGGGGAAAAGGGCCGGAGCCTGCCGCAGCAGGGCACTTTCCAGGCGCAGCCGTCTGCCGCTGCCGCAGCAGGTGAAGCGGAAATCAACCTCCGGACAGCTCTGCATAAAAGCCAGAACGGTTTGAACCAGCTCCCCGATGGGTTTCCTGTCGGGGTGCGCTTTTAAAAACGCGGCCTTTATCAGCGTTCCGCAGCCCTTCCGGGAACAGACGCGGAGAAATCCGTCCGCTTCCTCGGCAGAGGCCTTTAAAAGCGGCAGACCAAAGCCGAAAGTTTTTCCCTTGGAGGAATAGAAAGGGGAAAGCGCACGCCGGATCTCCGGCGGAGCCATTCCGCAGCCGTCGTCGGAAATGGCGATTAGCAGCCATTTTTCCCCGATTTTTAGTTTAATATCGATTTTTTTTGCATCCGCGTCCAGCGCGTTGCGCAGAATATCCGCGGTATGCGCGGCCAAATCCCTCATTCTTTCAGTGTCTCCAGGGCTTTTTTTGCCAGCTCCGCCATGGGCTCGCGGCTGCGCAGCAGCCAGATCCCACGGGCGGCGGCCGTCTTCTGCAAATATTCGCACGGAGAGCCGTGGCAGGCAATTACGCAGGAAAGCTCCAGCTTTTTTGCCGCGGCCAGCATGTTTTCGTTGACATTCACACTGCAAAGCGCGTCGCCAGCTTGTGCGTGAGAAAGGATCCAGCTGACCAGATCACCGCAGAATACGCCGCGAACCTCCCCGCTGCCGCCTTCTGCCAGTATCTCCAGCTGCATTTTTTGGCAAAAGCTTAAAATATCCATTAATATTTGGCTAAAATACCCTTGATTTCCGCCGGAGTCAGGCGGCCGTAAACATCTTCGTTGATTACCATAACCGGGGCAAGGCCGCAGCAGCCCAGGCAGCGGGTGTCCTGAATGCTGAATTTGCCATCCTTGGTGGTTTCGCCGGCATTGATGCCCAGGATATTTTTTACCTCGTCCAATACGGCTTGACTGCCCTTAACATAGCAGGCCGTTCCCTGGCAGACGCTGATTACATTCTCGCCCTTGGGCTCCAGCGTAAACTGGGCGTAAAAGGTAGCGATTCCGTAAAGCTCCGCTACCGATACGCCGGTTTTTTGGGAAATAAATTCCTGCACCTCCAGCGAAACGCAGCCGAACAGCTTCTGCGCCTGCTGCATGATCGGCATCATCGAGCCTTTTTCATCTTTGATCTCGTCGATGAAATGACTCAGTTCGGCAAAAGCCTGCTGCTTTTGTTCCTTTGTTAAAGCCATTATATTCTCCCCCTAAAAAAATTGAAAAAAATAGAATGCGGCCTGTATTTATGTATATACCTTATTATATATAAACATAATATCGTGTCTACACGCACGCAAAAACAATTATATCACATTATGGCGTATTTTGCACGGTTTTTTTGGCCAAAAGCCTGAATTTTTTCATGGTATTTTTTTCTTTTCGTTGTTTCCGGTGCCGCGCTGTGTTATAATAGCAAAAAACAGGCTTTGAAAGGTGGCGTGCATATGTATCGCTTGCTGTTGTTTTTTGATGATCAGGCTCTGGAAAACCGTGAAAATCTTACCCGCGACTACGGTCCCGCGGTTTTGGATGCAGCTTACGTCTACCGGGATCCCTCCGGCCTGTCCCTCTGCGGCGGCCTGCCCAGTGTATTTTTTGAGGGCGGGGAATACCGGATGCTCTACAATATGCTGGATTCGGATTCGGATGAGATCTTTCTCTGCGCGGCGCACAGCCCGGACGCGCGGACGTGGCAGCCGCTGGATACCACCGGGCTGCTTGAGCTTCCCGGCCGGAAGCTGGATAACCAGATTTTTCCCCTCTCCAGCGGTGAAACCGGGTGCGTGTACCAGGACCTGCGTGCGCCGCAGGAGGAACGCTACAAGCTGTTTTACTGCCGGTATGATGCGGAAGCCCTGCGGGTACGTGACGAGATCTTTGTTTCCTCCGATGCCTTCAGCTGGCGCAGGCTGGATGCTACGTGGAATCCCGACGGCGCCGAGCCGGGCATGGGGTGTTTCTATTCCCCGGCAAGAGAGAAATATATCATTACCACGCGCCCGCACTGGGCCGAGCGGCGGATCGCCCTTACCGAAACGGCCGACTGGCGTACCTTTTCGCCCGTTACCCTGGCCGTGCAGGCGGATTCCCTGGATGCGCCGCTGTGCGAAACCTACGGGATGCCCGTGTTTGAATATGAAAATTATGCCGTCGGCCTGCTGTGGCTCTATTTCAACCCGCCCGGCTCGGCAACCGTGGCCGCCGGCGTGCAGGCGATCAATGAGCGCGGCCGGATGTACCCGGAGCTTGTCTACAGTCTGAACGGCACGCATTTTCAGCGGTCCCTGCGCAAGCCGTTTTTGCATAACGGTACGCCGGACGCTCCCTCTTACGGCTGCATTTTTGCCAACAGTATGCTTGTCCGGGACGAGGAGCTGCGAATTTTTGCGGCCTGCTCGCAGAACGAGCACGGGGGCTTTCGCACCCGGGGACTGGGGAGCATCGCCTCTTTCACGCTGAAAAAAGATCGGTTTATCTTTCTGGAGAGCAACGGCATGGGACGGCTGCGCACGCGGAATCTGCTGATCGGCGGCGATCTTTTCGTCAACGCCCAGTGCAGCGGAAGACTGCTGTTTCAGCTGTGCGATGATTTGCTCCGCCCGGTGGAGGGCTTTTCCTTTGCCGACTGCGACGCTTTTTGCGGAGACGAGACGGACCATTTGCTCTCCTGGCGCGGCAGAACGGCGCGGGAATTAAGCGGGCGCTCGTTAAAGCTGGAGCTGCTGCTGGAGGGCGGACGGCTTTATGCCGTCAAGGGGGATTTTACGGTGCTGGGCTTTAATCAGAACCGCCTGTATCACCGCTTCGGCACCGTGCCGGACAGGAAGGGGTTTTAAAAATTTCTTTACGCGGCGGCTGCCGCGCTTTGAAGGTTCGTCGGCTTTACAGCTGCGCGATATCGTCAATCAGAACCCTTCCGCCGGCGGAATCCACGGAGAATTCGTAGCACATATAATGGTAATTCCAGGCGTCCACCGCATAGCGCAGAGCCAAAGAGTGCAGCGGGGAATTGGGCAGGTAGCGCACCTCGTCCAGGGAATCAAACGGCCCTAAAAAGTCTTTGATTTCCTCAAAGCTCATTTCTTTGGCCAGCGCCGGCGTGAGGAAGGAGAGGGCTTCCTCCTCAAGATCCAGCCGCACCGCTTCGCAGAAGCAGCGGATAGCGGAAAGCTCGGTTTCGGTTTCCCGCCGCTCGATGACGCTTTCGGTCAGAGCCATCGTGGCGGCGTCATAGCTCTGCCGGATCTCGTAGCTGTCCATGCCGCCGGGGCAGAAGCGCAGCTGCAGTCGGTTGCTTTCCACGGAAAAGGCGTTGACCTCCCTCGTCAGCACGGCGGTCATGTCCTGATCGACCACGGTCAGCGTTTTTCCGCTTTGCAGGACGGCGTAGCGGGGGGAGAGCACGGAAAAATCATCGATCGGCGCGCTGCTTTCGAAAAAGCGCCGCGTGCCCCGCTCGTCCTCGGCGACAAAAAATCCGGCGCAGATGCCTGCAAAGGCGCCGCCCCATTTCTTTTCCTGAAACACCAGCGGCGGCAGGGGCCGCCGTTTTTTTTCCGGCTTCAGCTCCAGCTCGTAAATCTCCTCGCTCCACCGGCAAAGGCGGCCCGCGCACGGCGAAAGACGCAGCAGAAATCCGTCGTTTTCCACCGCGCACCAGACGGGCCGGTTTTCTTCCTCTAACGGATAGGCAGCAAGGTACGTTGTGCCGCTGCCGGCGGGAACGGAAAGGGAATTGCCGGGAAGAATTTCTCCGGAAAAGGAATTGTTTACCGCGATAATGGCTCGGCCGGAGCATTTTACGGATATCATTGGCATGGCTCTGCGCTCCTTTTTACAGCCGGAAAAACGTCAAAACGCGGTGCTTTTCGCGGCTTTATTCTGTAAAATATATGTCCGGGGAGAGAAAAACAAGCGGGCTTTGGGGCAAAATGGGCAAAGTTTACAAAAAGTTCATAAATGAAAGAAAAAAAAGGTTGCGCAAAAAAAGCCTTTGTTATATACTAAATCCGTTGCTCTGTGCGGTGGAGCAGCTGCGCCTGTCGGCGTAAATGGTATGAAGCGGAAGGTTGCCGCCCTTAGCGCGGGTAATTTCCGTGGACAATTGTCCGGAAAAATCGGACGAACAGCCAGATACACACCGCCGCTTAAAATTTTTAAAAGCGGCACACACGGAACAGTGTATTTGAGCTACTGTAAGGAGGTAAAGAAATGGCATCGCAAAAAATCAGAATCAAGTTGAAAGCGTATGATCACAGCCTGATCGACCAAGCGGCCGAGAGGATTGTGGATACGGCAGTAAAGACGGGCGCCACGGTAAGCGGCCCCATTCCCCTTCCTACGGAGAAGGAAGTGATAACGATTCTTCGTGCTCCTCATAAATATAAGGATAGCCGGGAACAGTTTGAGCTTCGTACTCACAAGCGTCTCATTGATATCTACAACGCCGGGCCCAAAACGGTGGATGCGCTGATGAAGCTGGATCTGGCCGCCGGTGTTGACATCAACATTAAACTGTAAGGAGGATGAACGATGATGACAAAAGGTATTTTGGGTAAGAAAGTCGGCATGACGCAGATTTTCGCCGCAGACGGTACTGTAGTTCCTGTAACAGTCGTTCAGGCCGGCCCCTGTGCGGTAGTGCAGATTAAAACCGTTGAAAAAGACGGCTACAGCGCTGTAAAGGTAGGCTTCGGCGCCGTAAAGGAAAAGAATGTAAACAAGCCTGACAAGGGCCAGTTCGTAAAGGCAAACGCTCCTGTTTCCCGCTATATGAGGGAATTTAAATTCGATAACTGCGCCGACTATCAGGTTGGCAGCGTGATCACCTGCGATATCTTCGCCCAGGGCGATAAGGTGGACGTAACGGCAAAGACCAAGGGCCACGGCTTCAGCGGCGTGATCCAGAGATGGAATCAGCACACCGGCCCCATGGCCCACGGCTCTGGCTGCCACCGCGTGGTAGGCTCCATGGGCGCCAGCTCCTCGCCGAGCCATGTGTTCAAAAACAAGCACATGCCCGGCCAGTGGGGTAACGAGCAGGTAACCATTCAGAATCTCGAAATCGTTCGTGTTGATACCGAGCGCGGCGTTCTTTTGGTAAAGGGCGCGCTTCCCGGTGCGGCAGGCGCACTGCTTACCATTAAGCAGTCGGTAAAGAGTAAGTAAGGAGGTAAGTAGCTATGCCAAGAGTAGCTGTATATAACATTGAAGGCGAAAAGGTTGGTACGGTAACGCTGAGCAAAGAGATTTTTGAGGCCGATATCAATACCCACGTGCTTCATCAGGTAGTTCGCGCCCAGCTTGCCAACAAGCGCCAGGGCACAAAGGGAACGCTCACCCGCCGTGAGGTTGCCGGCGGCGGCAAGAAGCCGTTCCGCCAGAAGGGAACCGGCCGCGCCCGTCAGGGCTCGTCCAGAGCACCCCAGTATTATAAGGGCGGCATCGTGTTTGCCCCCAAGGCAAGGGATTTCTCCATTGCGGTTCCCAAAAAGGTAAAGCGGCTTGCGCTTAAGGGCGCGCTTACCTCCAAGGTTGCCGATAAGAATATCATCATCCTTGACGCGCTGGAGATCGAAGCCAAAACCAAGGCGATGGTAAAGGTGCTTGCCAACCTTAAGGTTGAAGGCAAGGCCTATATCGTAAACGAAGAGCCCGCCGTGAATGTGGAGCGGGCCGCCGCCAATATCCCCGGTGTGAAAACAGGTTTGGTGAACACGCTTAATGTTGTTGACCTGCTCAACCATGAGAAGCTGATTCTCACCAAGGCGGCGCTGAAAAAGCTTGAGGAGGTATATGCATAATGTTCCATGAGGATATCATTATCAAGCCCGTGCTTACCGAAAAAAGCTACGGCATGATGAGCGAAAAGCGTTATGTGTTTGAGGTTGCGCCCAAGGCCAACAAAAGCCAGATTAAAACGGCGGTTGAGCAGATCTTCGGCGTAAAGGTGGAAAAGGTAAACACCGTTACCACCCAGGGAAAGATCAAGCGCATGGGTCGGTATGAGGGCAGAACCTCGGCCACCAAAAAGGCGTATGTCGTTTTGAAAAAAGATTCCAAGGCCATCGAGTTCTTTGAGGGCATGGCTTAACTTAAAAAACAGGCTGCTGCGCGTTTTCCGCAGCGACAGGCACAGCAGCTTAATTTCCCGTCGCTGAGAAATGGAGTTGAATCATGGCTATTAAAAAGTATAAGCCAACCTCGCCTGCGCGGCGTTTTATGTCGGTTTCCGCTTTTGAGGAAATTACAAAAACCACGCCGGAGCGCTCTCTGCTTTCCAAAGTAAGCAAGAGCGGCGGCAGAAACAATGTTGGCCGTTTGACCGTTCGTCATCATGGCGGCGGCAATACAAGAAAGTACAGAATCATCGATTTTAAACGCAACAAGGAAGATATCATGGCGCGCGTTGCCTCCATTGAGTACGATCCCAACCGTACGGCCAATATCGCGCTGCTGAACTATACAGACGGCGAAAAGCGCTATATCCTGGCACCCCTGGGCTTGACCGTGGGCGACATGGTCTGCGCCGGCGAAAATGCGGATATCAAGCCCGGAAACGCGCTGAAAATCAAGAACATTCCCGTAGGTACGCTGATTCACAATATCGAGCTTACCCCCGGCAAGGGCGGCCAGCTGGTACGCTCGGCCGGCAACGCGGCCCAGCTGATGGCAAAGGAAGACAAATACGCGCAGGTTCGTCTGCCCAGCGGCGAGGTTCGCTATATTTTGATGGAGTGCAAGGCTACCATCGGTCAGGTGGGCAACCTGGACCATGAAAACGTGTCCATCGGTAAGGCCGGAAGAAAGCGTCATATGGGCGTGCGGCCCACGGTACGCGGCGTTGTAATGAACCCCTGCGATCACCCCCACGGCGGCGGTGAAGGAAAGTCACCTGTCGGCCGTCCGGGCCCGGTTACGCCCTGGGGTAAGCCCGCGCTGGGCTATAAGACCCGCAACAAGAGAAACAAGAACGATAAATATATCGTAAAGCGCCGTAACGGCTAATAAATCGGAAGGAGGCTCATTATGAGCAGGTCAGTAAAAAAAGGACCCTTTGTCAGCGAGCGTTTGCTGAAAAAGGTGGAAGAAATGAATACCTCTGGCGATAAAAAGGTTATTAAGACTTGGTCCAGGTCTTCCACGATCTTCCCCCAGATGGTAAGCCATACAATAGCCGTTCATGACGGCAGAAAGCATGTTCCTGTTTATATCACGGAAGATATGGTAGGACACAAGCTGGGCGAGTTTGCGCCCACAAGAACGTTCAGAGGTCACTCCGGTTCGGAAAAGTCCTCGGGCAACAGGTAAGGGGAGGAAGACGCTATGGCAAAAAGAATGAAAGAAAAAGCTGCTGCCCGCAGAGAAGCGCGCGACCGCAGACCCAAGGCGATTGCAAAGTATATCCGCATTTCTTCCCGCAAGGTACGCATCGTAATCGATTTAATCCGCGGCAAGCAGGTGGATGAAGCTCTTGCTATTTTACGGTTTACGCCCAAGGCGGCCTCTCCGGCAGTGGAAAAGGTGCTGCTTTCGGCCATCGCCAACGCGGAGAACAATCCTCCGTATTTAAACAGAGATAATCTGTTCGTTGCCGAGGTTTACGCCAACCAGGGACCCACCCTGAAACGCTTTATGCCCCGTGCAAAGGGCAGCGCTTCCCCAATTTTGAAGCGCTCCAGCCACATCACGGTTATCCTTGATCAAGTAAAGGAGGACAAGTAAATGGGTCAGAAAGTGAACCCCCACGGACTCAGAGTGGGCGTTATCAAAAACTGGGATTCCCGCTGGATTGCCGGCAAGGACTTTGCCCAGAACATCTATGAGGACAACAAGCTTCGCAAATATTTAAAAGACAGGCTCAGCGCTTTCGCGGTGCCCAAGGTAGAGATTGAGCGTAAGTCCAACACGGTAATCATTTTCCTCTTTACCGCGAAACCCGGCGCATTGATCGGCAAGGGCGGCGCGGGCATCGATGCCCTGAAGGTAGAGCTTGAAAAAATGCTTGGTAAAAAGGTTCATCTTAACATCATGGAGATCCGCAAGCCCGATATGGATGCGCAGCTGGTAGCCGAGAGCATCGCCCAGCAGCTGGAGAAGCGCGTTTCGTTCCGCCGTGCGATGAAGCAGTCGATGCAGCGCGTTACGCGTGCGGGAGCCAAAGGTGTTAAAATCTTAGTAAGCGGCCGTCTTGGCGGCGCAGAAATCGCCCGCAGCGAGGGCTACCATGAGGGAAGCATTCCGCTGCAGACACTCCGTGCGGATATCGATTACGGCTTTGCAGAAGCGGCAACAACCTATGGTCGTATCGGCGTAAAGGTATGGGTATATAAGGGTGAGGTTCTTGCAAAGAAGCCTGCCGCGGCAGAAGGAGGCAAGTAATTATGTTAATGCCCAAAAGAGTAAAAAGAAGAAGAGTATTCCGTGGCAGAATGAAGGGCACCGCCCAGCGCGGCAACTTTATTGCCTACGGTGATTACGGTCTGGTAGCGCTTGAGCCGGCATGGATCACCAGCGCGCAGATCGAGGCCGCCCGTATTGCTATGACGCGTTACATTAAGCGCAGCGGCCAGGTTTGGATTAAGATCTTCCCGGATAAGCCCGTTACGGCAAAGCCTGCCGAAACCCGAATGGGAAGCGGCAAGGGTTCTCCGGAATACTGGGTAGCCGTGGTAAAGCCGGGCCGCGTGCTGTTTGAAATGAACGGCATCGACGAGGCGACCGCCCGTGAGGCACTCCGTCTGGCGAGCCACAAGCTTCCGCTGAAGGTAAAGTTCGTTACCCGTGAGGACTATAACAAAGAACAGGACGGTGATATTTGATGAAACCGAGTAAGCTTCGTGAAATGAACGCCGACGAACTGAACAAAAAGCTGGCTGAACTGAAAAGAGAGCTTTTTAACCTCAGATTTCAAAATGCCACCGGGCAGTTAAGCAACCCCAAGCAGATAGACGCCTGCAAAAAGGACATTGCAAGGGTAATGACCATACTTCGTGAGCTCGAGATCAAGGCTCAGGCATAAAGGAGGTTGAGGACGAATGGAAAGAAACTTTCGCAAACAGAGAGTAGGTATCGTTGTAAGCGATAAAATGGATAAGACGATCGTTGTTGCAGTAAAAACAAAGGTTCTTCACCCGCTTTATGGCAAAACGGTTAACCGTACCACAAAATTCAAGGCGCATGACGAGAAAAATGAATGCGGCATCGGCGACACCGTACGGATTATGGAAACACGGCCGCTGAGCAAAGATAAAAGATGGAGATTGGTGGAAATAGTTGAAAAGGCAAAATAAGCTTTTTTAAACTGTTTTCCCGGAAAGGGGTAAATTATGATACAACCTCAAACAAGATTGAAGGTTGCCGACAATACCGGCGCAAAAGAGATTATGTGCATAAGAGTTCTTGGTGGCTCTTTCAGAAGATACGGCAGCGTGGGTGATACCATTGTTGCTTCCGTAAAGACGGCTGCGCCCGGCGGCGTAGTGAAAAAGGGCGACGTTGTAAAGGCAGTTATTGTACGTACAACCAAACCTACCCGCCGTGCCGACGGCTCGTATATCCGTTTTGACGATAACGCCGCCGTTATCATCAACGATCAAAAGCTTCCCCGCGGAACCCGTGTGTTCGGGCCCATTGCAAGAGAGCTTCGTGAAAGAGATTTTATGAAGATCATCTCCCTTGCCCCGGAAGTGCTGTAAGGAGGGACATCGGAATGAAGGTTATAAAAGGCGATACCGTTGTGGTAATCAGCGGCACGAGCAAGTCTGTCGGCGGCGACAAAACCGCAACCCATAAGGTGCTTCAGGCTTTTCCCGCAGAAAACAAGGTCATTGTTGAGGGCGTGAACATGGTTACGCGCCACACAAAGCCCAAAAAGATGGGCGAGGCCGGCGGCCGGATAGAAAAGGAAGCTCCGATTGACGCTTCCAATGTTATGATATACTGCCCTTCCTGCAAAAGAGGCGTGCGCGTAGGCTATGCCGTTGTTGACGGCAAGAAGGTGCGCGTCTGCAAAAAATGCAATAAGAGCATTCAGTAATGAAGGAACGGAGGGAGAGATACTATGGCCAGATTAAAGGATAAATATATAAGCGAGATCGTTCCGGCAATGGAAAAGAAATTCGGCTATAAGAACATCATGCAGGTACCCAAGCTTGAAAAGGTCGTTGTGAACGCAGGCCTGGGCGATGTAAAGGATGACGCCAAAAAGTTTGACGCCGCCGTGCAGGAGATCGCGCTGATCACAGGTCAGGCACCTGTAGTTACAAAGGCTAAAAAGTCTGTCGCTAATTTCAAGGTCCGCGAAGGTATGAATATCGGCGCGAAGGTAACGCTTCGCGGCGAAAGAATGTATGAATTTGTGGATAAGCTCTTGAATATAGCGCTTCCGCGCGTTCGTGATTTCCACGGCGTTTCCGCCAACGCGTTTGACGGCAGAGGCAACTATGCCCTGGGCGTTAAGGAGCAGTTGATTTTCCCCGAGATCGAGTATGATAAAATCGATAAGGTTCGGGGAATGGACGTGATATTTGTTACTACCGCAAAGACCGATGAGGAAGCCCGCGAGCTGTTAGGCCTTATGGGCATGCCTTATGCAAACTGATAGGGGGGATATTGATGGCTAAAAAAGCAATGATTAACAAGCAGCAGAAGCCTGCAAAATACTCCACGCGCGCCTATACGCGCTGCAGCATTTGCGGCCGCCCTCACGCAGTACTCAGCAAATACGGCATCTGCCGCATCTGCTTCAGAGAGCTGGCCTATAAAGGCCAGATTCCCGGCGTGAAAAAGGCAAGTTGGTAGGAACAAATAAGGAAGGAGGATACCATAATGGTTTTAACAGATCCTATTGCCGATATGCTTACCAGAATTCGCAACGCGATGGTAGCAAGGCACAATACAGTAGATATCCCCAAGTCCAATGTAAAGCAGGCGATCGCCCAGCTTCTTCTTGACGAGGGTTATATTAAAGGCGTTGAAGTGATCGACGCGGTTCCTCAGGGAACAATCCGTATTACGTTAAAATACGGCGCAAACAAGGAAAGGATCATTTCGGGCCTTCGCAGAATTTCAAAGCCGGGCCTGAGAGTTTATGCCCGCGCAGAGGAGCTTCCCAGAGTTCTGGGCGGCATGGGTATAGCAATTGTATCCACATCCAAGGGTATTATGACGGATAAGCAGGCGCGCGCGCTGGGTATCGGCGGCGAAGTTCTTGCTTACGTATGGTAATCGGGAGGTAGAGTATGTCAAGAATAGGTAGACTTCCGGTAACAATCCCGGCCGGCGTTACTGTTACGGTAGCCGAAGGCAATGTAGTTACGGCAAAGGGCCCCAAGGGCACCTTTACCCAGCAGCTGAGCGGGGAAATGGAGATTAAGGCAGAGGGCAATTCCGTTACGGTTACGCGTCCCTCTGACGATAAGGAGCACCGTGCGCTGCACGGCCTGACCAGAACGCTGCTGAATAATATGGTCATCGGCGTATCTGAGGGCTTCTCTAAAGCGCTTGCGATTCAGGGAACCGGTTACCGTGCCGCGATGAACGGCAAAAAACTGGTGCTTACACTGGGCTATTCTCATCCGGTAGAGATGGAAGCGCCCGAGGGAATTACGATAGAGGTTCCTTCGCAGACCAGCATTATTATCCGCGGTATTGACAAGCAGGCCGTAGGCCAGTTTGCGGCAGAGGTTCGCGGTGTTCGCGCGCCGGAACCGTATCATGGCAAGGGTGTCCGCTATGAGGGCGAGTATGTCGCACTCAAAGAGGGCAAGGCCGGCAAGAAATAATCAGAAAGGAGCATTTACAGTATGATCAACAAGAAAGATAAAAATACCGACCGCCTGGCGCGCCACGCACGCGTGCGCAAAAAGGTAAGCGGTACGGCAGACCGTCCCAGACTGGACGTATACCGCAGCAACAGTCATATTTATGCTCAGGTTATTGATGACCAGGCCGGTAACACGCTTGCCGCCGCGTCAACGATCGAAGGCGACGCCATGAAGGCAACCGCGGAAATGACAAAATCCGAGGCCGCAGCGTATGTGGGGAAGCTTGTTGCCCAACGCGCCCAGGCCAAAGGCATTAAAGCCGTGGTATTCGACAGAGGTGGCTACCTCTATACCGGCCGTGTGCAGGCGCTTGCCGAGGCAGCGCGTGAAGCGGGTCTGGAATTCTGATGGGAGGCAATGAGAGCATGAATAAGATCGATCCCAAAACATTGGATTTAAAGGAAAAATTAGTTTCGGTAAACCGCGTTGCCAAAACCGTAAAGGGCGGCCGCAATATGCGCCTTGCCGCGCTGGTGGTTGTCGGTGACGGCAACGGCCATGTAGGCGTAGGCCAGGGCAAGGCCGTGGAGGTTCCCGAGGCAATCCGCAAGGCTACCGAGGACGCTAAAAAGCATCTGATTACGGTTTCCCTGAAGGATACCACCATTCCCCACGCGGTAGTGGGCAAATTCGGAAGAGGTCAGGTGCTTCTGATGCCCGCCCCGGAAGGAACGGGTGTTATCGCCGGCGGTCCCGTGCGTGACGTGCTGGAGATGGTAGGCGTACGCGATATCCTTACCAAGAGCCAGGGCTCCAATAACCCGGCAAACTGCGTAAAGGCTACGCTGCAGGGGCTTGCTTCCTTAAAGACGGCTGAGCAGATCGCACAGATGCGCGGCAAAACAGTTGAAGAGATCATCGGCTAAGGAGGAAACCGGAATGTTAAAGATTACGTTAACAAAAAGTACGATCTCCTGCAAAAAAGATCAGATCGCTACGGTAAAGGCTCTTGGCCTTAAAAAAACCAATTCCACGGTAACAAAGCCGGATAATGCCGCCATCCGCGGTATGATCTTTAAGGTAAAACATCTTGTTGCCGTTGAAGAAGTTGACTGAGGAGGTTTATATGAAATTAGTAGATTTGAAACCTGCAGAGGGCGCCACACAGACGGGACGCCGCCGCGGACGCGGCCCCGGCAGCGGTTTGGGCAAAACCTCCGGCAAGGGCCATAAGGGACAGAACGCCAGAAGCGGCGGCGGTGTGCGCCCCGGCTTTGAGGGCGGCCAGATGCCCCTTACCCGCAGACTGCCCAAGCGCGGCTTCTTTAACCGCTTTGGCAAGGTTTATACGGAAATTAATATTGCAAGACTGGATGCCTTTGACGAAGATACCGTAGTTACTGCGGCGCTTTTGAAGGAAAAAGGCATGATCAGCAAAATCGAGAAGGATGGCGTAAAAGTACTTGGCAACGGTGAAATTACAAAGCGGCTTACTGTTCAGGTTGCAGCCTTTACTCGGACGGCTCAGCAGAAGATTGAGGCGCTCGGAGGAAAGGCTGAGGTGATTTAACCATGTTTTCCGTTTATAAAAATGCATGGAAGATCCCGGAGCTTCGTAAAAAGATTCTTTATACGCTGCTGCTTTTGCTGATTTTCCGGCTTTGCTGCTACATACCCACGCCGGGTGTAAACCCCTCGCTGACGATTGACGCCGCCAACCAGAATATCTGGGGCCTGATGAATATCATCACCGGCGGCTCCCTGGAGGGCTACACCTTTATGGCTATGGGTATTTCGCCCTATATCAACGCGTCGATTATCATTCAGCTGCTCCAGGTGGTAATTCCCGGGCTGGAGCGTATGGGCAAGGAAGAAAACGGCCGTGAAAAGATCAATAAAATCGTGCGCTACAGCGCCATCGGCCTTGCGTTTCTGCAGGCCGTAGGCATCTGCTGGTCTTTCAGCCGCAATGGTGCCGATATCATTGTTTCCTCAATGCTTTCCTCTACTGCTACAACGATTCTGGCCTATGTGCTGATTGGCGTTTCCCTTACCGCGGGAACGGCCGTTGCCATCTGGATCGGCGACCGCATCAGTGAAAAAGGTCTGGGCAACGGTATTTCGATGATTATCTTTGTGGGTATCATCGCGCGTCTGCCCTCGACGGTGCAGTCCTATATTGAGCAGGCAAGCGCAAGCTCGCAGGCCGGAAACAACGCTCTGTGGTGGATTCTCCCGATCATTTTAGTAGCAATCCTTGCGTTGATCGTAGTTGTTATTTTTGTTGAATTAGGAGAACGCAGAATTGCCATTCAGTATGCCAAGCGCGTTTCAGGACGCAAGGTTTACGGCGGGCAGAGCACTTATATGCCCATCAAGCCGAATTCCTGCGGTGTTCTTCCCCTGATTTTCTCCATGTCGCTGTTGATGTTCCCCAGCATTATTGCGGGAATGTTCTGGAGCGGCGGAGCTTTTGAAACATTTTATTCTAAATGGCTGGGTTCGGGAACCTGGGGGTATACGATTGTAAGCTTTTTGCTGACCATCGGCTTTGCCTTCTTCTATTCCGCCATTACCTTTAACGCTGCGGAAACCTCAAAAAATCTGCAGAAATACGGCGGATTTATTCAGGGAATCCGGCCGGGCAAGCCTACCACGGATTATCTGAATAAAGTAAATAAGCGGCTGGTGCTCTTCAGCGGTTTATATTTGGGAATTATTTCTACCATTCCCATGATTGCCAGCGCGATTTTAGGTTCGGTATCCCCGCAGTATGCAAACTCTATTTTAAATCTTGCCCTTACGTTCAGCTCTACTGGTCTTTTGATTATCGTAAGCGTTTCCATTGAAGTGACCAAGCAGCTGCAGTCACAGATGGTGATGCGCCATTACAAGGGCTTCCTTGACTGACAGGTGGCGCGATGAAGATGATTTTATTGGGCGCGCCGGGCGCCGGCAAAGGCACCCAGGCCGCCAGAATCTGTAAACGGTTCGGAATTCCCCATATTTCCACCGGCGATATGTTCCGGGAAAATATGAGCAAAAATACTGAACTGGGACGTTTGGCCAAACAATATATCGACGCCGGAAAGCTTGTGCCGGACGAGGTAACCTTAGGAATGGTAAAGCAGCGGCTGGAGAAGGAGGACTGCCGAAGCGGGTTTCTGCTTGACGGATTCCCCCGTACTATCGAACAGGCTGAGGGCCTGAAGGCGCTTACGGACCTGGACTGCGTGCTGAATATCGATGTGGACGAAAGCCTGCTGCTGGCGCGCATTACCGGCCGAAGAATTTGTTCTGGCTGCGCGGCTACCTATCATGTTTCCTCTCTGCAGGGCACGCAGTGTCCCGCCTGCGGCGCACAGCTTGTGCAGCGCGCTGACGATACGGAGGAGACCGTGAAAAACAGGCTGGCAGTCTATAACGAGCAGACCAGACCTTTGATCGCCTATTACGGCGAGAATGTAAAAACCGTAAACGGCAGCCTTCCGGAGGAAGCGGTGTTTGAAGAGATCGTCAGCGTCCTGGAGGCGGTTTGATGCTTTGCATTAAAAACGAAAGCGCCCTGCGGATTATGGCCGAAGGGGGAAGAATCCTCGCCGGCGCCATGGAAATGCTGGGCGAAAGCATAAAACCCGGACTGACGACGCTGGATCTGGATAAGCTGGCTCATCGGTATATCCTGAAGCATCAGGCAAAGCCTTCCTTTTTAGGTTTGTACGGCTTTCCCAATACGCTTTGCATATCGGTCAATGAGGAAGTGATCCACGGCATTCCCAGCGCGGACCGTGTGATTCATGAAGGCGATCTGGTGAGTATTGACGCCGGCGTATTGTATAAGGGCTTTCATACCGATATGGCCCGCACTTTTCTTGTGGGCAGCGTGCCGGAGGAAAAAAGACTGCTGGCGGAGCGTACGAAGCAGTCGTTTTATGAGGGATTGCGTTTTGCGCGCGTGGGATACCGCATTTCGGATATTTCCCACGGGGTAGAACAATACATCAAACAGTTCGGGTACGGAATCGTACGGAATTATACCGGACACGGCGTGGGGCGTGAGCTGCATGAATCGCCGGAAATTCCCAATTTCGGTCCCGCCGGACACGGTCCGCGGATTGTAAATGGGATGACGCTGGCCATTGAACCGATGATAAATTTGGGCGGCGACGCGGTAAAAGTGCTTTCCGATGGCTGGACTACCGTTACGGCGGATGGCTCCTGCGCGGCGCATTATGAAAATACCGTTGCCATAGTCGAAGGCGAGCCGGTTATTCTGACGGACCCGAAGGTTCAAATTTAAGGAGGTACAGATGTGTATTCGTTAGGAGACGTCGTCTGTTCCGCCGCGGGCAGGGATGCCCAAAGGTATTTTGTAGTAGTTGAAATAATTGACGAGCAGTATGTGCGGATTGCCGACGGCGCCCTGCGGAAGCTTTCTTCTCCGAAAAAGAAAAAGCAGAAACACCTGGTGCATACGGGGCGGACGTTGGGCAATATCGCGCAGAAGCTGGCAAGCGGCGCTAAGATCTTTGACAGTGAGATCAGAAATGCCTTAGAGTCGCTTTCCCTCTGCACCAATCAAGGCGAGGAGTGAATCCATGTCTAAAGAAGATGTCATTGAAGTAGAAGGCGTTGTAACGGAATCCAAGAAAAACGCGGTTTTTGAGGTTGAACTTGAAAACGGACATAAGATTCTGGCACATATAGCCGGTAAGCTTAGAATGAACAATATTCAGGTGTTACCGGGCGATAAGGTAACAGTGGAAATTTCCACCTATGATCTGACCAAGGGGCGGATCATATGGCGCAGCAAGAACTGAGGAGGTTATTGGTATGAAAGTGAGACCGAGTGTAAAACCGATGTGCGACAAATGCAAGCTGATCAAGCGCCACGGAAAGGTAATGGTTATCTGTTCCGCGGATAAAAGCCACAAGCAGCGGCAGGGTTGATTTTTTGATGCGCTTACCTATAAGCGCAGCCTGAAAGCAAAGCCGGAAATCGGGCGCGGCTGACAGAAGTTTTCTGTTTGCCCGAGGGGCTTTTCTATATAAACAATTAATATTCAAAGCATTTATGGAGGTGTACTGAATGGCACGTATCGCTGGTATCGATATACCAAAGGATAAGCGGGTTGAGGCGGCGCTGCAGAGTATTTTCGGCATCGGCCCCAGCATTGCGAAAGAGATTCTTGAAAAAACCGGCGTTAACCCCGACACCCGTGTTAGAGATTTAACCGAGGATGAGGTTAACTTAATTAGAGATTATATTGACAAGAACGTTCAGGTAGAGGGTGACCTCCGCCGTGAGGTTGCGCTGAATATCAAGCGCCTTGTTGAAATCGGCTGCTATCGCGGTGTTCGTCACCGTAAGGGCCTTCCCGTACGCGGACAGCATACCAAGCAGAACGCACGTACGCGCAAGGGACCCAAGAAGACTGTCGGCGGCAAGAAAAAAGCCGGCAAGTAAGATAGGAGGACGAATTTTATGGCAAAACCAGTTAAAAAGGGCGGACGCCGTCGTATAGAAAAGAAGAACATCGAACGCGGCGCGGCGCATATCTGCTCATCATTCAACAATACTATTGTTACCATTACTGACGTTGCCGGTAACGCCATCAGCTGGTCCAGCGCCGGCGGGTTAGGCTTCCGCGGTTCTAAAAAGAGCACACCCTTTGCCGCGCAGACAGCCGCTGAAACCGCGGCCAAAGCAGCAATGGAGCACGGTCTTCGTTCTGTTGAGGTCTATGTAAAGGGCCCCGGCAGCGGACGCGAGGCAGCAATTCGGGCACTTCAGGCGGCAGGCCTTGAGGTTAGCATGATCAAAGATGTTACCCCTATTCCGCACAACGGATGCCGTCCGCCCAAGCGCAGAAGAGTTTGATTAGGAGGACAGAAAATTATGGCAAGATATACAGAAGCGGTTTGCCGTTTGTGCCGCCGCGAAAATCAGAAGCTTTTTTTAAAGGGCGACCGCTGCTATAGTGCAAAGTGTCCTGTAGTAAAAAGAGGAACGGCGCCGGGCCAGCATGCCAAGGGCCGCAGAAAGGTTTCCGAATATGGCCTGCAGCTGCGTGAAAAGCAGAAGGCCAGACGTACCTACGGCATTCTGGAAAAGCAGTTCCACGGCTATTTTGTAAAGGCCAGCAATATGAAAGGCGCCTCGGGTGAGAATATGCTTCAGCTGCTGGAGCGCCGTTTGGATAACGTGGTTTACCGCATGGGCTTCGGCGATTCCCGCGCGCAGGCAAGACAGATTGTAAACCACGGCCATATTACCGTAAACGGTCACAAAGTAAATATCCCTTCGTTTATAGTAAAGGCAGGCGATGTGATCGCTATCGCTCCCGGCAGCACGGGCATTGAAAAATTCAAGGCGATGCGCGAGGGTTCCACAAAGACCATTCCCGCGTGGCTTGAGCTCAACAGCGCCGAGCTTAGCGGCAGGGTTGTAGAGCTTCCCAAAAGAGAGGATATTGATCTTGGTATTGAGGAGCATCTTATCGTTGAGCTGTACTCCAAGTAATATCGTCTAAAATTTTGTAGGAGGGGTTTATATCATGATAGAAATAGAAAAGCCTGTTATCGAGTGTAAGCAGATCAGCGAAGACGGCAAGTATGCCCAGTTTGTGGTGGAGCCGTTAAAGCGCGGATTTGGCAATACCCTGGGCAATTCTCTCCGTAGAATTTTGTTATCCTCCCTGCCTGGCGCTGCGGCAACACAGATACGCATCGACGGTGTTCTGCATGAGTTCAGCACCGTTCCCGGCGTAAGTGAGGATGTAACCAATATCATTCTTAATATTAAAAACATTGCCATGAAGCTCAGCAGCGACGCGCCGGTTACTGCTACAATTAACGCGGTAGGACCCTGCGAGGTTACGGCGGGGGATATCAAGGGCGATAGCTCGCTTGAAATTATCAATAAGGATCTTCATATCGCAACCATCGATGAGGGCGGTTCGCTCAATATGGAGCTGATTATCGATAAAGGGATGGGATATGTTCCGGCGGATAAAAATAAAACAGATGATATGCCGATTGACGTGATCGCTGTAGATTCTATTTATACGCCTATCCTGAAGGCCAGCTATACCGTGCAAAGCGCGCGGATCGGCAGAGACGCCAACTTTGACAAGCTGATCCTTGACGTTTGGACCGACGGCTCTATCCGGCCGGATGAGGCAATCAGCATTGCTGCAAAAATAATGAGCGATTACCTTGCGCTGTTTGTAAACCTTGCTGAAAACGCGGGCGGCATCCAGCTGGCGGAGGATAAAGATGGCGTCGCCCCCCAGGCGAAGGCGTTTGATATGACGATTGATGAACTCGATCTCTCCGTGCGTTCCTATAATTGCCTGAAGCGTGCGGGCATCAATTCCGTGCAGGAGCTTGCAAACTTGGATGAAACGGATTTGATGAGGGTTCGTAATCTTGGCAAAAAGTCCATGGAAGAGGTTCGCCAGAAGCTGGCAAGCCTGGGGCTGAAGCTTAAGAGCAACGAAGATTAATTAGGAGGATAAGAAACAATGGCCGGTAATAGAAAGCTTAACAGACCTACGGATCAGCGCGTTGCCGTTATCCGCGGGCTTACGACAGACCTTCTTTGGTATGGCCGTATTGAAACTACCGAGGCGCGTGCCAAGGAGGTTCGCAGGCAGGCCGAGAAGATCATTACTATGGGAATCAAAACCTATGCCGATACGGTAACGGTGAAGAAAGAAAAGCTGAACGATAAGGGACAGCGCGTGGAGACCGAAGTAAAGAACGACGGTCCTGAGCGTTTGAATGCACGCCGCCGGATGATGGCGTACCTTTATGAGAGGCAGATCATGCGGAAGGAAAAAGAAAAGAAAGCGGAGTATAAAGTACGTACCGCTGAAATCAATCATCCGGTAATCAGCAAGGTCCTTGACGAGCTTGCGCCTAAATATGCCAAACGCGCAGAAGACCTTGGTCAGGGCGGCGGCTATACAAGGATCATCAAAAAGGGACCCCGCCGCGGCGATGGCGCCGAAGCGGTGATTTTAGAGCTGGTGTAAAACCCAAAGCGGGCATTTTTTGCCCGCTTTTTAACAAAAAGGAGAAAGGGGGAGGAATATGGTAAATATTGCTGTACTGGGACACGGTACCGTTGGCAGCGGCGTAGTAGAATTGATTTTGATGAATCAAAAGCATATTGCCGCCAAGCTGGCGCAGGATTTATCTGTAAAATATATACTGGATGTGCGTGATTTTTCCGGCAGCCCCTATCGGGAGAAATTTATTAAGGATTTCAGTATTATAGAAAACGACCCGGAGATTAAGGTGGTTGCCGAGGTGATCGGCGGTGTGGGCGCCGCGTATGATTTTACTGTCCGCAGCCTGAAGGCGGGCAAAAGCGTTGTGACCTCCAACAAAGAGCTGGTGGCACAGAAGGGGTATGAGCTGCTGCAGCTGGCAAAGGAGCATAATGTCAACTACTTTTTTGAAGCTTCTGTAGGCGGAGGCATTCCGCTGATCCGCCCGATGCACCGGTGTATGGCTGCCAATGAAATTACCGAGTTTTACGGTATTTTAAATGGCACTACGAATTTTATACTGACCAAAATGGTAGAAGACTCCATGAGCTTTGACGGCGCGCTGAAGCTGGCGCAGAGACTGGGCTATGCCGAGGCGAATCCCACAGCGGATGTGGAGGGTATCGACGCCTCCCGCAAGATGTGTATTCTTTCCTCATTGGCGTTTGGACATCATGTATATCCCAAAGACGTCTATGCCGAGGGAATTGGAAATATTACGCCCGACGATGTGGCTATCGCCAAAAAAAGCGGCTATGAAATCAAGCTGATCGGGCAGGCCAAGCAGCTGGGCGATAAGCTCAAGGTTATGGTTTCTCCTGCCTTGGTGCCGGGAACCTGCCTTTTGGCGCAGGTGAAGGACGTGTTTAACGGCGTGCTTTTAAAGGGGAATGCGGTAGGCGACGTATTCCTTTACGGCAGAGGCGCGGGCAAGCTGCCCACGGCCAGCGCGGTGGTGGCCGATATTTTGGACGCCGCCAAGCATTTTGAGTTCTTAAAGGGCTGGGGCTGGGAGGATGAGATTCCCGGACAGGTGCTGCCGCCGGAGGCGCTGGAGACGGCGTATTTTATCCGCATAAAGGGCAGCGCGGAGGATATTCTCTCGCTCTATGGCGATGCGCGGATCCTGCTTGATGGGGATGGCGTCGCGGCGGCGATTACGCCCGTGCTTTCCGGCGCGGAGCACAGCGGAAATTTCGCACGGCTGAAGCTTCTTTCCGCTATTCGTGTATTAGAGGTTTGATTATGGGCAAGCCAAACAAAAATTTTATGATGGTAGCCGCGATTCTTATCGTCGTGGGTTTTTTAATCGGCATTTTTTTGTGCTGGCTTACTTTTTCGCATCTTGGCGGAAACTGAAAAAAAGTCCTCTGCGGCGGCAGAGGACTTTTTTTTATTTGTATAAAGAAAAATAGTGCTGGTAGTACCCAAAAGCTTTCGCTATGCGCAGAAAGAATATCCGAGCGAAGCGAAGATTCCAATCATAAAAGCGGCAGAAGAAAAGGACACATAGAAAGAAGCACAATAGAACACCCCACATTGAAAAGCAATAGGGCGCACTATGCAGCAGAAGGAAAACCGAGCTGGGTAGTTATGATTTTCAGCAAAGAAATAAACCCTCGGTTTTGCCGGGAGAAAAAAAGAGCGGCGCTTTTAGCGGTTTCGGCCGATATCCTCTCCATATAGTAATGGATAGACGGCGGCCCCTGAAAGACGTATTCGCCGTTTATGGAAAGCTTGAAATCGTTATCCGCAGTGATCACCGCTTTTTCCGCAGCGGGAGGAAGAATTCTTTTGTGCAATAAAATATGCCGATTGCGCAAGCTCTTTGCCGTAGGCGGGAAGCTCGTTTTTATCGGTTTCTTTATGCAATGCGTTCGGCGGAGTCTGCCGGGCAAAATCTTTGTGGCAAATAAATTTCGGTTTCATGGCCTTGCTTTGTAAAAACGCCGGATGCATTGCTCCGGCGTTTTTCTTTTCTGCAATAGGAATTGAATACTGATCGGCAGCGTTTTTTCTACAGGGTGACCGTAAGAGTTCCGTTCTGCGGGGAGAGGGAGCCGTCGCTGTTGATTCTGCCGGCTTGCAACGCAAAGCCGTAGCGGAAACCATCAAACAGGAAATCTGCTCTTTGATCGCTGACAACCGCTTTTTGTATGTAAGAGATCGAAGCTTTTCCGTTTCCGTTTGCAAAAGTGCCGTCGCGGGTCCCTTTTTTGCCGTATACGTTGTCCGCGGCATATACCGGCACCAGGGTTAAATCCTTTATGTTTGAGGTAAGCTCTGCTTTTTGCTCAAAAAGTCGAAGAACGGTGTACTCGTTTTGTTTTTTTAAGGTGATTTTCGCGGATTTCCCGGGAACGTCTTCCTGATACGTAATTTCGTCCCAGACTATTTTTTCCTTTCCGTGGCAGAAATAAATACCGGCTCTGAGTCCGTTTTCTTTATCGGAATATAGCGCACCGTCAAAAACGGGAAGATTTCTGAATTCACAGGACGGAGAATCACAGCGCTGGGTCAGGTAATGCTCAGGGTAGTTTTCGTCAAAGAGATACATATCC
>CAJMLN010000011.1 GCA_905214315.1 uncultured bacterium | reverse complement strand
AGTATTTCCCGCCACAAGCTTGTCCCCCGCGGCGGCCATCGTTTTTTCAAGCCGCGAAAGTTTTTGTTCAGCAGAATCACCGTCCGCAATTTTAACAATAATATCGCCTTCATATCCCAGTACAATTTTTTCGGGATCCGCTACATCAATATACTGTATTTTTCCCTCTAAAGCATATTTTTTAACGGCTACAAGAACTTTTGCCGCGGCTTCCATTTTCTCTGTGCTTTCCGCCGTAATTCTGCTTCCCATTTGCGGCTCGGTAATGCTCATGTTCAAAATGCTGATCAGTGTCTCATCAGCCAGCGGGTTCAGCCCTAAAGCGATTCCCTCTTCATCCATCACATAGTACCCTTTTACCGTAGCAATCTGCGCTGCCGGCGTACGCTCGGTAATATAAATTTCGACGCCGGTAGGGAATGTACGCTTAATATCATCCACACGCAGATACGCGTTCTGCTCAATTCCCTGCCGGGCGCTCTCTTCATCTACATAAATAATATTAGTATCATACGTAATGCCACTGGCCGCAATAATTTCCTGTGCAGAAAACCTTTCTGCACCGTACACAGTAATGCTGCTTACGTTAAAAAGCGAACTGTTGATCAGAAAAAAGATTACAACGATCAGCACCAATACCAATATCCACAAAAGTATTGGGCTCGGTCCGTAATTTTCTTTCCTTCTTTTGGCCATTTTTATTCCTCCGCTACCGTAATATTGCCGCCAAGGCCGCGCAGCTGCTCCTCCAAGCAAAAATATCCCCGTTCAATAAGGCCTTCATCTTTAATAATTGTAGTACCGGAAGCCCGCAATCCGGCAAGTACAAGCGCCGCACCGCCGCGCAGATCATGCGTATACACTGTAGTGCCTGTTAGCTCGTCAACACCCCGAATAATTGCCATACGATCCTTTACGGTGATATCCGCGCCCATTTTTTTCAGTTCTCCCGCCAAACGGAAACGATTTTCAAATACATTTTCCACCAAAACGCAGGTTCCCCGTGCCACTGTCTGCAGCGCCATCATCGGAGACTGCAGATCCGTAGGGAATCCCGGATACGGCATCGTTTCAATAATATGGGAGGAATTCAGCCGTTCCGTTCCCTTTACTACAAGGCCGCCGTTTTTTTCATATACCTGACAGCCACCGTCTTTCAGTTTACCAATTAAAACGGATACATGCTCTTTAAAGGCATTCTTAACATATATCTCTCCGCCGGTAATCGCTGAAGCAATCATATAAGTACCAGTAACGATTCTATCCGGCATAGCCGTATATTCACATCCATTCAGTACAGGCGTACCATGGACAACAATCCTGCCCGTTCCGGCGCCGCTGATGCGGCCGCCCATTGTATTAATAAAATTCTGCAGGTCAACAATCTCTGGTTCCTTGGCGGCATTGGTAATCACCGTTGCCCCTTCTGCCAGGGTCGCGGCCATCATAATATTTTCCGTGGCCCCCACGCTGGGATAATCCAGGTAAACCTCTCCGCCCTTCAGTTTAGAGCAGGTACAGATAATATGGCCGTTTTCCTCCTGAACTTCAACGCCAAGATCTCGCAACCCTTTTAAATGCAGGTCAATCGGCCGTATCCCGATATCACAGCCGCCGGGATACCCCAGCTCCGCCCGCCCCATTCGTGCAACCAAAGGTCCCAAAATAAAAATAGACGAGCGCAGCAAATGCATCAATCTGTCGTTCATTTTGCAGTTTTTGATTCCTGAGGGATCAATATGTACAGTACCCTGTTCAAAACTGCAGCGGCAGCCTATATCTTCCAAAAGCTCCAGCATCGTTAAAACATCACGCAGCGGCGGACAGTCATGCAAGACCACTTCACTTTGGGCCAGTACAACCGCCGCCAATATCGGCAATAATGAATTTTTAGCGCTGTGAACAGTGACTTCACCATGTAAAGGGTTCCCACCGCAAATCACTATTTTTTTCATATTTACACCCCATATATTAAAACAATCTTTATTTTAATATATGCAGAATGTGACTTGTCAGTTACTTATCGATAGGTGCCCGCGGCTTATAGGCTGAAACGCTCAGCAGGGCTCCTGTAGCGCACAGCATAACACCCAAAGAAGATGCTCCCTTTGAAATAAACGGAAGCGTAATTCCCGTAGAAGGCAATACATTAGTAGCAACGCCCATATTAATAAATGCCTGCAGCACAATCAAGGATGTAATTCCTGCAGCCAGATACGCTCCGTAGCTGTCAGAGGCCTCCATAGCGATTTTTATACCGAAAAAAGCAAACGCCACATACAAGCCTATCACAAGGGTTGCCCCCACAAAACCGAATTCCTCGCAGACAATGGAAAATATATAATCCGTATCGCTCATCGGCAAATGCGTGATTTTCTGCTTGCTGTTGCCAAGCCCCACACCGAACATGCCGCCGTCGCCAATGGCATAGAGGGATTGCACGATCTGAAAGCCCACATCCTTGGGATCGTCCCAGGCGTGCAGCCATGCCTCAAACCGCCGGCTTTGATATCCAACCGTAGCGATCATAATCGGTATCAGCATACCGATCGCACCGATGGCCCCCACCAGCCATTTCCACTGCATACCGGAAACGAACATAATCACCACCACCGAGGCCAGAAAGGTCATTGTTGTGGAAAGATCCGGTTCAATAATAATCAGCCCGGCAAGCAGGGCAATCGGCAGCAGCAGGCCTGCCCAGTCCTTCAGGCTGCGATACCACCATTTTTTAGTCGAGGTATAATACGCAGCATAGAATACCCCCATAAATTTAGCAATTTCCGAAGGCTGCAGCGTAAGATTACCGATTTCAATCCACCGGTGCGCGTCGTACACATCCGGAAAGAAAAACACCGCGCCTAGCAGAATACAGGAAACAATGAGTCCTGTCATCAATACTGTCGGTTTTGCAAAAAAGTGATAATCCATTCTTGCAATAAAGAACATGCATACAATGCCCACAGCCGCCACAGCTGCCTGCGTTTTAAAGGAATTCAAGTAGGACGCATCACTGGATTTAATTAAAATACTGTTATAGGAGCTGCTGAGCACCATAACCAGCCCTATACAGGTCAATATGATCGTAATCAGCATCAGCGGAAGGCAAATGCCTTTACGCACCATTTTTTTCTTTGCATTTTTCGCCATACGCGCGCCCCTTAAAATTTATTTACAATCTCTTTAAATACTCTTCCGCGCTCTTCAAAATCCTTAAACATGTCAAAGCTGGCACAGGCCGGGGAAAGCAGGACGTTCCATCCCGCCCGGGCCGCCTGACGTGCCGCCCTTACGCCCTCTTCAAAGCCGCCCTTTATCAGGGTATAATTTTTCCAGCCGTGCTTTTCCGCCGTATCCCGCAGTTTTTCCGCCGTATCCCCTATCAGAACCGTATGCCGTATCTGCTGCGTAAAGGCTTCAAACAGCATCTCAAAGCTGCCGCCCTTATCATACCCGCCCAGAATCAGCACGGTGGGCTTTGTCATGGTCTGGATCGCTTTTACAGTGGAATCGGGATTCGTTCCTTTGGAATCATTAATGTAGGTGATTCCCTCACGGGTACACACGGTCTCAATCCGGTGCTCTACCCCCGCAAAGGTCTTTAATGTGTACGCCACCGTCTGCGCGTCCACCCCGCAAAGCATCGCCAAGGCAGATGCCGCAAGAGCATTTTCCAGATTGTGCGGGCCTTTGATTCGTATCTCCGCCGCCGGGCAGATGATCTCTCTGCGTCCGTCAAGGCTGAATACGATATCCTCGTTTTCTACAAAGATTCCTTCTTCCAGCGGTCTTTTACGAGAAAAAAATATTATCCTTCCTCTTATACGTCCCGCAAGACTGCGGACGGTTTCATCGTCATAATTTAATACCGCAAAATCCTCCGATGTTTGGTTTTCAAAGACACGCAGCTTTGCCGCAATATAATTTTCCATCGTCTTATGGCGGCTCATATGATCCTCGGTAATATTTAAGAGTGCCGCTGCTTTGGGGCGGAAGCGGACGATACCCTCCAGCTGATAGCTGCTGATCTCCGTCACCATCACATCCCCTGCCTTTGCCTCCAGGGCATGCGCGATATAGGGCTCTCCGATATTTCCCACCACAAAGCAGCCGCGGGAAGCATTTTTAAAAATCTCACCGGTAAGCGTTGTTGTTGTCGTCTTGCCGTTGGTACCGGTAATGGCTACGGTAGTGCCTTTGCAAAGCCGATAGCCCAGTTCAATTTCGGCAATAACCTCCTTGCCCTGCGCTTTGGCTCTATCGGCATAGGGAAGATTCAGCGGAACACTGGGAGAAACGACAACCAAATCCGCCTTATCCACTTCCGCGTCCGGCGCCTTGCCCAGCTGCCATTCGTAGTCGTCCTGTTTTAAAGCGTCCAGTCCTTCCAATTGCGCCAAAGGTTTGCTGTCATTTAAAATAACGTGCGCGCCCAGTTCTTTTAAAACAGGAGCGGCAGCAACGCCGCTGCGTGCCATGCCGATCAATAAAACGTTTTTATCCTTCATATCAACACCTCAAAATGCAGGAAACTCAAAAGCCATCATCAAGGTCAGAGCGCAAGCCGCTATCGTAATCAGCGTATACATTGCCGTAACCGTTGTTTCATGGTATCCTAACAGCTCATAATGATGGTGCAGCGGCGCCATTTTAAAAATCCGTTTTCCATGGCGCAGCTTATAGGAACCCACCTGCAGAATAACCGATATACAGCTGGCCACCAGCATCACGCACATGACCGGCAGCAGCGCTGCCATTCTGCTGAACAAAGCACAAATTCCCAGCGCGCCGCCCAGGGCCAGCGAACCGGTATCCCCCATAAAAATTCTGGCCGGATAGGAATTATACCGCAAAAAGCCCATACAGGCTCCGCCTAAAGCGGCAGCCAGCATGGCGGTATACTTCAAATCCCCCTGCTGCGCTTCACTTTGGGAATTCAACGCCACCGTACCAATGATGACAGCCAGCGTAATCCCCTCCACCATTGTCATCCGCGCGGCAAGCCCGTCAAGGCCGTCGGCAAGATTGGCGCCATTTACCATTGCCAGAATAACAAATACCGCAAAGGGCACATACCAAATGCCAAAATCTACAAATCCGGCAAAAGGAATAAACACCATACTTCCGATATTTGGATTTTTATAGGCATATAACGCTATAATTACCGCAATTCCCAGCTGCCCGATGATTTTTTGGTAAGCGCGCAATCCTAAGGAACGCTTTTTTACGATTTTAATAAAGTCATCCAAAAATCCCACGATGCCATAGCCCAGCACTGCTAAAACAGCTACCAGAGCACTGCCACGAAAGCGAAAGATCAACGCCGTTACACAAAGGGAAAATACGATCATAACGCCGCCCATAGTAGGAACATTTTGCTTTTTTAAATGGGACGCCGGTCCATCGTCACGCACCTGCTGCCCAAATTTCAGCTTCTGCATCATCTTTATCGTCAGCGGTCCGACAATCAAGCATATCAAAAATGCCAAAGCAAAGGGATATACCAAATAAATTAAACTCGCACTCATGCTTGCTTCTTCCTCCTTAAAGACCGATAAGCTCCTCTACAGTTTCCCTGTCGGAAAAGTGATGCTTTTGGCCTTTAATATCCTGATAATCTTCATCACCTTTGCCGCATATGGCAATAATATCACCCTTTTGCGCATAATGAAGCGCCAGCTCTATCGCCGCGCGTCTGTCAGCGTTTCTTACATAAGGACACACCGTTTTTTTCATACCCGCTTCCACCTGATCAATGATTGCCTCCGGCTCTTCAAAGCGAGGATTATCGCTGGTAATAATACAATAATCGCTCTTTTCCCCAGCCAGCTGGCCCATAATCGGACGCTTTGTAGCATCCCGGTCGCCGCCGCAGCCAAATACACAAATCAGCCGGCCCTTTTTAAAAGCATTGATCGATGAAAGAACATTTTCAAGACCGTCAGGCGTGTGAGCGTAATCTATGATCACACTAACGCCTCTTTCCCCGGTATCCACTGCTTCAAACCGGCCGGGAACCGAAATAAAGCAGGCAATCCCTTCCGCACAGGCTTCCAGTGATACACCCGCAGCATGGGCACAGCCCACAGCGCAGAGCACATTGCTGATATTAAACAGCCCGGTGGTATGCGTTTGCATCCAAAGACGCCGCCCCTCTGCCTCCAGCCAGAAAACGCTTTGTGCCGGTCCGATGACAATCTCGCTTGCAGTAATGTCCGCCGGCACGGCAGCTGAATATCCGCAGCAGGGAATATTTGCATCCCGGTATATTTCACGGCCGAAAGCATCATCCATATTGATTATACCGCACTTTGTACTTTCTTTGTTAAAAAATTTCCTTTTTGCGCCGGCATATTTTTCCATCGTGATAAAATAATCCAAATGGTCCTGGGTTAAGTTGGTAAAACCAGCGCTTTCAAAGCAAATCCCGTCTATTTTATGAAGATCCAGCGCATGAGCGGTCACCTCCATTACCACCCACTGTGCGCCGCCGTCCGCCATTTGTTTTAAAACAGCGTGCAGTTCTATCGGATCCGGCGTGGTGCTGGTAGCAATGGCAATATCCATTTTGGTATCGTTTAAATAGATTCCGCTGGTGCCGATCACACCGCAGGAAATTCCGCACCGGACGGCGATTGCCTTTATCATATACGAGACCGTTGTCTTCCCGTTTGTACCGGTAATTCCGATCATTTTCAGCCGCTCCGCCGGCCTGCCGTAAAAAGCGGCCGCAAAAAGTGCCATGGCACGGCGGGAGTTTTCAACCAGAATCTGCGGAACCGGACAATCGGTAAACCGCTCCACCACAGCCGCCACAGCCCCGTTTTGAAAAGCGCTTTCTATGAAAGTATGCCCGTCGCACCGCGTGCCGCTGATAGCAAAATACAGCGAGCCTTTCCGGCAGGTTCTCGAATCCAGCGTCAAATGCATGGCTTCAATCCCTTCAATATCCCCCTGCAACGCTATGTAGCCATCGGCTATAATATCCTTCAATAGCATAAAATAATCCTCTTATTCCAATCCATAATATGTGGTTGTATCCACAGGAGTATCGCCTTTTATTTTTATAATACTGTACTTTTCCACTTGCTCTCCTCTGGCAGGAACCTGAGAAACTACCGTTCCGGTCCCCTCCAATTCCATTTGCAGCCCCAGGGCCTTTAACGCATTGGCTGCATATTCACAGGAGCTTCCTACTAAATTTGGTACTTCCACATATTCTTTTTCACCTTCAGTATTAGGTTTAATCTGCATATACTGCAAAACTTTACTTAAAATCTCCCCTGCATACGGGGCCGCCACAATGCTGCCGTAATCACTGTACACCTGTGCTTCATCTACAGTAACCAGTACGGCTACCTTCGGGTCCTCCGCCGGAGCAAAGCCAAAAAAGGAACCGATATGTACGCCCGTTACAATCTGACCGTCGCGATATTTCTGTGCCGTACCCGTTTTACCGCCCACGTTATAGCCCTCTACCTGCGCGTTTTTACCGCCGCCCTGGGCAACAACGCCTGTAAGCAGCTCGCGCATCAGATCACTGGTTTCCTGAGAAATAACCCGGCGCACCTCGATAGGATCATTCTGAATCAGCGTTTTTCCGTCGTCATCACTCATAGATTTTACAAAATACGGCTGATAAAGAATTCCTCCATTAATAACCGCACATGCCGCGGTAATCAGCTGTAAAGGCGTAACTGCTACCGACTGGCCAAAAGCGATACGCGCCAGATCCGTATTCTTTACATATTTGGGGGCCAAAAGAATTCCGGATTGATCGGCCGAAAAATCAACGCCGGTAGTCGTATTAAATCCAAAGCTATATAAATATTCATAGAGCGTTTTCTGTCCTAAGGCAAGCCCCATTTGCATAAACGCGGGGTTGCAGGAATTGCAGATTGCCTCCTGCAAGGTCTGGCTGCCATGCGGCACTGCGCGCCAGCATTTGATTTTTTCGCCGTCTACAATATGATACCCGCTGCAGAAAAATGTTGAATTTTTATCCACTTTTTTTTCTTCCAGCGCAGCTGAAAGTGTAAACATTTTAAATGTAGAACCCGGCTCATAAGTATCCAAAATACAGCCGTTGCGCGAATAATTTGCTTTTTCTTCACTGGTAGCATTATTCGGATCATAATCCGGCAGATTCACCATAGCAAGGATTGCTCCGGTCTTGGGCTCCATTACAATGCACTTGACGCCTTTTGCATTGGTAGTTTCAATACAGTTACGCATCGCGTTCTCCGCAAAGGCCTGAATAGCATAATCAATCGTCAGTGTTAAATTCACACCGTTGGTCGCATCAATATACCGTTCCTCGCCGCCGGGGATCTGTCCGGAGGAAACATCGGTAGAAGAGAGAATCTTTCCTGTAAGCCCGCGCAGATATTTATCATATTTCAGTTCAAGCCCGTCACTGCCTACCCCGTCAATATTCACACTGCCAAGAACCTGTACCAAAGAGGCCCCTTTGGGATAATACCGTTTTACATCGTCAACAAGATAAAGTCCGTCTATATTTAAAGCTTCAATATAAGCAATTTGTTCGTCATTTAGATTTCTGGCCACGATATATTCATTTACCGAATTTTCCGGATCATAATGAATCTTTTTAAAAATACTCTCATAGGAATAATCTTCTCCCAAAAGTGTAACCAAAGCCGTAGTGATCGTCTCTGCCGAATATCCGGATTGACTGATCTTTTTCGGCTTGGAATTTAATGTTTTGGAGGCCGCGCTGATTGCTAGTGCCTCACCGTTGGAATCATAGATCGTTCCCCGAGACGCCGCCACGGTCGTAGTAGTCGTCCACTGTCCCAGCGCCTTACGCTGGAGCCTGTCGGAAGCAATGATCTGCCAGTAAAACAATGCGCCCACTATGATAGAAAACGCCATTATCATAGCCAGGCACACTATTAACAATCTGCTTTTGTATCGGTTCGCTTTTACGCCCAATTTTTAATCCTCCTTTCAAGAGAACTGAACCAATCCAGCAATGTATCATAAATATCGATACTCTCTTGTGTTTCAGAGGCCGCCTCCTCATCCTTAGAAGGTTCGCACACTACCGTAACGATCTGGTCATCCTCAGGATATACCAAATTCAGTTCATTCTGTGCAATATCAAAATACGCGTTCAATTCGCTTCCAGTAGAAAAATCCTTCTCCGCAGTATTCACCATGATTTCCAAATTGCTCTTTTCCTTAGAAAGCTCTCTGATCTGCTGGGTGTTGCTATAAATCTTGGCATTTCGCGAAACAATCAAAAATCCCATAGCGGCAACGCAGAATACCAGAACCACCAATGCGGTATACTTTGCAACTTCCGCCTTCCGCTGCGCCTTTTCTCTGGCATGGGTGCTCTTCTTGGGGGCGGTCCGCTCTTTGCGTCGGGGCTGCTGCGGAATATATTCCGGCTGCAGTGCGGCATTGCTGTCCACACCGTAATAAACGCGATATTTAGTTTTTTCAGCTCTCTGCTTGCTCATTATATTCACCTTTTTACTGATTTATGATTCAATCCGTTCCATCACCCGCAGCTTTGCACTTTTGCATCGCGGATTTTCTTCCATTTCTTCTTTTGTGGGAACAATCGCTTTCGATACTATTTTTACGGTAGGCATTTTTCCGCAGATACATACTGGAATCCGCGGCGGACAGGTGCAGGGATTGGCAAGATTCTGCATCGTATGCTTCATGATCCTGTCCTCCAGGCTGTGAAAGGTAATCACGCACATTCTGCCGCCAGTATGAAGGCGTTCACTTATCGTGCGCACCGTACCTTCAAGAATTCCCAGTTCGTTGTTTACCTCAATGCGAATCGCCTGAAAAGTGCGTTTGGCGGGGTGCGGGCCTGTCCTCCTGGCCCTTGTAGGAATTGCCTTTTTAATAACCTCTACCAGTTCTCCGGTAGTTTGAATCGACCCCCGGCTGCGCTCAGCCACAATATATTGGGCAATTCTGGACGCCCACTGTTCTTCCCCGTAATCCCGAATGATGCGGGTAAGCTCCCGTTCGGAATATTCATTCACCACATTAAAAGCGCTGATGTATTGGCTCTGATCCATACGCATATCCAGCGGTGCGCTGTGATTATAAGAGAATCCCCTCTCCGCCGCATCCAGCTGATATGAACTGACACCTAAATCCAATACACAGCCGTCTATTTTTTCTATTTTTAAATGATCCAGTACCTGCGCGATATCGCAGAAATTACTTTTTACAAACTGAACTCTTTCTGCAAAGGGGCGCAGCCGTTCTTTTGCCGCAATCAAAGCGTCGCTGTCCCGGTCAATGCCGATGACCCGGCAATCCGCCGCCTTCAAAATTGCCTCGGCATGTCCGCCGCCGCCTAAGGTTCCGTCCACATAAATACCGCCGTCTTTTATCTGCAGCATCTCTATCGTTTTATTCAACAATACGGATTGATGTTTAAATTCCATTGCTTCCTCCTGAAAGCTTCTGTGCAATCTCTTTCTGAAGGTTACGGCGCCGCTCCAGTGACGAATACTCGCCCGCGGCCCAGTTCTCGGCATCCCATAACTCAAAATGGTCATCCACACCCGAGGCAACAAGTTCCTTTTTCAGCTGTGCATATTCCCGGAAACGCACGGGAATCAGCACCCGGCCGGCAGAATCAAATTCGCCCCAGGTAGCGTTGGTGTAGAGTCTGCGCTTAAATTCTATTGTACGCTCGTCCAAATCCGAAAGGCTGCTGATCTGCTGTTTGAATTTTTCCCAGGTTTCCACCGGATAAATCGATAAGCAGGCATTTTCGCCGCAGGCAATGATGAATTCATCTCCCAGCTGCGAGCGATACTTGGCCGGAACACGTACGCGGCCTTTGTCATCAATGGTAATATCATACTGTCCTAAAAAGCCGCTGAGCGCCATTTCTACACCTCCCTCTTTGAAAATATTCTCCATGCAGAGAATTACGTTTATATACTACCACCTTTTTGCCCACTTTGCAACACTTTTTATAAAAAAATGGTGTATTTTTTTATATTTTTGACCACTTTCGTCCACCTTTTTGTCATTTGCTATTCTTTTGACCACTTCCAAATGTATTTTTTGTTTTTAATTTCCAATGTATGGAAATTAAAAAAACCTGCCGGTTCTACCGACAGGGCAAAAATGCTTTTTTACATGAAACAAAGCACACCTTGCATAATCAGGTATCTGTTTCAAATCCACCTAAGCTTATACTGGAAAATCCTCTTTATCTTCGCCTGTATGTTTTATGTACAGCCCATTCTCTGCAAAAGCATTTTCATTTCCCGAACACCTTTTTTCTGGGAAGAGATAATGTCGCACAAAATCGGCGTTAATGCAGGGCATATTTCATATTTTAATGTGTTTTCCGCCATCTGTATTGCGCCTTCATGGTGCGGAATCATTTCACACATAAAATCAACATCTACCTTATTCGTTTCCCGTGCCTGATCCATCCTGCAGAACATGGAATGCATAATAGAATCCATCCTTCGCTGATACAAACGCAGATCGTCTATAGAATTACAAACCCTGCCGCAGCGATGCAGGATATGCTGCATATCTTCAATGCTTTTTGTTTGCATTGAAATAATATTACACGCAATATTTTCCACACTTTTATTTTGCGTATAAAGCAATATGTTCTTTGACATTTCAATTGCCGCCCGATGATGGGGGATCATTTGCACCATAAAATTATAGGAAACGCTGTCCGTCAGTTCAGCGGAGGTCATTTCTTCCACCATTCTATCCAATATTTCATAAAACCTTACAAGATATTGCTTAATCTGTTCCGTGAGCATACATGAATCTTTCATCTTCAATCCTCCTTATAGTTTATTATATGCCCTATATCTTTTTCTGTGAGAAGCTCTTTATCCGGGCAGGTGAAAAACACAAAAAAACTGACACCATTTCACACAGTGCCAGTTTCTGCAGTGCTTATTTCTTTTTTCATTTTGACGCTGCCGATATCCCTGACTAAAACGACGAAGCCTACCCACGCCGCAGAGCTCCGCGCTGTATCATTTCATCGATACATCGGTCCGTAATTCCTGCAGGCTGCAAAATCGGCGCTCTCCTTTTCCTGCGTACCCATCAATCCCCAGGCCTGCGGACGGAAGATCTTTTCTTCCCCGATATTATGCATGCTTACCGGAATCCGCAGCATACTGCAAAGCGTAATCAGCTCGCTGCCGATATGGCCGTGTACCCATGCGCCGTGATTCGCGCCCCAATTGGCCATTACCGAATATACATCGGTAAACGCGCCTTTTCCCGTAAGCCGGGGGGCAAACCATGTGGTAGGCCAGGTAGGATCGGTACGTCTGTCCAGCAGCTCATGCGTTTTCTCATCCAGCACACAGGTATAACCCTCGGCGATCTGCATCACGGGACCAGTCCCGTCTACCAGACAAAGCCTTGCCATCGTCACCGGCATTTCCGCCAGCGTTTTAAAATGGCTGGAATAACCGCCGCCGCGGAAATATTCATAATCTGCCCGGCACCAATCGCTGCTTTCAAGGCAGGCAGAAATATCCGCCTCGGTCATATTCCACCATTCCTTCATACACCCGGCGCCCGTTTCATCTCTGGCGGCGCCGGTTGCATCCAACGCAGTAGCACCGGAATTAATCAAATGCATGAATCCATCCCTGGCATATCCCTGAAGCCTGGTTCCCGTCACGCGCTCCACTGCCTCTGGAGACCAGTAGGTGCGCACATCCGAAAACAACGGCGCTTTGCCAGTTAACAGATTCAAAAGCAGCATGGTTACACCGTTTAAATTATCGTTTTCCGTTGACAGAACCATAGGCGCGCGCTTGCCGTTCCAGTCAAAGGTCGTATTCCATATCGATTCAGCAAAATCACCGTTAGGCAGCCAATCCGTCCACATCCGCTGCCCCTGAAAGCCTCCGGCAATGCCATTGCGTCCCAGCGCTTCCTCATGCCAGCCAAGGTCATCCAGCTTTGGATTGCCGCGCATAATATCCCGCATAATAATGGCCATTTTAACGACAAACTCCCAATCCTTCTCCGGCGCAACAACCTTGCTCTTTCGAATTATTTCCGGGAAACTTTTACCCGCGTTTTTATCAAAGCCTTCCCGACAGTTTTTCTTAACCCACGCCAACGCCTTTTCATATTCCTCCTGATCATAGATCCCCAGAGTCATTCGACGCAGAATCTCGGTTTCATCCACCCATTCGGCGCGGATCCCCAGATATTTTTGAAAGAAATCCGCATCACAGAACGAACCGGCAATTCCCATGGCAACAGAACCAAAATTGACATATGCTCTGCCGCGCATTGCGCCAACCGCCACCGCGCCGCGCGCAAACGACAGAATTTTTTCTTTGACGTCCTCCGGAATCGCCGTATCGTCTTTATCCTGCACATCATGCCCGTAAATGGCAAAGGCGGGAAGTCCCCGCTGCGCATGTGCGGCCATCGCCGCCGCCAGGTATACCGCCCCCGGACGCTCCGTACCGTTAAACCCCCATACGGCCTTTATGGTCATCGGATCAAGATCCATGGTCTCACTGCCGTAGCACCAACAGGGCGTTACGGAAAGCGTTGCGCAGACATCCTCATGAGCAAACTGCTCGGCTACCCTTGCCGCCTCTGCGCCTCCGCCGATCGTGGTACAGCCGATAACGCACTGTACGGGCGTACCGTCGGCATAACGCAGGTTTTCTTCAATCAGCTTTTTTGCGCCTTCAGCCATCTTCATCGTCTGCGCCTCCAAGCTCTCGCGCACGCCGCCCCATCGGCCGTCGATGACCGGCCGGATACCGATTTTTTTGTTTTTCATATTGTTCCTCCTCATATTTTAATCATTATCAGTCTTTTTCTTTTCCATACAGTCACTTCCTGTCTTTTTTAAATTATACTATACATTCCAGTCTTTTTATAGTATAATTCCAGTATAAAATAGCACTGGATGGTATTTTTTACGATAAATTATGAAAAATCTCTATGAAAACGCACAAATTGAACAGCTGTTAAAGGATTTTTATACTGTAACCGGCCAACGCGTAGGGGTGTTTGACCGTGACGCCAACATCATATTCGAATATCCCCGGCCCTGCTGTGATTTTTGCAGCCATATCCGCAGCTTTCAAAAAGGTCGCCAGGCATGTATGAACTGTGACCGCGCCTGGATTGAAGAAGCCGCCAAAGGAAAAACCGTCAAATATCGCTGCCACGCCGGACTAATTGAAATATGCGCGCCGATTGTCGATGAAATCGGTATCGTCGGATATTTTATGTTCGGTCAGGTTCTCTATGATACCAACTATCAGGAACAATATGAACAATGCAAAAAACTCTGCGCCGATTATTTTACGCCCGAAGAATTTGAAAGGCAAATTTCTTCCGTCAAACGCATTTCCGCCGAGTATCTCCATTCGGTTGAAAACATCATGGCCGCCTGCGTAGGCTTCATCTATTTAAAACAGCTGATGAGGGTCTCCGGCACCGGGCTTTGGGGACAGATTGACTACTATCTGGAGCGAAATTACACCCGCCGTTTTACCCTGGAAGAAATGGCCGAAGAATTGAAAGTAAGCGTTTCCTCCATATGTAAAACGGCAAAGGCCAAAACGGGCAAAACACTGAAAGAGCTGCTGATGCAAAAACGCATCCATAAGGCAAAAAAGCTGCTGCAAAGCTCCGGCAGCAGCATCAGTGAAGTTGCCCTAGCAGTAGGAATTGCAGATTACAACTACTTTTCCCGGCTTTTTAAGCGCATAGAAGGCATTTCCCCCACCGCCTTCCGGAACAATGAAAAAAAACGCTGAAGATTCAGCGTTTTTTATGTTCAGCAGCTTTCAAACTGGGAACGGTACAGCCGGGCATAGAATCCGTTTTTCTCCATCAGCTCCGTATGCGTTCCCTGCTCCACGATATTGCCGTCATTCATCACCAGAATCACATCCGCGTGCTGGATTGTCGAAAGCCGGTGTGCAATTACAAAGCAGGTCTTATCCTTCATCAATTTTCGCATAGCCGCCTGAATCTGCCGTTCGGTATCGGTATCCACGTTGGAGGTAGCCTCATCCAGAATCAGCATAGAACTCTCCAGCATCATGGCCCGGGCAATGGTCAGCAGCTGTTTCTGCCCTTTGGAAAGATTGCTGCCGTTATCGCTTAAAACAGTATCATATCCCTGCGGCAGGGACTGAATCATATGATGAACCTTTGCCGCCTTTGCCGCCGCCACCACCTGCTCCATTGAGGCATCCTCCCGGCCGTAGGCAATATTTTCAAACACCGTGCCGTGGAACAGCCAGGTATCCTGCAATACCATGCTGTAGGCTCCGCGCAGCGAATCCCGCGTAAGCTTTTGAATGGGGATTCCATCGACGGTGATCCTGCCGCTCTGTACATCATAAAAGCGCATCAAAAGGTTGATGATCGTCGTCTTCCCCGCGCCGGTCGGCCCTACAATAGCCACCAGGGAGCCAGGCTTGGCATGAAGAGAAAAATTCCTGATAATCGGCTTTTCAGGGTCATACCCGAAAGTGATATTCTCCACCTTCACTTCCCCCCTTACATTTTGCAGAACGAAAGCATCCGCCGCATCCTCCGGCTCCGGGGGCGCATCAATCAAAGCAAATACCCTCTCTGCCGCGGCAAAAGCGCTTTGCAGCTCGCCCACAATATTGGCCACCTCGCTGATCGGCCCGGAGAACCGACGTGAATACTGAATAAACCCGGAAAGATCCCCTAATCGGATGCCGTTTTGCAAATAGAGCAGCGCCCCCAGCGTACATACCAGCGCCAAAGAAATATTATTGATCATATTGACCGTAGGCCCTACAATGGTTCCGTTTGCCTCCGCCTGTGTATACGCATCCACGGCGCCCCGGTTTCTCTTTTCAAACTCCTGCTGCACCTGCGCCTCCCGTCCGTAGGCCTTGGTGGTTTTCTGCCCGTTGATCATCTCCTCGGTATAACCGTTTAAAACGCCTAACGCCGCGCTCCGCCGCCGGAAGAGCGGACGCACCCTGGTGGTAATATATTTGGTAAACAGCACCATAGCCGGTACTGTAAACAAAAAGATAACCAGCAGCTTTGGAGCAATGGAAGCCATCATAACAAACGAAACCACTACCGAAATAACCGTTTGCAGAATCTGCAGCAAATCCGAAGAGATCGACTGGTTCACCGTATCGATATCATATGTGATAACGCTGATCAGATCGCCCGTCTGATACCGGTCAAAAAAGCCAACGGGCAGACGCATCATGCTGTTGAACACATCCCGGCGCATCTGGCCGGCAACAGAACGGGAAAGCCGTATGACCACCATGGAAAGCAGATAGGAAAATATAGCGGAAAGCACATACAGCACTGCCATAAAGAGCACGCACCGGCCAATGAACGGAAAATCAATTTTCCCCGGTCCCAATTCTATGGTATTGATGGCGTCCGCAGAAATCCTGGGACCAAGCAGGCCCAAAATACTGGATACAGCAGAAAGCAGCAGCGCCAGCGCCACTAACAGACGCTTCTTGCCCAAATATTTCCACAGCCGCCGCAGAATTACGGTTTTTTTCTGCTTGACGCCGCTCAAGGCACGGCGGTCACCGCTGACCTCACCGCGGGTAAGCCTTCCGCCGCCGATTACACCGGATGGATCAGCCATTTTTCTTTCCCTCCGTTTCATTCATCTGCATCCGGGCAATATTCTGATACATGCGGCAGGACTGCATCAGCTGCGCATGGGTACCCTTGCCGATAATCCTGCCCTCCTCCAGCACTAAAATCAGATCCGCGTGCATAACCGAGCTGACGCGCTGGGCAATAATCACCTTTGCAGCATCGCGGTAATTCTGTGCAATGGCCCGGCGGAGCGCGGCGTCGGTACGGTAATCCAAAGCACTGGAGGCGTCGTCCAGCACAAGGATCTCCGGGCCTTCCGCCAAAGCCCGGGCAATCAGCAGCCGCTGTTTTTGTCCGCCGGAAAGATTATTCCCCCGCACAGCCACCGCATGAGCCATGCCGTCTTCCTTTTCCTCAATAAAGTCCGCCTGCGCATCTTCGGCCGCGGCAGAAAGCCGTTCCGGAGCAATCTCGCGGAAATAGCGGATATTGCTTTCAATGCTGCCCTCCATAATAAAATCATTCTGGAACACCACACCGAATTTCCGGCGTAGTTTTTCATAGGGAATACTTTGAATTCTTTCTTTGCCCAGATAGATATTGCCCCGATCTACATCATAAAAGCGCAGCAGCAAACTTACCAGCGTGCTTTTTCCGCTTCCGGTGGGACCTAAGATTCCCAGCGTCTGCCCCGGCGCCAGCGAAAAGCTGATGTCGGAAAGATTCTCCACAGCCCCGTTATACGAAAAGCTGACGTTTTCAAAGGTAATGGCAGCCTCCGGCGCCGCGGCGTTCTCCGGCTCCGGCACTGCGGTAAGCTGTTCTTCCAGCTCCAGCACATCCGCCACGCGGTTGGCGCTGGCTTCGCCCTTGGTCCACATGGTAAAAATCCTGGTTACGCCCAGCATGGCGTTTAAAATCATCGTAAAATAGCTTTGAAACGCCAGAATCACGCCCGGCTGGATTTCCCCGTTGTCTACGCCTAACGCCCCCGCCCAGATAACCGCCGTCAGCGCCAGATTTAAAATCAGCGAGGTTGCCGGATTGGTAACCGCCGTTACCGCGCTTACCCTGCGTTCGGTTTCACACAGTGTTTCATTGACGCCGTGAAAACGCTTTTTTTCATATTCCGTACGGCAAAGCGCTTTTACCACACGGATGCCGGTAATATTTTCCTGCACCACGCGCACGGCCCGATCCAGAACCCCCTGCTGCCGGGTATACATCGGTACGCTGATCTTTGTAACAAAATACACCACAACGGCAATCACCGGCAGCGTAGCAATCATAATCAGCGCCAGTTTTAAATCCATAAACAGCGTAATGACGATTCCCCCTATCAGCAGGATCGGTCCGCGGACCCCCAGCCGCTGCATCCGCGCCAGCAGCTGATTTACATTATACGTATCGCTGGTCAAACGCGAAATAGCCGAGGACACCGTAATTTCATCCAGCTGCCGGGCAGACAGGCGGTTAATTTTTTCAAACAGATCATAGCGAAGCTTTTGCGTAATGCCGCCCGCGCTTTTTGCCGACATCCGGTTGGCCGCAATATTGGACACCACACAGATAATCGCGCAAAGCAGCATCGCTCCGCCGATGAAAAGAATGGAATTTCTGTTCTCCTGCGGTACCGCTACATCCAGCATAATTTCCAGCAGCCGCGGAATCAGCAGCTCCATCACCGTACCGATAAACTTAATCAGCATCGTAAAGGCCATATACAGATAAAACGGCCGAATGTATTGCAGAATCCTTTTCATCTTATTTCCTCAGCAAGCAGAAATGCCTCGGCATTCTGCTGAATCTGCAGCAAAATTTTTCCCAGAGCCGCCTCCTCCTGCACAGAGACTCCCCGCAGCAGCGCCTGCTCCCACCGGACAAGCGCCTGCTGAAAATCCGGCATGGCCTTTTGCGCTTTTTCCGTGGGAAATATCCGCAGGCTTCGCCGGTCATTCTCTCCCGCCTGGCGCCGAATAAAGCCGTTCTCCTCCAAAAAAGCAAAATGACGGGCAATACTGCTCTTATTCAAATTCCCGCGCCGCACAAAAGAATCCTGCTGGCGCCCGGGGTTCTCACAGATTTCCATCAGATACCGAATATGAAAAAATTTCAGCCCGTACTTTTGCCCTATCTGCGCATAATAGTCCGCCGTTAAACGGTGTACGGCCTCTAATTCGTTTACGCTTCCCTTCATAGCTCCTCCCGTTTCGTTGCATCTTCAAACAGTTGCATTATGCAACTATTATAATAAAAGATCCCTCCGCTGTCAATTCCTTTTCCGCCAAAAAAAAGAAAGCCCGGGCGACCGGGCTCCTTTATTTTTACTGTACTGCCTTTTGTGCAAAGCTGTTATCTACAATTTTAGAATATTCCGGTTTTTTATCGATATTGCCGGCCTGCTCAATCACCTTCAGCAGCTGGTTAAAATCCGCTTCCAGCGTAGAAGGCTCCGTCTTCCAGGCATTGATCGATTTATAATTTTCCACAACCCTGGTAATCAATTGAATATCACTGTCAGGGAAAGACGGTGCAATTGCATTGGCAATTTCCTCCGCACTGTGGGTATCCACCCACTGCTGGCCTTTATACAGCGCGTTTACAAAATTCTGCACCAGTTCGGGGTTTTTATCCCGGAAGCTCTGGGTCACCATCATTGCCGTATAGGCCACATAGTCCGTTCCCGCACCGACAGAAGCGACAATGTATCCCTCGCCCGCCAGCTCCATCGTTGACGCACTGGGCTCAAACAGCGCTACATATTCGTCCTGGCCCGACATAAAGGCGCCGCCCATCAGATCAAAGCTGACGTCGGTACGCACCGTTACATCCCTGTTCGGCTCTATGCCATTGGCCCGCAGCACATATTCCAGCGTCATCTCCGGCATGCCTCCGGTACGTCCGCCGATAATGGATTTTCCCTTTACCTTATCCCAGGTAAAGTTATCATCCTGCGTCTTCCCTACCAAAAAAGAACCGTCGCGCCGGGTAACCTGTGCAATCACAACAGGGTAATCCTTCTGTCCCTCATTATATACATACACCGCGGTTTCCGGCCCCATAAAGCCTACATCCGCCTGCCCGGTCAAAAGCGCCGTCATGGATTTATCGCTTCCGCCGCCGTTGGTCAGCTCTATTTCTATTCCGTAATCCTCAAAATATCCCAATTCTATCGCCGCATAAAAGGGAGCGTAAAAAATGGAATGGGTTACCTCATTTACCTTTACCACCGAGCTCTCCTTTTCACCGCAGCCGATCAGGCCCGTGAACAGAAATATGACCAGCAGAGCCGCTGAAAGAAATTTTAACTTCATTGCTTCTACCTCCTAAAATTATTACTACAGCCTATGCGTTTTTTCCCTTCTTTGCTACTTTGCCCTCTTTTGCCGCGCCGTGCGAAAAAATTTTTCTGTTTAACCCGGACAGGAACTGACCGGATTAAGAGTTAAAATAAGCCTGCAGCTGCAAAAACGAATTATAAAAAGACAGAAAGAAGGTATTTTTTATGGCATGTAAAGATGCAAAACAAATCAATGCAATACAGACTATGATCGCTTCCGAGCCTGCGGAAACGGAGAAGCAAACCGCCTCTCCCGCTCCTCTCCGGCTTCTCTTCGGGGTGGATTCCGCCCAAAATGCAAAAACCGTTCTTCAGAACAACCTGACCCTTTTCGACTGGGCCGCGCGCAACAAGCTCTACCCCAACTTCTGGGGCCGCAGCATCAACGGCGCCAACCGCCTTACCGCCGAGGAAATCTCATTCCTCCACAGCAAAGCCTGTAAAATCGCGGTTTCTTTTCTCCCCTCTGAACCCGGCGAAACCTATGAGCAGGGAAAGCTTCTGGCAAAGAGAGCGGCGCTCGCCGCGCTGGAGCTGCAAATTCCCGAAGGCACCGCCGTCTTCCTGGATGTAAAGCAGGACGCCTCCGCCCGAGCCGAATTTTTAACCGGCTATGCCGAAGGCCTGCTCACCGAGGGCTTTACTCCCGGCTTCAAGGCTGATACCGACGCGCGCTATGCCTTTGACCGCGAATTCAGCCGCGGCGCTCAAAGCAGCCGCACGCTGTTTGAAAAATGTCTGCTCTGGGCCGTTTCGCCCAGCCTGAAGGAATATGACCGCGTTACCACAACGCACCGGATCCACCCCGATCTCTGGGGACCCTACGCCCCCTCCGCCTCCAAGCGGGGAGCGATCGCCCTTTGGCAGTACGGCAGGAACTGTCATCCCATCGACGATGACGCCGGCACCGAAACCGTGTTCCATCTCAATCTGGTCAAAGACGAGCGGATCATTCTTGATAAAATGTTTTAATTTGGGTACTTGAATAAAAAAATGAAATCTTGTATAATAGGAGGAAAGAAAATATGATATGCGTCAATTCGGTAACCGTCTATCCCCAAAGGATAGCCATAAAAACCGATGAATGGTACTACAATGCCCGCACGGAGGTCTGCCCCTCCAACGCCACGCAGCCCTGCGTGACCTGGAGCAGCAGCGATTCCAGTATTGCCATTGTTCACCCCACCAGCGGGTATATCCACGGCGGCCGTCCGGGCACGGCTACGATTTACGCCACAGCTACCGACGGCAGCGGAAAAAGAGGCTGCTGCACGGTAACGGTAAGCGAACGAATTTATGTAAATTCCATTACTTTAAATACGCACCAGGTAAGTATACAGCGGAACAATAATTATGTACTCACCGCGGAGGTCTGCCCATCCAATGCAGACAACAAAGCCGTCTGCTGGTGCAGCAGCAACACGGATGTGGCAACGGTACGCAGCGGAACGGTATATGCCCATCAAAAGGGTGCGGCGGTAATCACAGCCGCGGCGGCCGACGGCAGCGGCGCGGAAGCAAAATGTTATGTTAATGTAACGGATAACTACCTGGCAGTATTGATTACGGTGGAGCCAGCATGTAAAACACTGGCGATTGGAGAATCTGTGTTTTTGCGGGAAACGGTATATCCCAACCACGCAACAAACAAAGAGGTATGTTGGTGCAGCAGTAACGAATATGTTGCCATGGTAAACCCAACCAGCGGCTTTGTGGCGGCAAAGCACGCGGGCACGGCCACAATCTATGCCACTGCACAGGACGGCAGCGGAAAAAGAGGCTGCTGTCAGATCACGGTAATCCCCCCGGTCAATGTAACCGGCATTACCCTCTGCCCGCAGGAGCAGAGCATCCGCATAAGGGAAACCAGACAGCTGGAAGCCGTGCTTTCACCGGCAAACGCTACCAACCGGACAATCTCCTGGTGCAGCAGCAATACCGACGTGGTATCGGTAGGCTATTACTCGGGAATTATTGAGGGGCTATCCGAAGGTACCGCGGTCATTACCGCTACCGCCAGCGGCGGCTTCACCGCTCAATGTACAATAACCACACATTATTGTGGTATGGGAAATTTTCATGATGTAACTCAACATTCTTTGGTATTACAAAATGATGGTTACTACGTTTGCTCAAAATGCGGATATAAAGTTAAATCTCCAGCATTACAAGATAAAGAAATATTAAACACAGAGGATTATTATAAAGTTTTATGTTGTTATTTGTCCATTCCTTATTATGCTACTATAGAAAAGGAAAATACACCACTTTGCACTTTATCATATATTCCAGTAAATACATTACTATCAAAAATTGACGATATCCGTAGTCAACAAAAATATGCTGAACAATATGATTATGTTGATATAAATGGTATCTATAAAAGGGAATATACTGAAGCAAATTTACTTATCGTTCCACCATTATTATTATCATACAACAAAATAACAAATGGTAATTTATGGTTTCATAATGGTTTAGCTGATGCACTTGCTAATATAATAGGTGGTTTTTTTGTGCCAAAGATTTATCAACCATTTTTTATCGCTTCATCTATATCTAATATACCAGAAGGAATGGGAACATTCCTTTCTGAATTAGCTCGCAATGCAGGATATCCAGAAATTGCAATTATTTTAGATGTCATAATTTTTGGTGCTTCAGCGAACGACACTATACAAATAGGTGATATAGTAGTTTATGTTTCTCTTACTAATGGGCTTACTGAGTTAGAAAGTAAATTTGTATTTTCCGAAGAAGGATTATTAAAGGCACAATATCACAATACCGAAACAACAATAATAATTGCTTAATTTTTATAATGGAGTTGATGAAATTGTTAAATAACAGATGTCCTTGGTGTGGTAAAAAAATCAATCGTTATATTAATCAAAAAGAAATTCTCCCTCAAAAAACACCTGCAAATTTGAGATTTGCACGTTGTATCCACTGCCATAACTACTATGGACAAAATTTAAAGTCTAAAAGAAATATATTGTTACTTCTGACTGCTCTAATACTATTTACTGTAGGCGCTATCTTTGAGAATACATATATTATGTGTTTATCCCTTCCTGTATCTCTTCTAATTTTATTTACACCATTAAAAAAAATGGATGAGAAAGAAGCGGTGGTCGCGTTTCAGCATACAGAATTAGAAGCCGTTGTAACAGAACATTATATAAAAATACACATTCATGATATTTATTTTTTCTCAATAGATTTTGATAAATATGAGTGTTTTTCTACAGTTTCACCAATATACATTATCAGCTCTGATAAAAACCAAATTACCTTTTCTTTTTTATATGAGCATCCTCAAAATATTGAGCTTTTGAACCAAAACAATGTTTTGATTTATAATTCAAACATGAAAGCAACGGCAAAAATCAGTTTCCAACAGAAATAAGGAAAACTAAAAATATCCGCCTTGATAATCGAGGCGGATATTTTATCCTTATCTCATAATAAAAAATATTCGGTATTGTAATCAAATGCTGTATTGTTGTATAATAAAAATATAAGTGCAACGCATTAATTCTCCTATCCGCAAAAAGTACAAACGGACAAAATTATAGAAAAAAGCATAAACAATCAGCTAACGGTGTTTTCTATCTGCCGGAGGACGTAAATGAAAATCCCGAAAACCCTGTATAACGGAAATTTATAATAATATCAATAATGGGAGGAAATGAATATGAAAAAGCTTTTGTGTGTGCTCTTAATCAGTATCTTTGTATGCTCTATGGGCTGTCGTGATCTTGAGACAGAAATTAAGTTTGATATTAAGAATGATTATATTGAGCTTAAGGGATATCGTAATTATGGAGATGATCAGGAAGAACCTTATTTGAAATATATAGGACAAGATTTGAATGAGCTAAGCTACTTGATAGGTATAAAATCCATGGACAATCTTCCTGCAGATGACTATGTTTGTAAAAGAGAAGCAAAATTGGGTATAGTCGATCGGTATTATATGAAAAAAGACGCGGAAGAGCCGATTTTACGGTATGACGTATACGAAATATGGATATATACAGGCCTAAAAGAGATACCGAAATTGCTTCTTACCGATAAGGAAATCATCAACGCACTGCTGACGGTACGCAGAGAAGAGGAGCCTCTATCTAAAGAAAAGAATCATCAGAATTCTGGGAACTCAATGCGCAGAGATGTTGATTGTGTTCTGGATCTAAGACAATTTAGTACAAGATACGGCTTGACTTTAATTTATAAATGTGAATTTAATTTTGATGATCCGGAGCATATTGAATGGATATGCTTTGATTCAAAAGAAGACTGCCTATATACCTACGATGTAACGGAGATTTTATCGGATTACTATAACCAACACAAAGATATTCTAACGAGTTCCTCCCAAAATAATTAAATAAATTTTCCGGCAATCCGCGCTTCTCAAAAGAGGCGCGGATTGTTTTAACCGCAAAAATATTGGCATTGTAAAACAGTACTAAGTTGTTGTATAATATAAATACGACGCAGTAATTCTCCCATCCGCAAAAAGTACAAACGGACAAAATTACAGTAAAGAGCATAAACAATCAGCTTATTTATCAGAATAAGAGCGTATAAAAATGGAAGAAAAGAAAGCATCAGCAAAATCGAAAGAGTATTGGGGAATTTTCATTGCCAATCTGATATTTTTCGGGTTATTTGGGGCCGCCTTTTCCTGAGAGCAAAGCCTTGCCGGCCTTCAATACAGTGGCTTTGGGGCGTTATTCTATCCTTTTCTTTTACTGTATACACTGATCTATGCCCCTGTTTCCTATAAAAAAACAAGCCATGAATTAGCACATATATCTCAATATTAATTTACTAATATAAATATATTTATTGGAGGAAAAAAATGAAACCCATAACAAAAAAGCGAATCATCTATTTATCATTCATAATTGTGTTACTGCTCACATTAATTATTTTTAATGCATTATTACAGGCCAATATATCCTATTCACAAACCAATGATGATATATTAGGATCAAAAATGGATGTATTTATCGGTATAGTTTTTTTGATACCCATTATATTGGCAGAAATTGATATATTTTATACAATTAAATATTTATTATTACAACAACTTAATAAAAATAAATATAGAACTTTAATAAATATAATTAGTTGTAGCCTATCAATTTTTATTATAATCGCATTACTATTTTGTATGCTTTGGGATCATTTTTTCAGTATATATATCAATTATAATATTTTTTGTATATTGTTATGGGTTTGGGGTTTAATCTTTTTGCTGTTTCGAGGTATATATTGCATTATCTTGAGAATTAAAAATCATACATAATAAAAAACTTATCCGCACTCTATGCCAGAGTGCGGATATTTTATCTTTTTTCCGTTTATCCTTATCTGATAATAAAAAATATTCGGTATTGTAATCAAGTGTTGTATTGTTATATAATAAAAATATAATTGTCCAATATGTCACCGTAAAAAAATATAACCAAAAAATAACACACATTATCTGCGCCTCCCTTACAGGGAGCGCAGATAATAATTGATAAAATACAATTTAGGAGGAACATATCATGAGCGGCACATTCAAAGTTACAAAACTTGACGGTACATCTTACTGCAGGGCATGCGAGCAAAGGACAATGGACATCATCGACCGAAGAGATATGCGGATACCGCATATCGATTTTGGTAAACATCTGGTATTAACCGATACGATTCACCTCTCCTTTCTGGAACAATTCACCCTTCAGCTCTCACCTAAAATTTTTCAGGCAGTAGGTTTTGAGTTGCCGAAATCCTGGCAGCTAACTTTTGTAGATCGTTTATTTGTTGAACAAGACGAGAATTTCTGCATCATGTTTGCGTTATCCAATCACTCCATTGCGTTTTGTGAGTACGTTTGGGCAAAATGTCTTGCTGATTTATCTTTATTGGATCTCTCCATACAAAATGAGCTGACTTTTGAGCTCTGCTCGGCACAGGAAACTGAGATGTGCGAAATTATACGTCTTGGAGAAACACAAAGAATCGATTGGCTGAAAGAAACCAAAGAAAGATTGAAAAGTGCTTCCAAGCGCCGCAAAACAAAAAAAGAACCGGAACCCCAAGAGCCATCTTATCCGGATGTAACAGTAAAATGCCATATGAAAACCCGTGTAAACGAAGAAATAAAAAAACGAATTTTTCAGAATGTTACTGATTTTATTACTCTTTGGAATTCCGACGAAGCTAATATTGATAAGATTCACGATGCCGCGCTTCTTGAAAGTCAGGAAAAAAAGATTCTTTCTATTTTTATTGATTTTGGCAATTGCGATCCTTCGGTTTTAGAGAAATTGCTTTATCATCTCTATGATTCCAATCCCGATATAGAGCAAATTTCCCTGGGGTAACCCCGGTGCTCTTAATTTTTCCGTTTTTACATTTTTCTTTCATTTTTTAATTTAATATATTTATGAAAATATCTTATCCGCACTCTATGCCAGAGTGCGGATATTTTATTATCTGCAATAAAAAACATTAGGCCTTGTAATTAAGCACTATATTGTTGTATAATTAAGATACAGAAATACAGTCCATAGCAACTGATTGCAACAGAAAAAGAAACTGTTGTCAAATCCACTTATATGCAAAAAAGGCAATCATCATCGTGCCCGGCATTATGGGAACAAAATTGAAATTGAACTCTGCTAATAATGCTTTTCCCGCCGGAACACAGATCTGGCCTCCGCTGGAACCGGAGCAAGAGTTCGACAATGCGCAAGGATATATCGATGCCCTTCAAAAGTTAGAATCTCTTGCCTGCAATGCTGACGGCAGCAGCGCTTATGATATCGTGGTAAACAGTACTGATACCTATGGCGCCTATGAATCCTACAAAAACCTGTACCTGATGTTAAATAATACGTACGGAGCCGACCGGGATGTGCTGTTCTTTGGCTATGACTGGCGACAGCCCAATTCCGTATCCGGCGCACTGCTGGCGGAAAAAGTCAATACCTATGATGAGGTGTTCATCATAGCGCACAGTATGGGTGGGTTGGTAGCCTCGCATATGCTGCGAAACACAGCTGCAAGATGCAAAATCAGCAAATTAGTTACACTGGGAACACCGTTTTTGGGGGCAATCGATACCGTTCCTTTACTGTCACACGGTGAACATTCTATACTTAACGATGTATTGAAATCTATCCCCGCGACTTTGCAGGCGCCTGTAAAAGCATTTTTAACAGCCTTATTACAGGAATTGGCTGTCAATCTGCCAGCAATCTATGAACTGATACCCACCAAACAATTTTTTTCATTAGGAAACCGCTCCTATTTTTCTATTCAAGTTCTTCTTGCAATAGAAAATAAATGTAAAACTTTTGAAGAAACAAGACAATGGCTCCCAGAGGCCAGAGGATACGGTTTAGTTGGTTCTTTTAACATGAATTTGTTTGATGCGGCAACGGCAAGCCATGACCTTTTATGGAACGGCAATACACACATTACAGCAAGTGTGAATACGTATTATATTGCAGGTCAAGGCTACAGAACATTCGATAGCTATACTTACTGGTATAATATTTCAAATTCATATACAACAACTGAGACAGAAAACGATGATGAAACGGTTTTATATTACAGTGCGACAATGAATGATTTATATCCGCAAAAAACATTTTTTGTGATATCAAGACATACACCGCTTGCAGATCCTGTCGAGAATCCTGCGTTGTTTGAATTTATACAGAGCTTGATCAATGGTAGTTTTTACCTACCGAATGGAGTAAGCGAAAACCCAATAGATCGTAATAATGAAAATATAGAATAAGCTTTATATTTTATCAATGATAGTAGGAGGGATTCCATATGAAAAAACTTTTATGTTTATTTTTAGTCAGTATCTTTGTATGTTCCATAGGCTGCACTGATCTCAAAAAAGAAACCAAGTACTATGACCTTGAACAGGATTATATTGAACTAAAAGAATATTTCAACCGAAAAGAAAATTCTTTTTTTCAATATCTAAAAGAATATTTGGGTAAAGATACCAATGCAGAAAAAAATCAGGCTGTTAGTATTTATTCCATGAGTAATCTGCCCGCTGATGATTATGTTTACCGAAGAGGAAGTTATTTTTCTGTTCTAAGTGAAGGCTGTTTCATGAAAAAAAACGCAGAAGAGCCTATTTTGCGATATAATATACATGAAATATGGATCTATACAGATCGTTGGATGATGGATGATCCTGCTCTAATTCTTACGGATAAGGAAATCATTAATGCTCTGCAGACGGTACGCAAAGAGGGCACGCCCACACCTCAAGAAAATCCTCCCGCAATTTCTGCAGAGCCTTATATCCAAAATACCTATTGCGTTTTAGACTTAAGGCAATTCAGCTTAATCTATGGTTTGACGTTTGTCTATACGTGTCACTTTGATTTTGACGATCCGGAGCATATTCAATGGATATGCTTTGATGCAAAAGACGATTGCTTGTACAGCTACGACGTAACGGAGATTTTATCGGATTACTATAACCAACACAAAGATATTCTAACGAGTTCCTCCCAAAATAATTAAATAAATTTTCCAGAAATCCGCGCTTCTCAAAAGAGGCGCGGATATTTTTTATAAACCGGACAGGAATTGACCGGGTTAACTGCTACAATATCCGTGAAACTAAAATTTTACCAACTACAAAAATAATATAAGTATTAATATCTGCAGTAAAAATCTTGTATAATAGGAGGAAAAAAATATGATATATGTCAATTTGGTAAACGTCTATCCCAATAGGATAGCCATAAAAACCGGAGAGTGGTATCACAACGTCCGCGCGGAAATCTACCCCTCCCACGCCAGCTGTCCCTGTGTGACCTGGAGCAGCAGTGATCCCAGCATTGCCATTGTTCACCCCACCAGCGGGTCTATCCATGGCGGCCGTCCGGGCACGGCTACTCTCTGTGCTACAGCTACTGACGGCAGCGGCAAAAGAGGCTGCTGTCAGATTACTGTAACCCCGTCCGTAAAAGTAACCGGCATTACGCTTTATCCGGCAGAACAGACTCTTCGAATAGGAATGTCAACAAAGCCAATCGTCACCGTATTTCCAAAAAACGCGGACAATCAGTCCGTAACCTGGCACAGCAGTAATCCAAAAGTAGCAGCCGTTGATTCTGCCGGAAGTATAGAAACGTTGTCTGAAGGTACCGCTACAATTACGGCAACGACCGTCGACGGCGGCTTTCAGGCAACCGATACGCTCACAGTATGCTCCAAAAAGGCAATAATAATCGTCCCCGATAGTATGGGAACAAAACTCATTTCAACTGCCGGCCAAAATGATCTCCCCGCAGAAACACAAATCTGGCCTCCGTTGAAAAAAGAACAGAGCTTCTGCAAGGTTGAAGACTATCTCAAAGCCCTTCAAGAAATGACTCTCTCTGCCTGCAATGCCAATGATGCAGCAATAGACAGCGCCGACTTCTACGGCGCCTACGATATTTACAAAAGTTTGTATCATGCGTTAAGCAATGCCTACGAAACCAAGCGGGCCGTTCTCTTTTTCGGCTATGACCGAAGACAGCCGATTTCTGTTTTAGGGACCTTGCTGAAAGAGACGGTCAATACCTATGACGATGTGATCATCCTTGCACACAGCATGGGCGGACTGATAACCTCCCATATGTTAAAAAGTGAAAAAGCCAAAGAAAGAATCAACAAAGTCATCCTGCTGGGCTCACCGTATCTGGAAACAACGGACACCATTCTTTCTCTACTGCATCATAAGCATCAATTTATCATAAAATGCTGAAAATATTGCCTATACGCTCAGGCAATTTATGAATAACTGCCTGCAAAAATTTATATACAGTACGTATATCCTTGATAAAAATTAAAAAATCCGAGGCTGTAAGCAGGAAAGGCTATATGGCCGTTCTGCCCAATAATACAATTGTAGATATCTTATGCGGCTGCACGCGGAATAAAAAAATAAGCTACGGCATCTAATGGCCATAGCTTTTTTCTCTTATTCCTCGTCTTCGTCCTCGGGAAGCTCCGCATTATGATATACATTCTGCACGTCGTCATGCTCGTCAAACTGATCCAGCATCCAATAAATTTTCTTCAGCACATCCTCGCCGCTGACTGCAACGGTATTTTGCGGCACCATATCTGTCTGCGCCTCTAAAAATTCATATCCCGCATCCTCCAGCGCCTTGCGCACAGTCGAAAAATCCTCCGGTGCGGTATAGATTTCAAACGTATCCTCTACGGGCATAAAATCCTCTGCCCCGGCATCCAGCGCGCTCATCATTAACGCTTCCTCATCAATATTGCCCTCATTGGCAATAACGATTACACCTTTTTTATCGAACATCCAGGAAACGCAGCCTGTCGCTCCCATGGATCCGCCCGCTTTATCAAAGATATGACGAATCTCTCCGGCAGTACGGTTGCGGTTATCCGTTACAATTTCCACAATCACCGCTACTCCCGCCGGTCCGTAGCCTTCATACGTAAGCTCCTCATAGTTCGCGCCGTCGCCCTCGCCCGCCGCCTTTTTAATGCTGCGCATAATCGTATCGTTAGGCATATTATTCGCCTTTGCCTTGGCAATAACATCGGCCAGCTTAGAATTTACCAGCGGATCCGGTCCGCCGGATTTTACCGCAACCGCTAATTCCCGTCCGATCTTTGTAAAAATTTTACCTTTCTGCGCATCCGTCTTGGCTTTTTTATTTTTAATATTCGCCCATTTGCTATGTCCTGACATGTTTTATCCTCCTTGATTCCCAAATATAAAATGATAGATCAATATTCCCGCGGCAATACCAGCGTTCAAGGATTCCGCTCCGCCCCGCATCGGCAGCGCAACGGTTTTATCCGCACAGGCAAGCACCGGCGCCGTAATGCCGTTGCCTTCGTTTCCGATAATAATACAGCTTTTTCCGGGATCAAGCGGCGGAAGCGAATAGACGTTCTCTCCCCCCAGCGCGGCCGCATATACCGTATATCCCTTTCGCTTTACAGCGTCCAGCACCTGCGCACTGTCCGCCGCACACATAACGGGAATATTAAAAATCGAACTCATCGTCGCCCGTATCGTTTTAGGATTAAAAAGCTCCACGCAATGCGGAGAAAGAACCACGGCTCCTGCTCCTGCCGCATCGGCTGTGCGGATGATCGTCCCTAAATTTCCCGCATCCTGTAAATGATCTAAAAAAACAATTAATCCAGACAGCTTTTCCTCATCAAACGCCGTATCCTGCATAGGCACCTGTGCCAGAATTCCCTCCGGGCTCTGTGTATCCGAAAGCGCATGCAGTACGTTTTCAGAAACCTCCAAAATCCGGTGCGGCTCTATATGCGCAAGAAACGGAAACGCCGACGGATCCTTTACAAGAACACATTCAAACGCCACCCCATGCACGGCCGCGTCGGCAACGGCTCTTTTTCCTTCCAATAAGTAGGTGCCGCTCTGTTCCCGGCCTTTTTTTGTTTTTAAGCTTTTTAAAAATTTTATCCGTTCATTTGCCGTGCTGGTAATTTTCAGCATACTTTCCTCCCCGGATATAAAAAGTGCGCAATGAGCTTACCATTGCGCACAACTTTTATGAAAGGCTTTTTTTCGCAACCTCTGTCAGCTGTGTAAATGCTTCCGCATTATAAACGGCAAGCTCTGCAAGCATTTTGCGGTTGATATCCACACCGGCCTTTTTCAGGCCGCTGATCAGCTTGCTGTAATTCATACCGTTCAGCCTTGCCGCGGCATTGATACGCGTAATCCACAGAGAACGGAAATCTCTCTTTTTCAGCTTACGTCCCACATAGGCATATGCCTGTGATTTCATAACCGCCTGATTGGCGATACGGAACTGACGGCTTTTTGCACCAAAATATCCCTTGGCAAGCTTAAGGACCTTTTTATGATTCTTTTTTGAATTCACTGCTCTTTTTATTCTCATTGTTCTTTCCTCCTGTCGCTTACTTATAAGGGATCAGCTTACGGATATTAGAAGCTTCACACGCGGCAATATAACCGCCCTTACGCAGATTTCTCTTTCTTTTGGTTGATTTTTTAGTAAGAATATGGCTTCTGTAAGCCTTTCCTCTCTTTACCTTTCCGGTAGCCGTAAGGCCAAAGCGTTTCGCCGCGCCTCTGTGCGTTTTCATTTTTGGCATAGTGTTTTACCCCCTAAAAGAATTTTAAATTGCAGACATTATCATGATAAGATTCCGCCCTTCCAGTGCGGGTTTCTTCTCAACTTTGGCGTCATCCTTCAACATTTCGCAAAAAAGCGACATAATCTGGTGGCCGATTTCAGGGTGCGTAATCTGGCGGGCACGGAACCGAATGGAAACCTTTACACGATCGCCGTCCTTCAAAAATTCCCGGGCTTTTTTTGCCTTTACCTCCATATCATGCTTTTCAATGGTGGCGGAAAGCTGAATTTCATGCATCGCAATAATCTTTTGATTTTTACGGGACTCCTTTTCCTTCTTCTGCGCCTCAAAACGATACTTGCCATAATCCATGATTTTACATACCGGCGGAACTGCTTTAGGTGAAATAAGGCAAAGATCCAAATCTGCCTGCTCTGCCATCCGAAGCGCCTGGTCAACAGGAACGATACCTAACTGCTCACCCTGTGATCCGATAACACGGACTTCCTTCTCCCTGATTTCGTCATTGATCGCTAAATCTATAATGTTGAACACCTCCAAAAAAATAATGCGGGCAGCACAAAACTACCCGCAAAAAAGCCTATACATAACCATGTGCAGCGCAATTACTGACAGGTGAGAAGCGGGCAGCTTCTGCTTGCTTATAGATAATACTATAAAAAGGATTGCCTGTCAACCGCTTTTTAAACCAAATTGAAATTTTTCAGCCCGGTACCGCGTCCTCCCTGTACCGTTCAGCCTGCGCAGAGAACATTTGATAATATTTCCCCTGCTGCTGCATCAGCTGCCGGTGGCTCCCTTCTTCTATTACACTGCCGTTTTCCAATACAACAATCCGATCGGCCCCCACGGCGCTGGAAAGGCGGTGCGAAACAAAAATTGTGGTTTTCCCTTTGCGCAGCCGATCAAATTGATTATAGATCTCCTGTTCGGCCAAAGCATCCAGCGAGGCGGTCGGCTCATCCAGCACCAGAATATCCGAATCCCCGTAAAAAGCCCTGGCTATGGCCAGCTTCTGCCACTGTCCGATGGAAAGCTCCAACCCCACCTCTTCAAAATAGCGCATCAGCGGCGTATCAAAGCCTTGGGGCAATTTCCGAATATAGCTTAAAGAATCACTTTGCCGGGCAGCCTCCTCTACACGGGCAATATCCGGTGTCTGCTGAATATTTCCAAATAAAATGTTTTCTTTTACTGTAACAGCGTACTTTCCAAAATCCTGAAATACAATGCCAAAAAGGTGATATAACGCCTGTACATCATATCTGCGGAGATCCTTCCCGTCTAAAAGAATCTCTCCTTCGGTAGGATCATAAAGACGGGTTAACAATTTGATCAGCGTTGTTTTCCCGGCACCGTTAAGACCTACAAGAACAATTGTCTCTCCCGCCTCAAATTTTAAATTAATATTTTTAAGTACATAATGCTTCGTTTGCGGATATTGAAAGCTTACATTTTTAAATTCAACAATATGCCCCGTATGCCGTTCCGGCAGCAGCGGTGGTGTTTCCGCTGCTACGATCTTTTTCTCCTGTTTCATAAAGGAGATCAAATTATCAATAAACAGCGTCCCTTCATAAATAGCAGCAGTACTGCTTACAAGCGCCGCTACTCCAACAGCAATGGAATTCAGGGCACCGGTATATAAGGCATAATCACCCACCTGTATTTGCTTCTTTAACGCCATCGACGCGATAAACCAGAATAACAGACAATTGATTGCAATTCGTACAATACCAAATGCAATATTCCAAGCCCCCTCAGAAAGAATAATACGCTTGAAGCCTTTAAAATAATCCTTAAATACTGCGTCATACCGTTTTTCAAAATCTTCGCTGATGCCCAACAGGCGGATTTCTTTCACCAAATCCTTATTGACTACCGCGCCAGAATAATAATTCATTTGCCTTCTTGCCTTTGATCGTCTGCGCATATAGCCTACCGTCTTTCTGCGGTATATAAAACTGATGACCGCAGACGGCAATGCTAAAATGATTACAAGGAACGGAGCCCACAAACCAATGGCTGCCAATACTGTAATAAAACTGATCATGCTGATCGCAGTACTGATAACGGTAAGCGAGGAATTCAGCACCTGCACCGGGCGCATCCCTGCCTCACGATTTGCATTTTCCAGTTTTTCGTAAAAGTCCGGCTGATCAAAGCTGGCAAGATCGATCTCTTTTGCCTTTTTCATAATTTTTTGCCGGATGTGGTTGGTAATCAGCTCCCCCGAAAGGCTGGATACCATATGGTTGATATCATTTACGATACGGTTGAAAAACAAATAAATAAACTGATATACAAACAGCACCCCGATCGCTGTAGCCGTTACGGCACTGCCGTCAAAATTTCGAGCAAGCGCATTGATAATCTCTGCGCTGATATACGCTCCCGCAATCGGGAGCAAGCCGTTGGCAACGGCGGCAGCAATCATCAGAATCAAAATCAACGGTCTGGTTTCCCACACCAGGCGAAAAATATAGAACAATCTTGAAAAAAAAGATTTAACCAAACGAACCAGATAGCCGGGCACCTCTTTTATATGCGCGGGCAAAGGCTCCTTATTTTTTTCAGCTGCCGCATGCTTTGGCGGCATAAAACCGAGATCCATAAAATGCCCTCCTCTTCATCAGTGCTGTCGCGGCGGCAGACAGTCCCTCTTTTTCAAAATCAAGCATCACTCATATTTCGCCCGTTCTCCGCCGATATACTTGGGCCGGGTTCTGGCGCAAAGCAGAATCGCCTCGCCTATTCTGTCGAGGGAAATCCGCACCGGTACCGCAACGGCCTTTAAATGCATACCGATCAGCGTGCCGCCGATATCCATTCCCGCATGGGCACGGATATTTTCCACCATCACCGGCTCTTCAAAGCTCCGATACGCCGCCGTTGCAAAAGAGCCGCCGGCTTTGGGCTGCGGCACTACGCAAACCGTTTCATACCCAAATGCTTCGGCCGCTTTTTTTTCAATCACCAGCGCGCGGTTCAAATGCTCACAGCACTGCGCCGCAAGATAAATCCCCCGCTGTTTCAAAACAGGATATATCCCATCCAGCACAGCCTGCGCAGCCTCCAGACTGGAACCCTTGCCTATCTTCTGCCCTATGATCTCACTGGAGGAGCAGCCCACTACAAATAAATCGCCCGCCTTCAGCGCAGCAGTCTCCAAAAGCTCCAGCAATGCCTGCTGTGCCTGTAATTTTATCTCTTCCATATAAAATCCTCCTTAAAAACAAATAGTATTATACACCACCTTACATACAAAATAAAGCGTTATTTTTAAGGAATCACTTTGCAAAAATACGTTTGCGTGCTATAGTATTTATAGTTTTTATTTTTTTGAGGTATTTTTATGACGCGTTTGATTTTTGTCCGCCACGGAGAGAGCCAGGCCAATCAGCTGCGGCTGTTTGCCGGCTCCAGCAATTTTGCCCTTACGGAAAAGGGGCTTGCGCAGGCCCGGGCAACGGCTCGGGAATTAAAAAAGTATAAAATTGACGCCGTCTATGCCTCCGATCTGCAGCGGGCCTATCATACCGGCCTTGCCATCGCCCAAAGCCAGCCGTGTCCCATTTACACAAACAGCGCTCTGCGGGAAATTTCAGCCGGTCTTTGGGAAAGCTGTTCCTTTGATGCCATTGCCAAGGATTATCCGCAGATGCATGCAATCTGGACCCAGAATATCGGTGCCGCCGAACTACCGCAGGGAGAATCCGCCGCGCAGCTGTATGACCGTGTAAAAACCGCCGTAATGGATATTATTCAGCAAAATCCCCAAAAAACCGTTTGCCTCGCCACCCACGCCACACCGATCCGCGCAATGGAGGCCGTATGGAATTCCCTCTCCCACGAGCATATGCAGGAATTCCCCTGGGTGTCCAACGCTTCTTTTTCTATTGTGGACTATGACCGGGGCAGCTGGAATGTCATTGTGCGGGGATATAACGAGCACCTGGGGTTCCTAAACACAGCGCTTCCCAAAAATATATAAAGCAGGCATATATGCCTGCTTTTTTATCAAGGCTTCAGCATTTCGCCGGGGCTGATTTCAAAATTTTCATTTCCGGTACTAAAATACAGCGTATATGCCGTAGGATTAAAAAATATCTTTCCGTCGTTGGAAGTGCGCAGCAAACGAAACGCCTCGATATATTCAAAGATTTCAATATTCGTGGCATACCAGATATCTTCTCTACCGCCCATTTTTTCAGCAAACTGTTCGATAACACTCCAATTCTCGTCCATGTCAAACTCATAGCTATGGCCCCAGAGATAAAACATTTCCGGTGCTCTGCACGGTCTGTCCCCTGCCAAAAATTTTTCCGCCAACGCCATTAACTGCTCATCTTTATGATGGCAGGTTGCCGAAAGACGAAGCCAATCCTCGGGAATCATAAAATTCCTGCGGCTTACCGTGGTGCGGGAATAGAGAATCCCGCAGCTTTTAAGAATCTCCACCACAGCATCACTTGTAGTACCGTAAGGATACGCCATTCCCCGGCAGATAGTTCCGAACATTTTTTCAATATTCTCCCGGTCCTGCATCACCTCTTGAGTACACATATTCAAAGGCAGCTGCTCCAGGAAAGGGTGTGTGGCCGCATGCACTGCCACCTCCATCCCGCTGCCGGCATAAAGCGCATACGCCTGTTTCTGCGTCATACGGCGGTGAATCTGCCCTTTGGGATACACAGTTCCCTCCGGCGCAAAGCATCCGGTGTTTATATTAAACGTGCCCTTCAGGCCATGCCTTTTCATAATCTCGATCAGCCGAATATCCTGCTCCACCGCATCATCGTAACTCAGGGTCAGCGCTTTGGATCGATATCCGGGAAAACGCATGAAAACGTTCATTTTTACCAATCCTCCTTATGTAATGTTCCGCTTGTTTTAATATCATCATAATACGCTTTATACTGCTCAACAAATCTTGCGTGCGCATCGCTGTCAAGCAGAAACAGCTCCTCCGGGGAGAGATCCGCCGGATCAAAGGCATCCTCTTCGTCCATGGCGGAAAGCTTAAGCATATATTCCCTATTGATTCGTGCCATCGGCCCATCCTTTCGCAAAATGCAGCTAAAACGTGTATCTGTTTGAAACAAGATAAAAATTTGCAAAAAGCCGCAGCGTCTGCTGCGGCTTTTTTCTTATTCTTCCGTCGCTTCAACTTCTTCCAATTCAGTATCCAGCTCCTCGTCTGCTTCATCCTGAAGCAGGGCTTTGATACTAAGGCTGATGCGCTTTTCCTCAGGATCCACATCCAACACAAGGGCTTCGATCTCCTGCCCTACCTTAACGGCGTCATCTACTTTGGAAATAAATTTATTGGAAACCTCTGAAATATGTACCAACCCGTCAATTCCCGGCTCAAGCGCTATAAACGCACCAAATGACGTAATGCGAACTACCGTTCCCTTTACGATGCTGTCAACCGGATATTTTTCTGCAGCATGTTCCCAGGGTTTGGGCTGAAGCTGCTTATATCCTAACGAAATACGCTCTTTTTCACGATCCAAGGAAAGAATCACTACTTCAATTTCCTGATTTACACTAAGGATATCCGAAGGCTTATTGATATGATACCAGGCAATATCGCCGATATGTATCAAGCCGTCGACACCGCCTAAATCCACAAACGCGCCAAAATCGGTCAATCTACGAACAGTTCCCTTTACAGTAGCGCCTTCTTCCAATTTAGACCAAGCCTCTTCCAGTGCCGCTTCTCTTTCCTCCGCTACGACTGCGCTGTGCGTCGCCACAACCTTGCGCCGCTTCAAATCAATATCAATCGCACGAACGCGCAGCGTCTGTCCTACATAACGGTCAACATCCCGCACAAAACCGTTAGGGCGAATCTGTGAACGGGGAATAAAAACCCTTACGCCGTCATAATCGGCGGTAAGTCCGCCCTTTACGGCTTCGGCAACGGTTATTTCAAAAATTTCACCGTTTTGGATCGTTGCAAGCGTTTTATCTGCTTCCAAACGTGCAACTACACGCTTTCTGGAAAGAATGACATTTCCATTGCCGTCATTGACCTTAACAATTTCAACATCGATATCATCGCCCTCATGAAAGAACTCTGCAGGATTTTCCATACCGGAGGCTGTCAATTCCTCTTTCGTAATTAAGCCATCTGCTTTATATCCTATATCTACGCTGATTTCATTATCCTTTACATAGATGACCTTGCCCCTGATAACCTGCCCGGGGCGAATTTTAACCAGAGTTTTGTTCATCTCCTCCTCAAAACTCAGGTTCTGTTCTGCGAGAATTTCATTTTCGCTCATTCTATCCACAACCTCCTTTATCAACCAATCCGGGGTGGAAGCACCGGCGGTTACACCTATGATATCGTTATTATATGTTTTTATGGCCGAAACATCTTGTACAGTTTCAACCGCATAGGTTCTTTTACAATATTCTCTGCATATTTTATACAGCTTAGCGGTATTGGAGCTCTGCCGCCCGCCAATCACAAGCATAACGTCTACATTTCTGGCCAAACGTATAGCCTCTTCCTGCCTCTGTGCGGTAGCATCGCATATCGTATCAAAAAACGCGATCTGCTTTTGCGGATACCGTTCCTTCACCGCCTGCATAAGGGATTCATACAGCTGCCTTCTGGTCGTCGTCTGCGCCACTACGCAAACCGGTCTTTCCGTATCCGGCAGCGCCTGCACCTCAGCCACGCTGTTCACCACAAAACCGGAATTCCGGCAATGCCCATTTATTCCTATAACTTCCGGGTGTTTACTCTCGCCTATTATAACAATAAATTCGCCTTTTTGTAAAGCTTTTTGCACAATTTTTTGTATTCTTCTTACAAAAGGACAGGTAGCATCGATAATTTTAATCTTTTTTTGCCGAAACTGCTCTATTTTTTCCTCCGGAGCACCATGACTGCGAATAATAACGGTGCCTGCCTGTGCCTCACCGGGGTCTTCGATTGGAAAAACGCCCTTCTCTTTTAAAAGCTCTACCACTTGAGGATTATGAATAATCTCCCCGTAGGTATAAAGATGTTCATGCTTGCCCAGTTCGCCCTCAACAACCTCCACAGCTTTCTGCACGCCAAAGCAAAATCCGGCGCTCTTTGCTATCAGGATCCGCATGGCGCCTCCTCTAAGAGCTCATTCATTTTCCCGGTAACCAGCTGTATAAAGCGCTTCATCTCCTCAGAATTCGCTCTTCGCCCTTCAAAAGAGGAAAGATCGATCTCTTTACCGATAATCAATTCATTTTTCTTAAAAAACCCGGGTTTTTGCTTAAACATCATCGGCACAACGCGGCTTTTTTTCCGCAGGGCGATCATACCGATTCCCGCGTGCATATCCTCTAAGCGGATGCGGGACTCCGCATGACGCGTCCCCTGCGGGAAAATACACAGCGCGTTTCCCTCTTCCAATTTATCACAGGCGTACTTAATCGCCTTGAGGTCCACTGCCTCACGGTCGATCGGAAACATCTGCAGACGCTTCAAAAAAAAGGCGTAAAACTTATTTTGAAACACTTCTTTTTTGGACATAAAATACGTCGCGGAGGGCAGCACATAAAAACTGATAAAGGCGTCCACCACGCTCTGATGATTGCATACATAGATTACATTTCCGCAGGCGAGAATATTCTCTCTGCCGTATACTCTGGTACGGCTGAACAGAGCAAACACCAGCGCCGCGAGACCGCGTACAAATCCGTGAAACATTTATTTTCCTTCTTTGATGGTATGAATAATAAAATCCGTCACCGCAGAAGCGGTCATGTGCGTGCTGTCCACCAGCACGGCATCCTCTGCGCGGCGCAAAGGCGCAAATTCCCGGTGGGAATCCGCGTAATCCCGTGCCTCAATTTCCTTTTGAATCTTTTCCACATCCGCCGCCTCACCGCGTGCTTCCAGCTCCGCCGCACGGCGCCTGGCCCGTTCGCCTGCATCCGCGGTAAGATAAAATTTAAAATCCGCCTGCGGCAGCACAAAGGTGCCAATATCGCGGCCGTCAAGAACGCAGTCGTTTTTTCCTGCCAGCTGCTGCTGCATCTGTACCAGAAACCTGCGCACCGCCGGAATGGCGGAAAACCGAGAGGCCGCTGCCGAAACGTGGTTTTCCCGTATCGCATCGGACACATCTCTTCCGCACAGGCAGATCCTCTGCTGGCCCTGTTCATATTCTATGGAAAGCTCTACGCCCTCCAGTGCTTTTTCCACGGCCGCCGTATCCTCCGGCGCAATATTATGCTCCGTCATATACAAAGCCACCGCCCTGTACATGGCTCCGGTATCCAGATATACGATGCCCAATTCTCTGGCTATTGCCTTGGCTACGGTGCTCTTTCCCGCGCCGGCCGGACCGTCAAGTGCTATCTGCATAAAACTCTCCTAACAGGAACTTCCCGCCAAAAAGCCGGTAGAAAGCGCCAACTGAATATTAAATCCGCCTGTGTAGGCGTCGATATCGATCATTTCTCCTGCAAAAAACAAACCCTCTATCCGCTTGCTCTGCATCGTGGAAGGATCAATTTCCTTTACGGAGATTCCTCCTCTTGTTACAATGGCCTCGTTCAGGGGGCGGAAGCCATCCGCCTCTACAGGCAGTGCCTTCAAAGCCCTCCCGAGCCGTATCCGCTCTTCCTGGGTAAGCTGGCTTACCGAAACGGTCTCCTCCAGCCCCGCCGCGGCAATCACCGCGGTAATCAGCCGTGAAGGCAGCAGCTCCACCATGGCATTTTTCAGCGTTTTGCCTCCGTATTTGGCAAAATCCCTCAAAAGCCTGCAATCCAGCTGTTCCGGCGACAGCCCGGGCTTTAAATCAATCAAAAGCCTTAGGTTTTTAAAATCCGGCCTCTGCAGGCAGCTGCTCAGGGATAAAATCAAGGGTCCGGAAAGCCCGAAATGCGTAAAAAGCATTTCTCCCAGCTCATCAAAAATTTCTTTTTTTCCCAGAATCGCTTTTAACCGTACATTTTTCAATGAAAGTCCCTGAAGCTGATGCACCCATGGCTGCGGACTTGTCATTGGCACCAGGGCGGGCGAAAATTCCTCTACCGTATGCCCCAGCTGCATCAGCTTATCGCGCCAGGCTCCGTCGGAACCCGTGGACGCATAGGACGCGCCGCCCAAGGCCAGAATCAGCCGGTCACAGGCCCGGATTTTTCCGTCATACTGAATCCCCGTAATTCTGCCGTCGGCGGTAAAAATATTTTCCAGCTTCGTATTCAGGCGGACTTCCGCCCCCGCCTGCCGTACATATCTTTCAAAGGCTTTCAGAATATCGCTGGATTTATCACTGACCGGAAATACCCGTCCCCCGCGTTCGGTCTTCAACGGCACCCCCTGCTGCTCGATCAGTTCAACGGTCATCGCCGGCGGAAAGGAATACAGGGCGGAATAGCAAAAACGTTTGTTGCGGGCAATATTCTGAAAAAAATCCTCTGTGTCGCAGCTGTTGGTTACATTGCACCGTCCTTTGCCGCTGATAAACAGTTTTTTGCCCAGCTTTTCATTTTTCTCAAGCAATACGGTCTCACAGCCTTTTGCCGCTGCCTGCGCCGCCGCCATCATCCCTGCGGGACCGCCGCCGACCACAAAGACCTTTTTACTTTTTTCCTGCATAGAAATCATTTTGATTCCAGATATTTTCCATTTCCTTTAAATTTAAGGAAAGCGCTTCCTTCTTTTTCTGACTGATAGCCGCAAGCAGTGCGTTTACAACGCTCAGCGGCGCCACAAGGGAATCCACAAAGGACACCGTATCGCAGCGAATTTCCATATTGATATCCGAAAGCTCCAGCAAGGGGGAAAACGCACTGTCGGTAATTCCAATACATTGCGCGCCGTGCGCCCGCGCAAATTTCATTGCCTCCACCGTGCGCCGGGAATACCGAGGAAAACTGATTCCCACAAATACATCACCCTCCCCGATATGAATGATCTGCTCAATCGTATCATTGGGAGAACCGTTAACCGTACGCACGTTATCCAAAATAAAATCCAGATAATATCCCAGCAGATTGGCTATGGTGCCGGCGGAGCGAATTCCCATAATATACACTCTTTTGGCGCCAATCAAAGCGCTTACCGTGCGTTCAAAGGCCTGCCGGTCAATTTCGTTTAAAGTAACGCGAATATTTTCAATATCCGTTTTCAGTACCTTTTCAAACAGTTTGGTGTTAGGCAGCTCCCCCGTGAGTTCCATACGCTGCACGCCGGTCAACCGGCTGCGCAGCATCTCCTGCAGCTCGCGCTGAAGCTCCGGATAGCCGTCATAACCCAAGGAATCGGCGAAGCGAACCACCGTGGATTCGCTTACGCCGACACTGCTGCCAAGCCTGCTGGCCGTCATAAAAGCCGCCTTATCATAATTTTCCAAAATATACTTGGCGATGCTTTTTTGTCCTTTGCTCATTTTTTTATATGCAAGATCTATCTTTTCCGTAAAATCCGCATTCATTTCTTCTTCCCCGCTTCAGGTAAAATCTTAAATTTCCGTTACGCTTACCTTAATATCCAAACCGCCCTGTGCGGCCTCCTTACGTTTTTTAAAGAAATTCATTGCCACTTGCGGGAACAGTGCATAAGAAAGCGCGTCCTCCTCCTGAATCATATACTCCCTGATCTCTTCCATATATTTATCAAATTCAGGCTTCAGTGCGTCGGCCGGTCGGCCGGTAATCACCGGTGTATCCCCGATGCACTTTTTACGCACCTCTTCATTTACCGGTGCCGGCAGATGGCCGTATTCGCCCGCCAAAAGGCCCTTGGATTCCTTGGTAACCATCTTATACCGCTCGCCGCAAAGCACGTTCAGCACCGCCTGTGTCCCCACGATCTGGCTCGTGGGCGTAACCAGCGGCGGATATCCGAAATCCTTACGTACATTCGGCACCTCCGCCAAGCACTGCGTAAGCTTATCCTCCTGGCCTGCTTCCTTCAGCTGCGAAATCAGGTTGGAAAGCATACCGCCGGGAACCTGGTACAGAAGCGTATTGATATCTACCGCCAATACCTTAGAATCCAGAATTTTATCGTCTTTTAACCGCTGTGCAACTTTTTTAAAGTGCTTGCTGGCTTCCACCAGCTTATCCAGCTCCAGTCCGGTATCGTATTCCGTTCCTCTTAAGGTTGCCACCAGGGACTCGGTCGCCGGCTGGCTGGTGCCGTTTGCAAGGGGCGAAAGCGCGGTGTCCACAATGTCCGCCCCGGCTTCAATGGCCTTTAAAATCGTCATATCGCCGGTACCGCTGGTATTGTGGGTATGCAGGTGAATCGGTACCTTTACGGCGGCTTTCAGCTTTTTCACAAGCTCATAGGCATCATAGGGCAGCAGCAGATTCGCCATATCCTTAATACATATGGTGTCAGCGCCCATCTGTTCCATCTGTTTTGCCAAATCCACAAAATAATCTGTCGTATGCACGGGGCTGATCGTATAGCTCATGGCAAGCTCGGCAATTCCGCCGTACTTTTTGGTGCTCTTTGCGGCCTGCTCCATATTGCGCAGATCATTTAACGCGTCAAAAATACGAATGATGTCAATTCCGTTTTCAATACTCTTTTGTACAAATTTATCCACTACATCGTCTGCATAGTGCCGGTAGCCCAAAATATTCTGCCCGCGAAGCAGCATCTGCAGCTTTGTATTGGGCAGCGCCTTGCGCAGTGCGCGCAGACGATCCCACGGATCCTCGTTCAAAAAGCGCAGACAGGAATCAAACGTAGCGCCGCCCCACGCCTCCAGCGAATAATATCCGATACTGTCAAGAATCTCGCAAGCCGGAAGCATTTCCTCCAAGCGCATTCTTGTAGCCGCCTGCGACTGATGCGCATCACGGAGGATGGTATCTGTAATTAACACTTTTCCCATAATCTTCCTCCTATCTTAACCGAAAATGGAAAGCAGGACGCCGGCCGCAACAGCGGAACCGATTACGCCGGCCACATTGGGGCCCATAGCGTGCATCAGCAGGAAATTCCTGGGATTTGCCCGCTGTCCCTCTTTCTGCGCCACACGCGCCGCCATGGGAACGGCAGAAACCCCCGCCGCACCGATCAAAGGATTGATCTTTCCCTTGGTAAGGAAGCACATCAGCTTGCCCAGCAGGACGCCGCCAGCGGTACCCATGGCAAAGGCCACAAGACCAAGACCGATGATCATTACGGTCTCCCAATTCAGGAAAGATTCCCCTACCGCCGTAGCACCTACCGTAGTTCCTAAAAAGATTGTAACAATATTGCAAAGCTCATTCTGCGCAGTTTTGTTCAAACGTTCCGTAACGCCGCACACCCGAAGCAGGTTGCCGAACATCAGGCTGCCGATCAACGGCGCCGTGGCCGGCAGAATCAGAATAATCACCGCCGCGGTGGCTATAGGGAAGATAATCAGCTCGCGCTTGGAAACCGGACGCAGCTGTTCCATAACGATTTCGCGTTCCTTTTTAGTGGTAAGCATGCGCATAATGGGCGGCTGAATCACCGGCACCAGCGCCATATAAGAATAGGCCGCAATTGCAATCGGCGCCAGCTTATCCGGTGCCAAAAGCGAGGTAACCAGAATCGCCGTGGGTCCGTCGGCTCCACCGATGATACCGATGCTCGCAGCGATATTACCGTCAAAGCCCAAAAGGCCGGCAATGATCAGGGCAATAAAAATACCCAGCTGTGCCGCAGCGCCGAGAATCAGGCTTTTTGGGTTGGCGATCAGCGGACTGAAATCCGTCATTGCGCCAACGCCCATAAAAATCAGGCACGGATAAATTCCCAGCTTTACGCCAAGATAAAGATAATCAAACAATCCCGCCTTTACCAGCTGGCCGTCGATCACAGCGCCGGTGCCGTTAAAGCATTCCCAGTTTACATGTCCGTCGGCAAAGCATTGGCTGTTGAAAATCTCTCCGCCGCCGACATTGGCCAGCAGCATACCCGTTGCAATCGGCAACAGCAAAAGCGGTTCAAACTTTTTGCCGATAGCCAGATACAACAGAACACAAGCAATGAAAATCATTATCAGTGTCTGCCAGCCGGTGCCTGAAAAATTATGAAAGATATTATATAATCCGCTCTCAGCCCACAGGTCCCGAATAGTCTGGCCGATATCAATGCTGGGAGCTTCTGCAAGAGCAACAAAATTCATGAAACTACCCCCGCATATTTTATTCCATAGCCGCTAAAAGATCGCCCGAATTTACACTGGCGCCCTTTGCAACTACACTGGTAATCGTACCGTCCTGCGGGGCAACAATTTCATTTTCCATTTTCATGGCCTCTAAAATACAAATCACATCCCCGGCTTTTACCTCTGTACCCACGGCAACCTTTACATCGAGAATCGTTCCGGGCATAGGGGAATTAATGGCTACTGCGCCGGCAGCCGCTTTAGGCGCTTCCGTTGCCTTTGGCATTTCTGCCTTAGGTGCTTCCACTGCTTTAGGTGCTTCTGTAATCGGCGCCGCCTCACCGGTTTCTTCAATTTCTACCACATATATCTTTCCATTTACATTAACATTGAATTTACGCATGATTTTTTCCTCCCATTTTAACCGTTTTGAATGGATTTAATAACAAATGAAGTATTGGGTTTTCCTGTTGCCAAAGATATTGCTGCTGAAATTGCAGCAACAAATTCTCCGTCCTCCGCGGCATTTTCTGCTAATGGAACTTCTGCCATTACACCTGCAGAAATCCGTTCCTCCGGCCGGTTGAGCGGCGTATTCTCTGCTTTTGCTTCCGTTTTAGGCTTTCTATCCTTAAATACGGCGTGGATGCCTTCAATAAAGAATATAAGGATAGCCAATACTGCGAAAACAACGAGCAGTCCGATTGCCGTAACCTTTAAGGAATCGGTTATACTCAGCGCTTCGGCCATTGCCTGAAAATGAAATACCATATTTTATCACCCCTTTATTCTAACACACTAAAAAATTTACTACGCGGCAAAAATAAAAGCACAGCCCGCCGTTGCTTTTTTGCAAGACGTCTTTGCCGTGCCGTATTTTAAAAACAGGAATGCTCTGCTAAGGCCGGCCCCCGATGCCATGCCTATACTACTGTGCAATGCTGATTTTTGAATGTGCCTGCCCATTGCAAACCCTTTCGCTTTGTAAAAATTATCGCACTTTATAATATCACAAAACAAGCCCGTTTGGCAAACACTTTTTATCAAAATTCTGCCATTTTTATTTTAAAGTTTCAAGATAAGCGATCTCCTGCGGGTTTAGATATCTCCACCTGGACGGATCTGATTTATTAGGTTGCGCACAGACAGGAACCGGTAAGACGGCAGCTTTTTCCATCCCTATCATTCAGAAGATCGAAGAACAGATTTCAAGTAGGCGTAAGCCGGGTATTAAAGCCCTGGTCCTGACTCCGACACGCGAATTGGCGATCCAGATAGGTGAAAGCTTTACGGC
>CAJMLN010000010.1 GCA_905214315.1 uncultured bacterium | reverse complement strand
GAGCGCTAGCCTGTCACGCTAGAGGTCGTGGGTTCGATCCCCATCTGGATCGCCATTTTTTTAAAGGCGGTTTTGCCGCCGTTAAGCCTTGGTAGCTCAGTCGGTAGAGCAGAGGACTGAAAATCCTCGTGTCGGTGGTTCGATTCCGCCCCAAGGCACCAAAAAATGGTTCGTTTTATGCGGTAGTAACTCAGCTGGTAGAGTGCCACCTTGCCAAGGTGGATGTCGCGAGTTCGAATCTCGTCTATCGCTCCAAAATGGCGCCATGGCCAAGAGGTAAGGCACGGGTCTGCAAAACCCTTATCCCCGGTCCGATTCCGGGTGGCGCCTCCAGAAAATCCGCTCTTGTATGAGGGCGGCTTTTTTTGTTTGGCTAGGAGGGATTCTTTTTTCGTGGTTGAAAAAGACTTTTAGGAAATCAGTTTTTAATATATCAAATAAAGAGAATGAAAAAAGCTGCTTTAAACGGAGCGGTTTAATTTTGAAAAGAATTTTTGAAATCCTTGGATGAGCAGTCCAAGGATTTTATTAATGCCGTATCGCAGAAACATTAAAAATAGTTTTGGTTGTATATTGGATAGAATTTTGTATTGTATTTTGCGCGGTCTTAAAATATTCTATAAAAAAGGAGGAAGAGCAAATGAAGTTTAATGGGAAGAGTGCATTTGTTACAGGGGTTTCCCATGGCATAGGCCGGGCCATTGCTGTACAATTAGCTAAAAGAAACTGTGGGTTGATGTTGGCGGATATTGATGAAAACGGACTTGATGAAACCGCGGCGATTGTGAAAAGCTATGGGGCAGATGTGAGGACCTATGTGCTGGATGTTACGGATGAGGAAGCCGTCCGTTCTTCGGTAGCAGACGCTGCAGAACAATTTGGGAAAATAGATATTTTGATCAATAATGCAGGAATATATAACACTTGGAAGCCTTTTACGCAGTCAATTTCCGCAGAGTGGAAAAAGAAGATTGAGGTCAATATTTTGGGAACAATGTATTGTGCTTCTGCTGTGCTTCCATATATGATAAAAAATCATTATGGTCGAATCATCAACATTGGTTCGGTGGCGGGGTCTTATGGAATTGTGAATATGGTGGATTATTCTATGACCAAAGGCGGCGTTATTGCCTTTACAAAAGCGTTGGCAAAGGAAATGGCACCCTACGGTATTACGGTGAATACGGTTTCACCCGGAAGTATCAATGTTACCGCGGACGAGAATGTTATGCCGGAGCATTCGTTTATGGGAAGAGCCGGAACACCGGAAGAGTGCGCGTCGGTCGTTGTGTTTTTATCTTCGGACGAGGCCTCTTATGTTTCCGGTCAGGATTATCGGGTAGACGGATGCCGAAAGAAAATGTGAAGAGAAAAACAGGAAGATTAAGGGTATGGAATTTAGATAAAACTGGTTCCGATATTGCTGTATTTCCGGCAGGGGGAGAATGTTTTCTATTTCGTATTGACATTAAGTTGTAATTAGCCTTTGTATAAGTGGGAGGAAGCTGATTTATACAAAGGCAATATTATTGTTTTTTCTTTTTTTTTGATATATATTCATATATGCATCTATTAGATAAAATACCGGTTTTTTAGATATTTAAAGCAAATGAGGAATAAAGAGCCTTGATACTGCGCTTTTATTTTTGGAGGAGAATTTATAAAATCTGCTCTTTGGCAAAACGAAAAATACGACTGATAAGAAAGAGCGGAAACAGCTGTAAAAAGGGAAGGCGGAAGAAAATGAAAAAGAGCACTGTTTTCTACCGTGACGGAGAATTAATTTGAAGAATGAAAAAAGACAGAAAAATAATTTTATAGGAAATAGGATTTTTTACGTACAACAGAGCATAAAACAGAAATTGTGGAGATTGCTTTAAAAATTTTGACATACTGTATTTTGCCATTGACATTTTAAAGGCGGAATGCTATAATAACTTTCGTAATTTTGCCGGAGTGGCGGAACAGGCAGACGCCCGGGACTTAAAATCCCGTGGGTAGCAATACCCGTACCGGTTCGATCCCGGTCTTCGGCACCACGTCGGAATGGACTATGCTCCATTCAAAATCCCCAGCCGCATGACTGGGGATTTCTCATACCACGCTGTCATTCCTCCTTTTCCGCAAAAAGTCACGCTGCACCTTCGCTGTTCGGTTGTAAACGCGCTCACGACGCTTCGGCTTGCTACTAGCTTTTTGCGGGACACGCCTGCGCTTTCACTGGCATCTTTTTTGTATCCGGCAGACAATCATATGTCGCTGCGGTATGCCTTTGGGTCTGCCGTATTTTTTATGGGGATTTCAGAGACATGCTGATTCTTGGACGTTTCTCCGCTTTAAAGCTTTTGGAAGATCCTAAGGGCTGAGGAGCTGATGTTTTATACAGAGCGCATAGGATGGTGTGTTTGTATTTTATATTTTTATTAAGAGGGGGATAGAGGATGTATTCGCCTGATGAGGGACATTTTGAGCTTTTTGCGCAGCGACCGCTGCTTGCTTTTGACGAGTCAGGAGATTTTATCATTCAAAAACGGCGGATTCGTCAAAAATTATCGGCCTTACTGGGAGATATGCCTGAAAAGGTAGATCTGGCTCCTGAGATTGAATATCGAAAGGAATTCGGCACATATACCGAGTATAGAATCCATTTTGCTGTGGAAAGGGCGGTTCGTGCCGTGTGCCTTTTATGCATTCCCAAATTGAATAAAGAAAAATATCCTTTAGCGGTATGCCTGCAGGGGCACAGTACGGGTATGCATGTATCTATGGGGCGGTCTTATCCGGGAAATCCGCCGGGTGACGGGGATCGGGATATTGCTTTGCAGGCGCTTTCACGGGGATATGCTGCCCTGTGCCTAGAGCAGCGTGGAATGGGGGAAAGGCGAACGGAAAAGGTGGCGGATCATGACGACCATGGAGCGCCACGCTGCCATATTACTGCGATGAACGCACTGCTGGTGGGGCGTACGATGATTGGGGAACGCTGCTGGGATATTTCACGGGCTATCGATTTGGCGCTTACTTATGCGGAAATAGACGGACAGAAGATTCTTTGTACCGGGAATTCCGGCGGAGGAACAGCCGCTTATTATGCGGCTTGTATGGATGAACGTATTCAAGTAGCCATGCCTTCCTGTGCTGTTTGCAGCTTTGCCGATTCCATTGCAGCGATGTTTCATTGCGAGTGTAATTTTATTCCGGGTATTGCTAAATATATGGATATGGGCGATATGGCCGCGGCAATTGCACCCCGGAAGCTGGTTGTTATAAACGGCAGAGAAGATTCTATTTTTCCTGAGGCGGGAGTTAAAAAAGCTTTTCATACGATTCAAAAGATTTATCGTGCGGCAGGTGTACCCCAAAATTGTGTTTTAACCACCGGAGCCGGAGGACACCGTTATTATCGCAAAGAGGCTTGGGAAGCATTTGATAAGATAGCGGGGGAAAATTGGTAAAGGGCAGGCGGTCGGCAGAAAGTGCCTGCCTTTTTAAAAAAGCGGACCTTTTACAGCTTGGCCGATTTGTAAAAATAATGATTTTTTTATTGACAAGCTTACAGCTTTATACTATAATGATTCCGCTAATATGAGTGGGTAATTTTTTGTCCTACGATGATATTTGTGTTGTGGTCCAGTAGCTCAGATGGTTAGAGCGCTAGCCTGTCACGCTAGAGGTCGTGGGTTCGATCCCCATCTGGATCGCCAGGTCGGAACGAGTGGTACTCGTTCCGATTTTTTTTTGTATAAAAATCAGTCGTCTGCGCCGCTGTTGCTCCTTTTGCGTAAATTCGCTGCATCCGTACAGCTCGCCTTTAAGTATGCGGCATTTCATCACTGGTGCCGGCTTTTTGCGAATTGCCGGGCCGTTTTACAGGATTCTTAATATGCTGAAATAACTAGTGATTTATATGTTGCGGCCTATTTTCTTTTGCGGCAGAAGAATGAATGTTTGTCTGTTTTTATTTTTTAGGATACTCGCGGCTTTGTTTCATTGAAAAGCTCCTGTAATGCGATGCTGTTTTGCGTGAGTACAAGATTGATTTCCTAAAAAGCAGTTTTTTATGCCGGGTACCGGTAGGTAGCTTTTTGGATATCAGGCGGAAGGAAAGGTTTCTGTTTTTCAAAAGGGATTTAAGGGTATTATTTTGCCGTTTTGTGCATAACTTTTGACAGGGAGTGATAAAAATGAAAAATCAGAAAAATATTTTTTTGGCCTTCTTGAAAGGAATTGCTGCGTCAGTTATCCTTACAGGGATAGGGATTGCATTGCTTGCACTTTTTGTAAAGACAATAGATCTGTCTTCACCGCTGATCAGTGGGGCGGCGATTGTTATTAAAGCGATAAGTGTAATTGCAGGAACGGTTCTTGTGTGCCGAAATATCCGTAAAAAAGGTGCCGTATGCGGCGGGATTACTGCACTTATTTATTGGGGGATATGCTTCGGTTTGGCCGCGTTGTCGGGGGCGGGCGCTTGTTTTACACTGTATACGGCACTGGACATGACGCTTACGGCTTTAGCGGGAGTGTTTTCGGGAATTATAGCGGTGAATCTGTTAAAGTGACATCTGTATGAAGATGCGGCTTTTTTTATAAAAAACAGGCAAAAAATTCTATTTATATTACACGTTGGTGTTGACGAATCGACATTCCTAATATATAATATAAAAGATTTTTACAATGCGCGTTTGTGTGTATTGCGATACGAAAGGTTTTTTTAGAGAAGGAGTTGCACCCAATGAAGATAAAAAATCTTGTCAAGCTGATATGCCTGCTGCTTGTCGTTGCATTTTTGGCGACATGGGCATTTGGCGGAATGAAGATTATTACCACACGCTTTAAACAGCTGGATACCGTTCTGCGCAAGGGAAATGATATCGGCACGGAGCTTATTGCCGTATATTCCATTAAGGCACCCGAGGATGCGGAGGGATTTGATGTTTCTGCGGCGGCTGACCGAGCTGCCGATATTATGCGGGACAGGCTTAAAGCTGTAGGCTATGAGGGCTTTACCGTTACAAGAATGGATACAGATAAGGTGCGTCTTTCTCTGCCGGAAACCGGTACAGTTTCTGGGCTTGAGGATATTTTGGAAAATAACGGCCTGTTGGAAATAAAAAATGGAGAGAATATTATTTTTACCAATAAAGATGTAAAGAGTGCGAAATTTATAGGGCTTGATTATGAAACACAGCAGTATTATACGGAAATTACGCTGACCGGTGAGGCTAAGCAAACATTGAAAACGCTTACCTCTAACGGTGCGTATAATTTTGATGTTGTCTTGGACAGTGATGTTGTGAAGGCAACTTTTCAGGGATCGGAAATTATCCGTAACGGAAAAATGCGGATAGGATTTTCTTCGAGTTCCTATTCTAATGCTTTATTGCTGGCTTATTGTGTTGATTCAGGTAATATTGAGGGGACGATAAGTGCTGAAAGCGATTATACCGTATTGCTTCAGGGCAAAGCCGGATCCAATGCCGTACTGTGTTTTGCGGTTGCTGCACTGGTGCTCTTCCTGCTGGCTGCAGCCTATTTTGTTGCCGTTTATCGCGGAATGGGGCTTTCCGCTGTACTTTCTTCTTTTATTGCTGTGCTGCTGCTGTATTTCTTTACGGCAACCTTTACCTGGCTCCAGATAGATATGGCGGCGGTGGTTGGCCTGGGATTGGCGATTCTTCTTATATTGGATATGCATTTCATTACGCTTTCCTACATTAAACGGCAATATGCTGCCGGAAAGAGTATTGCCGATGCCATTGAGGGCGGTACGGCGAATGCGGGAAAAATGATTCTGTCGCTTTCTCTGGTGCCCGTTGTCGCTGGGCTGATTCTTTGGTTTTGCGGCGGCGATCTTATTAGGAACTTTGGTATGGCACTTTTAGGCGGCGGTGCGATTGCCGGCTTGACCGGTGCTTTGCTGTTAAAAGCTATTTTGAAAATTTTTGTAGCGATCGGCATGGAGAATCCGAAGATTCTTGGCCTGAAGAGGGGTGAGTAATATGAAAAAAGCGACTGGAATTTGTATCGGCGCCGGGATTCTTGCGGTTTTGCTGCTTGCCTGTTGTTTTATCTTTGGATTTACCCGCGGCTTGGACGCGGCCTGGACGCATATGATAACTGTAGAACTGAACGATGAATTTGATAATGCTGAACTTGAAAAAATTGTGCTGGAAGCAGGCGCTTCCGATTGTTTGGTTCAGAATCAGGTGGTTTATAACGATTATCAGCAAAAATATCTCAACGGGACAAAAGCCTTGATACACTTTTCCGTGCCGGAGGGGACGGACGCTGCGGCTGTGTTTGAAAAAATAGAAGAAGAGCTGGGAAACCGCTATTTTTTGAAATATGATGGAATCCTTTCCCAGACCGCGGGAACCCTGAATACTAAAACTGTACTTTCCGCATGGCCGGCGTTGCTTGTTTTAGCGGCGGTTCTGGTATATGCCGCAATCCGATACGGTGTAAAAACGGGCCTTTCTGCTTTCATGGTTGTGTTGTTTGATGCGTTTTGCATTTTCGGCATTATGGCCGTTGCTAAAATTCCGGTTACCGGTTTTACCATACCTGCCATGTTGCTTGCAGCGGGGCTGGGGCTTCTTATTAGTATCAGTTTTGGGGCGGTATTAAAGGAAAATGAGAGCAGGATCGCCAATAAGGCGGAGGTTCTTTCCGTCAGCATCAAGCAGATGCTGCCGCGTGCCTGTGTGCTGTGTGTATTGGCGCTTGCCGCGCTTATTGTATTGCTGATTATGGGAAACGGAACAATGAAGAATTTTGCTCTTGTAGCTTTGATTGGAATTGTGATCAATGCTGCGGCGGTTGCTGCTCTGCCAAGCTTTATCCGCGTTTTCAGCAGGGCGAAGTAGGCAGTTTTATTTAAACGACTCCCTTCTGGATAAACGGAAGGGAGTTTTATGTATTCGGAGGAACCATGCCGTTAGTATTGAAACCGAAAAAGAAAATATCGGAGATTGATTTTGACGCAGTGCAAAACCTGGCACAGGCTTTAGAATGTGACCAATTGTTTGCGCAAATTTTATATAACCGGGGTTTTACCCGAAAAGAAGAGGCTCTCGCCTTTTTATACCCTGATGCGGCGCAGCTGCTGGATCCCTTTTCGATGCTGCATATGGAAAAAGCAGCGCAGCAGATCCGGCGGGCGGTTCAGGCTGAAAGGAAAATTATTGTATACGGAGATTATGATGTGGACGGCGTTTCCGCTGCGGCGATTCTGCTGACCGCACTGCGCCGTATGGGAGCGGAGGCGGAGGTGTATATTCCCGACCGGCACAGCGAGGGCTATGGCCTGAATATGGAGGCGGTTGAAAAATTATTCATCAGCGGCAGGGAATTGCTGATTACTGTTGACTGCGGGATTGCTTCGGCGGATATTGCGGAGAGGGCGGCTCAAAACAGCTGGGAGATGATCGTGACGGATCATCACAGTATGGGGGACCGGCTTCCTGCCTGTACGGTGCTGAAGCCCGGCCAGCCCGGCGACGCGTATCAGAATACAGTGCTTTGCGGCGCGGGGATTGCGTTTAAGCTGGCGCAGGCGCTGCTGGGAGAGGCTGCCGAGGATTTGATCGATTATGCCTGTGTGGCAACGGTGGCCGACGTAGTGCCGCTGACGGGGGAAAACCGCTATATTGTAAAAAGGGGACTGGAAATTCTCAACCGCGCGCCGCGCGCATGTTTTCGCGCTCTTTTGGAGGCCGCGGATTTCAGCGGAGAGGTAACCTCGCAGACGATCGGTTTTACCATTGCCCCAAGGCTTAACGCCGCGGGAAGAATGGAAAGTGCGGATACGGCGCTTGCCCTGCTTTTATCTGACGGCGAGCAGGCAAAGGAGCACGCGCGGCTGCTTTGCAGCTACAACCAACGGCGGCAGGAGAGAGAAAAGGAAATATTGATGCTTGCGGAGGAAAAACTAAAAGCAGACGGGCAGATCCGCCGGTATAAGGTGCTTGTTGCCGGCGGGGAAGGCTGGGATGACGGCGTGATTGGCATATGCGCGGCAAGGCTGGCGGAAAAATATAAGCGGCCGTGTCTGTTGTTTTCCATAGAGCAGGGCATGGCAAAGGGATCGGCGCGCAGCGTACCGGGTGTGGATCTGTTTGAAATGCTTTCCGATAACGCGTTCCTGCTTGAAAAATTCGGCGGGCATCAGATGGCCGCGGGCCTTAGCATTCAAAGCGGCCGGCTTGATGAATTGGCCCAGGCACTGGATGCGTATATTCGCAAAAATGCGGATTTAAAACTGTTTTATCCGTGGGCGGCCTATGATGCCAGAGCAAAAATTGACCGGGTTACGCTGGATTTTTGCAAAGAGCTTGCGTTGTTTGAGCCCACAGGCTGCGGCAATCCTCCGGTAAGCCTTCGTCTGGATGACTGCATGGCCGGGGGAATGAAAAAAGTAGGCGCATCGGGTGCGCATTTAAAGCTTTATCTGCAGGACGATACGGCCCGGGGCGCTGCGGTTGCGTTTCAGTATCAGAAGCATGAGTGCGATTATTTTCGTTTGGCAAGGGCTTCGGTGATTGCCGCGCCGGAGATTAACTCCTGGCAGGGCAGGGAAACGATAAGCCTGAAAATTGAAAATGTAAAGGAAATGGAAAATATCAAGGCCGGGCAGTTTGCCGAAGAGCTGACCGCCGCATTTTTTGAGCGGCTTGCTTATCCGGCCACTGGGCGGGCAAATATTCACTATTTTGAAGAAAGCAGCGATTTGGCGTATCAAATATCCCAATGGGATGACGAGGATATTGCCGGCACGCTGATTTTGTGCGATCATCCGGAATATGCCGCCGGCTGCATCCGGATGTTGGAGGAGGAGGCGCCGCGGTACGACGTTTCCTTTGGTTATCCGATCAATTCCTGCAACGGCTATAATTCGCTGGTGCTGGCGGCGGATATCGACAAAATGGATTTCAGCGCGTATACCCGCATTGTCGTCTATGACTTGCTGAATCCCGGCTTTGCGGATCGCCTGGCGGAATGTGCTCCTTGGGCGGAGATTTTTGCCTTGAGATGCGATGTTTCCCTTTTTGAGGGGATTTTTGAAGAATATAAGCAGCTTTCACGTCAGGAGATGCTCAAAGCGTATAAAGCGCTGCAGGAATGCACAGGAATATATGAGAGCAGAGCGATGTGTATCCGCCTGATATCCGGTCAAAAACAGCTTACGATGCCGCTGCTTTCCGCGGCGCTGGATACCTTTTGTGAGCTGGGGTTTCTGGAGTGTCAAAATGATGGAAACTTTACAGTGAAAATGGAGAAGAATGTTTCAAAAAGGAAATTAGAAGAAAGTGTTTTTTATGCTAAGCTTTTAAAATGTGTGAATCGCAGGGGTAATTTATGAGCCAATTGCAGGAAATCATTCAAAAACAATATACGCCGCAGGAAGCTGCGGTCATTGAGCATGCGCACGAGCTGGCTGTAAAGGCACATGAGGGACAGATGCGGGAGTCGGGCGAACCTTATGTTATGCACCCGGAAAATGTAGCACTTATTCTGGCCCAAATGGGGATGGATGCCGAGACCGTGTGCGCTGCACTCCTGCATGATGTGGTAGAAGATACCGAGATTTCCGAAGCGGAAATTACGGAACAGTTCGGCCCTACGGTCGGCGAGATCGTAAAGGGTGTTACCAAGCTGAATAAAATACAGTTTGCGTCCAAAGAGGAGGCACAGGCAGAAAATTTAAGAAAAATGTTCCTGGCCATGTCGCACGACATTCGGGTCATTCTTGTAAAATTGGCGGATAGGCTGCACAATATGCAGACGCTGGAGAGCTGTGACGAGCAAAAGCGCCGCAGAATTGCGAAGGAAACCCTGGATATCTATGCGCCGCTTGCCAACCGGCTTGGCATTTATCAGATCAAATGGCGGCTGGAGGATCTGTGCCTGAAATATCTGGAGCCCGAAGCTTATAAGTATATTGACGACGCCATCAACCAGGGCCAGGAGGAACGGCAGCAGGTGATTGCTCAGATCATTGAGATCATACGCAAAAAACTGGATGAAAACGGTATTCCGGCCCAGATATACGGCCGGCCGAAGCACTTTTTCAGCGTATATAAAAAAATGAAGCAGCAGGGCAGCAACACCATCGATCATATTTATGATTTAAGCGCCGTGCGGATTATTGTAAAGGATGTCCGCTATTGCTATGAGGCGCTGGGAATCATGCACAGCGAGTTCAGACCCATGCCCGGCCGTTTTAAGGATTATATCGCCATGCCGAAGGCCAATATGTATCAGTCCCTGCATACGACGGTAATCGGGAAAAACGGAAATCCCTTTGAAATACAGATCCGTACCGAGGAGATGCACAATACTGCTGAATACGGTATTGCGGCGCACTGGAAATATAAAGAGGGAAAAACAAATCCGCTTACTACCGGCGAGGCGAAGCTCAGCTGGCTGCGCAGGATGATGGATTTTGAGCATGAGGCCAAGGACAGCGCCGAGTTTATCGATGTGGTACGAACAGAGCTGTTTAATGACGAGGTGTTTGTCTTTACGCCAAAGGGGGATGTCAAAAGCCTTCCGATGGGGTCTACGCCGCTGGATTTTGCGTATTCGGTCCATTCTTCCATCGGCCACCGCTGTATCGGCGCTAAAATCAACGGCCGTATTGTGAATATTGACGCTAAGCTGAAAAACGGCGACATTGTGGAAATTCTTACAGCTTCGGCCAATGCTGGACACGGGCCCAGCCGGGACTGGCTCAATATCGTGCATACCAATGAGGCAAAGTCCAAGATCCGGGCCTGGTTTAAAAAAGAGCTCCGTGAGGAAAACATCGTAAAGGGCAAGGATATGCTGGATAAGGAGGCTAAACGGTTAGGCTATCAGATTTCAGCGCTTACCCGGCAGGAATGGCTGAATCCCATTTTTAAAAAATATAAAATTCAATCCATGGATGACCTGTATGCTTCGGTAGGCTACGGCGGCCTGCGCGTGCATCAGATCCTTCCCAGGCTTGTGGAAGAGTATAAAAAGACCATAAATGAAGTCGATGAGGGAGAGAAGCCGAAGGAACAAAAGCACAGGGAACGTTCCGATAATGGCGTGATTGTAAAAGGGGAAAGCAATATGCTGGTGCGCTTTGCCCGCTGCTGCTCTCCGGTTCCCGGGGATGATATCGTAGGATATATTACCCGCGGCCGCGGGGTTTCCGTGCACCGCAGAGACTGCAGTAATTTGGGAAGCTTTGAGCATGAGCGGGAGATTGAGGTAAGCTGGGATCTCGATGCCGAAACCAGCTATGTGGCCAATGTGCAGATGCTCAGCTATGACAGAACGGGTATTATTCTGGATGTTTCTAATTGCATTTATACGGCTAAGGCGGATATCGCCTCCCTCAACGTTTCCACAAAGGAGGGGGCCGCTACGATCACCATGGGTATTCGTATTTCCAGTACCCAGCAGCTGGAGGCCATTTTAAAAGCATTTAAAAAGATCCAGGGGGTTATTGAGGTATACCGAATCAATAATTAACAGGAGGCTGCTTATGCGCGGCGTATTGCAGAGAGTGAAGAGCGCGTCGGTTACCGTCGGCGGACAAAAAATTTCACAGATCGGAACGGGAATTCTGCTGCTGCTTGGCATTGCGGATACCGATACCGAGCAGGATGCGGCTTATATATGTGAAAAAACACTGCATATGAGGATTTTTCCTGACGAAGACGGCAAGCTGAACCTTGGGTTGAAAGAGGCGGGCGGCGCCGTACTCTTGGTATCCCAGTTTACCCTCTGCGGCGATGCGCGGAAGGGACGGCGGCCGTCGTTTTCCCGGGCGGCAGGCGCGGCGTATTCCAAACCGCTGTACGAGGCTGTCTGCCAGTATTTTATCCAGCATGACGTTTTGCTGCAAACGGGCGAATTCGGTGCGGATATGCAGGTGGAGCTGGTTAACGACGGGCCGGTGACAATTCTTTTGGATAGTGAAAGGACATTTTAAATGGAGACAGTAAGGCTGAAAACGGGCGTTTTGGGCGTAAACACCTATCTTGTTTTTGATAACGGCTCCGGAGCTTTCGTGGTGGATCCCGGAGGCGATGCGCAAAAAATTCGGCAGGCGGCGGCAGAGAGAGGCCGAAAAATTCAGGCTGTGCTGCTGACCCATGGCCATTTTGACCATATTGGAGCGCTGCGGGAGCTGCAGCGCGACGGCGCGAAGGTATACGTACATACCGCGGACGCGCCGATGCTTTTGGATGACGAAGCTTCGCTGGGAGCGCAGTTCGGATACAGTACAGAGCCCTGCCGGGCAGATCATTTGCTGAGCGGCGGGGAAGAGCTGTCCCTTTGCGGGATAACTATCCGGGTGATTGCAACGCCCGGGCATACGCCGGGCGGCGTGTGTTATTTAGCGGGAGATGTGATCTTCAGCGGGGACACGCTGTTCTGCGGCAGCGTGGGACGGACCGATTTTTCTGCAGGGGACCATGCGCAGCTGATTTGTTCCATAAAAAACAAGCTTTTCACCCTGCCGGAGCATCTGCGTGTGCTGCCTGGCCACGGGGAAGAGACTACGATAGAAGATGAGAAAAAATATAATCCTTTTGTGAGGTAGTATGAAATTAAGAACCAATGCTCCGGAATTTTATAATGAAATTTCCGAGAGCATACGCGCTTTTACAGAGGCGGATAAGATTGAACTGACAGAGGAGCCCGCGGAAATTGAGGTGATGCGGCATGTTGAGGGCGGCAGTGTGTATGCCTGGGCCGTGTACCGCGGCGCTGTGGGAGAGAGCCGGGAAGAATTGCCGATGCAGGAAACGGCGCAGGAGCGTGTTATCAAGCGGTGTGTGAAGCTGGCGGTATATTTTTCTTTAAAAAAGTATACGGGCAGACAGCTGCCGTGGGGTTCTCTTACCGGTATACGCCCCACTAAGCTTGCCAGAGAGTATGCCGGTACCGGCAAGGTAAGCCGCATATTGTTGGAAAAATATGATCTCCCTGTGGAAAAAGGTGAGCTTTTGGAGGAAATCTGCTCCAACCAGCAGGAATTTTATTCTCCGCAGGAGGAGGAAATCGATGTTTACATAGGCATTCCCTTTTGCCGCACGCGATGCACGTATTGCTCGTTTTCTTCCACGGATTCCACAAAGGGCGAAAAGCTGATGACGCCGTATGTGGAGGCTCTTTTAAAGGAGATGGAGCAGACGGCGAAAATGCTGGAGGAGCGGAATCGGCGGCTTCGCTGTCTTTATATCGGCGGCGGTACGCCGACGGCGCTTACGGAGGCGCTGTTTGAACAAATGCTGCGGAGCGCCTGCCGCGTATTCCGGCCGCAGAAGGAATTTACGGTAGAGGCGGGACGTCCGGATACCGTTACGGAACATAAGCTGCGGGTTATGAAGGAATGCGGGGTGTCCAGAATCAGCATCAATCCTCAGAGCATGAACCTCCGGACGCTGGAAAAGATAGGGCGCAGTCATTCGCCCGAGGATATTGTACGGTGCTTTGAAGCGGCAAGATCCATAGGCTTTCGCACCGTTAATGCGGATATTATTGCCGGACTGCCCGAGGAAACACCGGAAATGTTTTTTTCTACGCTCTCACAGGTACTGGCTTTAAAGGCGGAAAATATAACCGTGCATACGCTGGCGTTAAAACGGGGATCTTTAATGGCCGAGCGCGGTCTCTGCGGCTCGGATGCGTCGGCTGTGCAGCAGATGGTAGAGGGCGCACAGCAGATTCTGCGTCCCCGGGGGTATCGGCCGTACTATCTGTACCGGCAGAAGTATATGACCGGAAATTTTGAAAATATCGGATATGCGCTGCCGGGGCATACGGGCGTCTATAATATTGATATTATGGAGGAGACCACCGATATCGCCGCCGTCGGCTGCGGCGCGGTGTCCAAGCGGATTCTGCGGCGGGAGGAGCGCATTGAGCGCGCGTTTAATTTTAAGAGCATTTACGAGTATATCCGGCGCATCGACGAGGTGCAGGAGCGGAAGAAGGCTCTGTTTTCTTAAATAACATTGACACAAATAAAAAAATATTTATAATGAATATATTGATTATAGACAAGGGAGATTTTTTATGCTTATACAGGCCCCCAAGGGAACCAAGGATGTTACGCCCTATGAGGCGTACCAGTGGCATTATGTTGAGGATATCATGCGGCGCTGTGCGGCGCTGAACGGCTATCGAGAAGTGCGCACACCGGTGTTTGAGCATACGGAGCTGTTTTTGCGCGGCGTGGGCGATACCACGGATGTAGTGCAGAAGGAAATGTATACCTTTGAGGATAAGGGCGGGCGCAGTATTACGCTGAAGCCCGAGGGAACCGCCGGCGCGGCGAGGGCTTTTCTGGAGCATGGCATGTTCAACGATGTGCTTCCGCTGAAAATGTTTTATTTTACGCCGGTTTTCCGGTATGAAAAACCGCAGAACGGCCGGCTGCGGGAGCATCACCAGTTTGGCATTGAGGCCTTTGGCGCCGAAAACGCCACGCTTGACGCGGAAATTATCATGCTGGGCTATTCCGTGCTTTCCCGGTGCGGATTAAAGGGCCTGGCGCTGCATATCAACAGCATCGGCTGCCCGGAGTGCCGGGAGCAATACAATCAGGCGCTGAAAACGTATTTTAAGGATAAAAAGCTTTGCGCTACCTGTCAGAGCCGGCTGGAGAGAAACCCAATGCGTATTTTGGACTGTAAGGATCCTGACTGCGGAAGAGATGCCGAGCACGCCCCGGTCATTCTGGATTATATCTGTCAGGACTGCCGCAGCCATTTTGAAACGCTGCAAAAGCTTCTTGCAGAGCTGAAGGTTGATTTTACGGTGGATCCGAGAATCGTGCGGGGACTGGATTACTATACAAAGACAGTCTTTGAAATCATTGCACCTGTGGACGGCGGCGTGCTTACTGTTTGCGGCGGCGGCCGGTATGACGGACTGGTGGAACAGCTGGGCGGCAAAAAGGTATGCGGCATGGGCTTTGGCATGGGGATTGAGCGCCTGCTGATGCTTTTGGAACAGCAGCAGCTGATGCCGGAAGCTCCGCAGCAGTATAAGGTATATGTGGGGGCCGGTACGTCTGAGGACGAGCATATTGCGGCGTTCGCGTTTACCCAAAAGCTCCGGCAGGCGGGCGTCAGGGCGGAGTGCGAGCACAACGGGCGCTCTTTCAAGGCACAGTTTAAATACGCGGACCGCCTGGGTGTTGACTATACCGTAATGATCGGGGAGCAGGAGCTGGCGTCGGGAAAATACGGATTAAAAAATATGAAGGACGGCACGCAGGAGGAGCTTGCGCCGGAGGAAATCATTGATCGATTGAGTTGAGGTTTATTATGAGTGAGAATTTAAACGGAACAAAGAGAACGCTGCTGTGCGGCCAGCTGCGCAGGGAGCATATAGGATCAATCCAGACGGTAATGGGCTGGGTACAGCGCCGCCGGGATTTAGGCGGACTGGTCTTTATGTGGCTGCGGGACCGCAGCGGCATGGTGCAGGCCGTGTGGGATGAAACCAAAAACAAGGCGTTGTTTGATAAAATCGCTTCCGTGCGCAGTGAATATGTTCTGGCCGTTACCGGAACGGTTGTTGCAAGAACACCGGAGAATATCAATAAAGAGCTGGCCACCGGCGAAGTGGAGCTTGAGGCTGCAGACGTGAAAATTCTTTCGGAGGCGGCCGTAACGCCTTTCGAGGTGCATGACGGCATTACCGTGAATGAGGCTCTGCGCTTTCAGTACCGGTATCTGGATCTGCGCAGACCCTCCATGCAGAAATATTTTATTATGCGCAGCCATATTGCTTCGTCCGTCCGCAACTATCTGTGTGATAACGGATTTTTAGAGATTGAAACGCCTATGCTGACCAAAAGTACGCCGGAGGGAGCCAGGGATTATCTTGTTCCCAGCCGTGTGCAGCCGGGCACGTTTTTTGCGCTGCCGCAGTCGCCCCAGCTGTTTAAACAGCTGCTGATGGTTTCGGGCTTCGACCGGTATTTCCAGCTGGCCCGCTGCTTCCGGGATGAGGATCTGCGCGCCGACCGTCAGCCGGAATTTACCCAGGTGGACATGGAGATGTCCTTTGTGGAAGAGGACGACGTAATGCGTATGACCGAGGGACTGCTGCAAAAGATCTTTAAAGATATTCTGCATCTGGAAATCACGCTGCCGATCCGCCGCATGAAATATTGCGACGCGATGGAGCAGTACGGCTCGGATAAGCCGGATCTCCGCTTTGGCATGAAGCTGTGCGATCTTTCGGATCTGGTAAAGGACTGCGGCTTTTCGGTGTTCTCCGGCGCCGTGGCCTCCGGCGGCAGTGTGCGTGCCATTGTGGCCGACGGCTGTGCGGAGCGGTTCTCCCGCAAGGATATCGATTCGCTGGCCGAATATATCAAGACCTATCGGGCAAAGGGCCTGGCATGGATTATAAAAACCGAAGAGGGCTATCGTTCTTCGGTCAATAAATTCTTTACCCCCGGGGAGTTTGATCGGATTGCCGAGCGCACAGGCGCCCGGTGCGGCGATATTATCTTTATTGTGGCGGATCAGAACCGTGTGGTGTTTGACAGCCTCGGGCAGCTGCGCCAGGAGATTGCCCGCCGCACAGGGAGAATTGAAGAGGGAAGATATGAGCTGGTATGGATAACCGAATTCCCGCTTTTGGAGTACTCCGAGGAAGAACAGCGCTATGTGGCGGTGCATCATCCCTTTACCGCGCCGATGGATGAAGATCTGCCGATCTTGGAGAGCGATCCCGGCCGGGTACGCGCAAAGGCGTACGATATTGTGCTTAACGGCTATGAATTGGGAGGGGGAAGCATCCGTATTCATTCTTCGGAAATTCAAAACCGTATTTTCCGCCTGTTGGGCTTTGCGCAGGAGGATATCAACGAGCGCTTCGGCTTCCTGGTGGAGGCGTTCCGGTACGGCGCGCCGCCCCACGGCGGTCTGGCCATTGGGTTTGACCGGCTTGTTATGCTGCTGGCGGGCGCGGATAATATCAAGGACGTAATTGCGTTTCCCAAGATGCAGAATGCTTCCTGCCTGCTGACTGGCGCGCCGGCGGAGGTTGACCGGAAGCAGATGGAGGAGCTGTATATTGCATCTACTGTAAAAAAGTAGATTTGTTGGGCGGAATAAAAATGCATGGTGCGGTTCTTTTGTGTTTGTGCAAGGGAGAATGTGAAATGTGCTTTGCAGGGACAGTGCCGTGAATGTGGAAAACTGTGTAGCTGGCAACGGAGAAAAAGTCGGTAAATACGGAATGATGAATCTGTATATTTCAGGGCTGTGACTCATAACAGAGCGGAACGATAAAAACAGAGGAAGGCAGTTGTTGAAGATGGAATCCTTTAGTAAAGAAGAAAAAAAGAGATATAAGTTAAAAAAACACATCAAAAACCATTTATTTGAATATGTTCTGGATTTTATCGGACCGATACTGCTGACTTACATTGTTTTATATATATGCAAAGCGGAAAATTTTGTTTATGGAATTGCATTGTCTTTTTTCTATTCCTTGGGAAAAATCGCTTATCATATCTATCATTATAAAAAGGATTATATAGATACTGATATAAAATAACAGTTTACCGAAGGGAAATATGGAGCTGTTTATAGCTGATCTGATCAGAGGCTCTGAAATTCCTAAAGGAATAAGGCTTGGTATTGCGTCATTGATTTGTGGCAAAATTTTCAGCGGTTTGTCAGCAATCGCATTTGTGACAGTATGCGTATCTTGCGGTTATAATTTATCAGAAATAACGGTATTCCGTTATAAAAGTAAAAACGCAGATTTTCTGCGTTTTTTGCTTTATTCAGCGTCCTGTATCAATGCCGCCAGCTGCTGTTTGGTCCGGTATCCGAGAATTGTTTTTTTAGGTTCGCCGTCTTTGAATAAAATCATGCAGGGAATGCTGTTGATTTTAAAGCGTTCGGCTAAATTATTGTTTTCATCTACATTTACTTTTGCTATTGCTAAAGTTTTATTTTCCTGCGCCAGCTTTTCCAGCTCCGGCTGAACCATTTTACAGGGGCCGCACCAATCGGCATAAAAGTCTACTAAAACAGGAACGGAGCTTTTTTCTACTTCGGTATGAAAGGTCTTTTCATCAACGAGTTTAATTTCTGCCATAGCTTTCTCCTATAGTCCTAACGGAAATACTGTTAAGATATAAATTCATTATCATATAAAAAAAAGAATCTGTCAAATGATTTTATCGGAAAAGCTGTTAATAAATTTTGAACTTATTCGGTTCAGGCTATTCTATACTATTGGCCTATTGACTATACATTTTATTTTAGGATATTTAGGTTGACAGTTCTTTTTTGCTATGATAGAATACGCAGTACTCATCGGAGGGTTAAGTAATTGGCAGTTACGAACCGGATAAGATGGCAGGTGTTCAGCTTGCTTGCTCGTCCGGTTTTTTTTGACCTTGTTTTTTACGGTAAAGGAGATGAATTTACGTATGAAAATTATATTCCAGTTTATCCGGCCGCATTGGAAGCTGTTTCTTTTAACAATGTTGATGCTGGTTATTGATGCCGCCGGCGCGCTGTATATTCCTACACTTATGGCGGATATGCTGAATGTGGGCGTTGCCGGCGGAGACGTAGATTATTTGATACAAAAAGGGCTTCAGATGCTGGTAATGTCCGTGCTTTCCGGGGCTGGTGCGATCCTGGGGGGATATGCCTGCGCGGATCTTTCCGCTAAGATTGGACGGGATATGCGCAATGCGATTTATCAAAAATCTCTTACACTTTCAGTATTCGATTACCGGCAGTTTGGCACGGCGTCTATTACAACGCGTACTCTTTCGGATGTAACGCAGATTCAGCAGGCGGTTATTATGTGCATCCAGATTATTCTTCCGGTACCTATTGTCAGCGCAATCGCTTTGTATTTGGCTTTTCGGATCGATCATTTTATGGGGATAATTCTGATTATTGCCATTGCTGCGATTTTGGTTTTTGCATTATTTATCATGCGCAGGGCCGCGCCCTTATTTCAGCGTCTGCAGAAGCTGCTGGATAAGATGAACGGTGTGCTTCGGGAGAATATTACCGGCGTACGTGTAATCCGGGCCTTTAATAAGGAACAGAAAGAGGAAGAGCGGCTGGAAGATACTTTTTCTTCTTACGCTGATACAGCGATACGCGCGAACCGTATGTTTGCAAATTTAGATGGCCTTTCTTTTTTTATTTTGAATATGTTTATAGTGGCGGTCATGTGGCTTTGCGGCGGCAGAATCACAGGAGGATATATGCAGATCGGCGATATTACCGCCCTGATCGAATACGCGCTTTTAACGCTGTTTTATATTATGATGGCGCAGATGGTCATTTTACTGCTTCCCCGCGCGCGGACCTGCTGTGCGCGTGTGGGAGAGCTTTTGGAATATTCCCCTGAAATTACCGATGCACAGCAGGTCAAAATGCCCAAGGAAGGCGAAAAGGATGTAGTTTGTTTTCAGAAGGTTTCTTTCCGCTTTGCCGATGCGGAAGAGAATATATTAGAAGCGCTTGATTTTACTTGTCCGCGCGGAGAGACAACGGCTATTATTGGCGGTACTGGCAGCGGAAAATCAACGATTGCTTCCTTAATTCTGCGTTTTCACGATGTTACCCAGGGCAAAATTTTATTTGACGGCGTTGATATTAAAGAACTGCCTCAGAAGGAACTGCGGGAACGGATCGGCTATGTGCAGCAGAAGGCATGGTTGTTCTCTGGCACCGTGCGTGAAAATCTTTGTTATGGGCGGCAGAATGCTACCGATGATGAGCTTTGGCAGGCACTTAAAACGGCGCAGGCCGAGGATTTTGTAAAAAAGCTTCCCCAAGGACTGGATTCCTTTGTAGCACAGGGCGGAAACAATTTTTCCGGGGGACAGAAACAGAGGCTTTCTATTGCCCGTGCACTTGTAAAAAGGCCGGAGCTTTATATTTTTGACGATAGCTTTTCCGCATTGGATTTTAAAACCGACGCCGCACTGCGCAGGGCTATGAAACCGACGGTGGAAGAGGCCGCCGTACTGATTATTGCCCAGCGTATCAGCAGTATTATGGATGCGGATAAAATCGTTGTTTTGGATGACGGAAAAACGGTTGGTGTTGGAACGCATCTGCAGTTGATGGATACCTGTCCTGTTTATCGCGAGATATATGAATCCCAGACGAAGGAGGTGTAAAGGTGGAAGAATTTTTTGAAAAGGAGGAATATGATGTTCCTCGTAATACGAAAAAGACGGTATGCCGGCTGCTTCGGCTTGCCCGGAATCAGTACGGCCGGCTTGCGGTAATCGGGGCGTCGATTATTCTGTATGCTTTTTTGAATATTTTTACGCCGTTCTACAGTGCGGGAGTGATGAATTGCCTGTGGGAAACGGTAAAGCAGGCTATTGCGGAGGGACACGGGTTCTCCGTGCCATGGGCGCCTTTGGGCGTTAAACTTTTGATGCTTTCTCTCTTATATGCAGCGGCATGGATATTTTATTATCTTCAGGCTTATCTGATGGCAAGCGTGGCCGAGCGGCTGACGCTTAAAATGCGCGTGCAGCTGAGTAAAAAGCTTAACAGGCTTCCGCTGAAATTTTTTGATAAAAGTAAGGTAGGAGAAATTCTCAGCCGGGTGACCAATGACCTGGATAAGGTTTCTGAAATTCTGCAGACGGGACTTTTGCGGCTGATGATTTCAAGCGTTACTATTATTGGTTCCATTGCCATGATGTTTTATTTTAACTGGCTGCTGGCTATGATTTTTTTGGCGGTTATGGCGGTTTGTATGGTAATAACCAGAGCAGTGGCCTCCAAGAATTTGGCGTTTGCGGCAAAGCGGCAGGCTAGCCTGGGTAAATTAACAGGCCTTGTAGAGGAATATTACAGCGGGCGCAATGTTATTAAGGCGTATCATCATGAACAGGAAAGCATTGCGCAGGTGGAGGCTGCCAATGCCGATCTTTACACTACGGCAAAAAGAGCAGATTTTTTAACCAACGCGATCAATCCTGCAATTCGATTGATTACCCGTACCGGCCATGCACTGACCGCTGTTCTTGCCGGCGCCGCCATGCTGCGGGGAACAATGACCCTTGGCGCTGTACAGGCATTTTTGCAGTATTACAACCAAACGGCAGAGCCTCTTACACAGGCAACGTTTGAAATTAACGCGATGCAGTCGGCACTGGCTTCGGCGGAGCGCACCTTTGAACTTATGGATGAGGAGGAGCTTGTTCCCGATGACGTCGGAGCTCTGCCTGCCTTTGCCGCGCAGGGGAGGATTTCCTTTAAGCATGTCAGCTTTGGTTATACGCCGGAAAAGACGCTGATGCGGGATATCAGTTTTGTTGCCGCGCAGGGAAAGAAAATTGCAGTGGTGGGCAGCACGGGGGCAGGAAAAACTACGCTGATCAACCTGCTGATGCGTTTTTATGAGGTAAACAGCGGGGATATTTATATTGATGACAAAAATATAAAAGAGCTTACCCGGCGGGCTTTGCGGCAGAATTTCGGAATGGTATTACAGGATACCTGGCTGTTCGGCGGTACGGTAAAGGAGAATATTGCCTACGGACGCAGTGACGCGACCGAACAGGAGATCATAGCCGCGGCAAAGGCAGCCAAAGCGGATACGTTTATCCGCACGCTTCCCAAGGGCTATGATACGGTGCTGGATAACGATGCGGGCAATATTTCTGCCGGACAGCGGCAGCTGCTTACGATTGCACGCGTAATGCTGGCGGATCCGCCGGTTTTGATTCTTGATGAAGCAACTTCCAGCGTGGATACGCGTACGGAGGCGGAAATCGGCAGGGCGATGAAAAAGCTCATACACGGACGCACCAGCTTTGTGATTGCGCACCGGCTTTCCACCATTCGGGACGCCGATATGATTCTTGTAATGGAACAGGGAAATATTATTGAGCAGGGAACGCATAAGCAGCTGCTGCAGCAAAAGGGCGCCTATGCCGAATTGTATTACAGTCAGTTTGCATGAACAAAAAAACACCGGGCGTTTTTTAAGACATCCGGTGTTTTTTCGTCCTTTACAGAATACTTTTTCTTAGCATTGCCGCATCAGGCGGATATAGAACTCCACGGCGCGCTGCGCGGTTTCCAGCCGGATCCGTTCGTTGTTGCCGTGAATTGTGGCGCGTTCTTCACTTGTCAGCTCCATAGCAGAGAACCGGTATACATGGTCCGATATCCGCCCGTAATGGCGGCTGTCCGAACATTGCACCATCAAATATGGTGCTACCAGGCAGCCCTTCCAGGTGCCGGCTACGCTGGAGGCAACCTTGCTCCAGGCAGGGCAGTCGGTTTCTGAAATGCGGCTGGGATTCATGCCGTGAATGACGTTTAACTTTACGGCATCGTTGCCGATCGTCTTGGCAATGTACTCCATGGCGCTGTCCATGGTGTCTTCGGGATTCAGCCGGATATTGGATACCATGGAGGCTGCGGGGGGAATTACATTGGAGGCCTTGCTGCCTTCCATTTGTGTAAAAGCCACCGTTGTACGCATCAGGGCGTTCAGCTCGCCGCCGCTTTTTTTGCATATGGCGTCCAGCAGGCCGCCGAAGCACCAGAGATTGGCAAAAAGCAGGCGGTAGGCAAAGGTAGAATGCCGGCCCAGGGTATCAAACATTTCGGCAACGGGCTTGGTAATATGCGCCCGGAACGGATGCGCCTCCACAGCGCAGCAGGCCTGTGCAAGCACGCCTACCGGTGTATGCTTTTTCGGTGCCGAGGCATGGCCGCCGGAGCTCGCCACGCTGTACTGCAGATCGAGCATACCTTTTTCTGCAATACCCACCAGGCCGCAGGGCTGTTTTACACCGGGAAACACGTTTTCGACCACCGCGCCGCCCTCGTCAACCACCAGAGCGGGCGTAATGCCGTTTTGCTCAAAGTAATCCACAATGTGGACGGCGCCCAGACCGTTGATTTCCTCGCCGCCGGAAAAAGCAAAATAAATATCGTTCTGCGGTACAAAGCCTTTTTGGATCAGTGCTTCGGCCGCAGAAAGGATGCCGTTAAAGGTAACCTTGGTATCCAGGGTACCGCGGCCCCACATGACGCCGTTTTCTATAATCGCTTCAAAGGCGGGCTTTTCCCAGTTTTCCTCTTCGGCGGGAACTACGTCGTAGTGCGCCATCATAACCGAGGGCTGCGTGTGCTCTTTTCCCTTCCACAAAAAAAGCAGTCCGCGGTCTTCCAGCTGTGTAAGACTGCAGGCGGAAAATACGGCCGGATAAAGCTCCGGCAGTTTTTGGATGAGTTTTTCAAACTCAGCGTTATCCTCCCGCGTTTTATCCCGGTAGGATACGGTTTTGCATTTTACCAGCTCCCCTAAAGTGTAGACGGCCCGGTCCCGATCAAAGGAAATCTCGTCCGTTTGCGGCGTGGTTTCCTTCTTAGGCTTGAACATTGCCGTGCGGAACAGAAGCACGGCGGCAAACAGGAATAAAATCCCTAACAGGATAAAAAGTACGATCATGTTTTTTGCCCCCTTACAGCCAGCCTTTTTTATACATGATGCGTGATACAATCAGGGTAAACACCACGCCTACCGGAACCATAATGCCCACGGTGCCGGCGTTCATAGCCGGAATGAAGATGAACAGTACCAGCATCAGAATGATCGGTGCAATGGATATCTTCCAGTTTTTGGAGATGAATACGACACCCAATCCACCGAATAATGCCGGAAGAATCTGGGCAAAGGCTGGGGCAAGCGCGGGGGAATTCAGTATTGGCGTAAGCGGAACAATAAGAATCACACCCAACAGGATGATTAGGGTTGTAACAATGCTGGAGACGGCAATGGAGATGGTGGAGATGACCTCGCCCTCCTCCGAGTTTGCCTTAACGCCTGCCTGCTCCAGAGAATTCAGCGCGCAGGGCAGCTTTAAGTTGGAGATGTTTCCCGTTACAAAGGAGAGATACGAGCCTCCCGCGCCCAGCATGGGAATATAGGTGATAACCTCCACAACGCCGACGGCCGCATACATGGGAAAGGTGGAAATAAGGCCCAGAAGCAGCCCATGCCAATCCGGAACGGCTTTAAATACCAGTGCCGCCGCAATCGGAAACAGCAGCATAACGGCCAGCATGGTAAGGTTCCATATTCGTCCGCTTTTATGTACGGAATCCATATAGTCTTCTTTTTTTATGTCTTTCATGGGTGTACTCCTTTCTATCCCAGCCACGCGGTAATCGGAACCGCGGAGGCCATTCCCGCAACGAGACTGATCGGCAGTGCATAGTCCTGCACCCAGCGCCATTTCAGCTTGGCGACCAGCAGCCCGCAGAAGGCCATTACAAAGGCTGAAACCAGCATGACGGCAACGGGAATCAGGCCGCTGGTATCGTGATGGAACAGCTTGGTGACGTCGCAGAATACATAGCCTAAAAAGGCGGAGATCATACCGATGAACATGGCGTTGTTGAAAATATCACTCCACTTTTTATCGCGCTTTTCAATATTGATCATGCCCTTCTGCATCTTTTTGCCGATAACGGCTACCAGCCATATGCCTACGGAGATACTGATGGTCATTACCAGTGCGATGGTAACGTACTGCGAGGCAGTTAGGGATTCCACCTGCCCGAAGACAAGTCCCATGGCGCTTTCGGCATTGGTAGCGGCAACGGTTTCATAGGAGAGCGAGCCCACTACGCTCAGGCGCAGCCATGGCAGCGGAATCCCCAAATCCTTTGCCAGCGCGATGACGCTGATGACGATTGCCACCGCAGGGGCAATTGTAAAAACGGCCGAGGTGGTTACGGTGCGGCGGATCAGTTTTTTGTCCATTCCTATCCGTTTTGCCTGTCGCAGGGCGCGCACTAAAAAAAAGACGGACTGCGCCATGACAAAAGCAATGACGATGGCAGCAAACAGATAGAGAATCGGGCTGTTTACATCAAATTCCAAAAAAATCCCTCCTTTATGAAAAATATGATGGAAACATGAAAAAAATAAATAAAATTTTTTAATATATTATACTATATTGGGAGATAAACGGTCAAGGGGGATTCCTGTGGAATCATTTTGCAAACGGTTTTTAAAAGGGAATGTATGTTTAAAAGATAAACAAGCGAAAGTAAGGAGATGTTTTGTATTGTTTTTGCCAGGTCGGTTTGCTGATGACAGCGTTCTTGTGCGGATTTCTGGAAAAGTTTTAGAAAAAGGACAAAGGGCTTTTCCTGTAGGAAAGCCCTTATGCCTGTTCAATGGACGTGCCGGTATAATAATGGGTTAAAATCTGTTTGTAATCATAGCCCTCCAGCGCCATTGCCTGGGCACCGTGCTGGCTCATGCCCACGCCGTGGCCGTGGCCTTTCATATAAAAGGTAATGCTGGTCTGGCTGTTTTCAAAGGTAAAATCGGTGGAGCGCAGTCCCAGCGCTGTGCGCAGAGCAGTTGCTTTTACCGTTTTTTCACCGAGCTGTACGGTGGCCACTCTTCCTGCAGCGGTGTAGGAGACGATTTTTATGGAGATGGAATCGATATTTGCATCTGCAAAGGCCGCATTGATTTTTTTTACGAATTCCTCCTTGGTCAGCGTCAGGGATTGGGTAAGCTCTTCCTCACTTTTATCTGCATTTGTTTCTACGCTTACCAGATAAGGATGGCTGCCCCCGAATACGGAAACACAGTCTTCAGTGCTGCCCACACTGGAGGAATGATAAAGTGCGCATATGGGCTTATTTGCATATTTTATGATTTCTCCGGCTGTCGCGGTAACAGCGGAAGCAATAGCGCTATAGTATTTATCGTAATTGGAGCCCCATTGGCTGTGCATCTGCTCCTGCGATTTATAGGCCTGGCAATGGGCGGAATTGGTGCAGATATCACCGCCGTTGGCACAGCCGCCACCGCTCATTTTGTAATATAAATAAGTTCTTGCCGCCACGGCCTGTGCTTTCAGCGCTTCCGGCTCATAGGTGGGATAGACCTCTCCGGCGACAACCTCAATGATATATTCCTCCAGCTCCATTGGCTGCAGGGTGCCGTTGTGGTTGACTTGAATAATCGTCTCCTGCCGGGGTTCAGGCGTTGCTTCTGCGGGCGCTTCTGTTTTTGTCTCCGGTTTTTGTGCCGTACTGCCGGCGGCTTCGCCCTTAGCCGAAACAGAGGCGGAAACCGTCAGCTGGTTATTGTCCTTCTGTTCAAAATAAAAAAAGGAAAAGCCCAGCAGAACGATGGCTAACAAAAACGATAAAAATATAGAAAGTTTATTCATAAAAATCCCCTGCCTGTCCTTAATTTACTATAATATAGGGTAAGCCGACCGTCGTGATCCCGTTTGCGGTTATCGACTGCAAAAAGGGATTGCACATTGGCATTGTATGCTCATTTTTAAAAAGATATTCCTGCACGACTTTGCCGTGGGGAATGGTTTTGGCCTTTGACGTATCGGCGGCGGAAATCAAGAACACAACGTAATCGTATGTCCGCCAGGCCGGAGCGGATTCCAGAACACATTCGGCATAGGCGGTATTCGGGCACAGAACATAGGTATTGTCGGCGGTATATCCCAGTACGGGGAAGGTACAAAGGGCAAATAGCAGGATGGCGATTAAAGTTAGAAATATAATATATTTTTCCATAAAAAAACCCCCTCTGTACCAAGTATGAGCCAAAGGGGGAGGGGTTATTCAGTTTTTTACAATTTATATTCGGCCTTGATTTCCCCTGTCAGGGTCTTGAGGGAAAAAACGTCGTCCTGATAGAGCAGATATCCGCGGAAAGAATCCTTGGGCAGAGCCACCGAACCGGGATTCATATAGATGTACGGATCCCTTTGTGTGATCTCTCCGAGGTGAAAATGCCCGTTGATCAGGATATCGCCGCGCTGCAGAGGCGGGGGCGTCTGCGGGCAGAACACATGGCCGTGGGTGACGAATACCGTCCGGCGTTCTAAAAAAAGCAAGAGATTGGGGGCGGTAATGGGAAAATCCAGTACCATCTGGTCAACGGCGGAATCACAGTTGCCCTGTACGGCAAGGAGCTGATCCTTTTTTTTATTCAGCAGGGCGGCAACCTCGGCGGGCGCATACTCCTCCGGCAGCGGATTCCTCGGCCCGTGATAGAGCAGATCGCCCAGCAGGATCAGTTTATCGGCTTTTTCATCTTCAAAGGCTTCCAGCAGCTTCCGGCAGTAAAACAGGGAGCCGTGGATATCGGATGCAAACAGCAGCTTCATTCTAAAATACCTCGTTATGGATTTGCGGCAACGGTAAATTTGCTGCCGCTATTTTGTTTAGTATAGCATAAAAAATAAAAGAAAACAAACATGAATAAATTATAAAAAAATATTGACAAAATAACCGCAAAAATGCTATGATTTTTTACGGCAAAGGAATGTTTTACCGGTATCAGTTCAGAAACTGTGCAACCCTGCGTTTTCAAACAGATGGACAAGCGGAGAATTTTCTGCCCGGAAGCTGCACTTTTTTCCAAAAGTGGAGGCCGGAACATAAGACAGCTGTTGCCGTTTTGACCGGGCGGTATTTTGCATCGGCCGAAGGCAGCAGGGCAAGAGGTACTCTTATTTTTTTGATAGAAAGAAGGACGAAGGATGAAGAAAAAGCTGTTGTCGGTGCTTGTGATGGCGGCCGCTGTTATTATAGTAATGACGGCGGTCTTTGCCATGCGCGCGGATATCGCGCAGACGCGCGTAGCGGAAATCGGATGTGAACACTGCAACCGTACCGGAATATGCAAGGCGGAGGAGTGTGCCGAGGATTGTTCCGGGGAGGTTTGCGCCGTGTGCGGGGGCACGGGCATGGTTGCGATGATGTATGACGAAACCTCCAGTGATTATTATGCTACCTGGATATCTCTTCTTCCGCCGGTGATTGCCATTGCGTTGGCACTGGTGCTGAAGGAGGTTTATTTTTCCCTGTTTGTGGGAATCGCTGCCGGCGGTTTGCTGCTTGCAAATTTTCAGGTAAAGGACGCGTTTGTCTCTGTAGTGGAGCAGGGGTTTATCGGATCCCTGGCGGACAGTTCTCATGTGGGAATTTTGGTGTTCCTGGTGGTGTTGGGAACGGTGGTGGTGCTGATGAATAAGGCCGGCGGTTCCGCTGCCTACGGAAACTGGGCGGTAAAGAATATTAAAACCCGTAAGGGCGCTATACTTTCCACCTTCGGGCTCGGCTGCCTGATTTTTGTGGATGATTATTTCAACTGTCTGACGGTGGGATCCGTAATGAGACCGCTGACGGACAAGCACAGAATTTCCCGGGCGAAGCTGGCGTATTTAATTGACGCCACCGCCGCGCCGATCTGCATGATTGCTCCCATTTCTTCCTGGGCGGCCGCGGTGGCCTCCTATTATGAAGGCGACAGCATCACCGGCTTTGTTCAGGCGATTCCCTTTAATTTCTATTCGCTCCTTACGATCGTTATGGTTCTGGGCATTACGCTGATGAATATTGATTTTGGTTCCATGAAGCGGCATGAACGCAATGCGGTGGAAAACGGCGATCTGTTTACCGGCGGATCGGTGAAGTCGACGGAAAAAGCCGAAAGCAATCCGAGGGGAAGAGTTGCGGACCTGGTTATTCCCGTAGTGATTCTTATTATATGCTGTATTTTGGGCATGATTTATACCGGCGGAGCTTTTGAGGGAAAGAATATTGTTGCGGCTTTTGCCGACTGCGACGCTTCCCTGGGCCTGGCGCTCGGCTCGGTTCTGGGACTGATTCTGGACATCGTCTATTTTGTCTGCCGCCGGGTGGTCAGCTTTAAAGCATGCATGGAGGCTCTGCCGGAGGGCTTTCAGTCCATGGTGCCTGCGATTCTGATTCTTACCTTTGCCTGGACGATCTGTTCTATGACCGGCGCCCTGGGAGGAAAGTATTTTGTAAGCGAACTGATTAACGGAGCGGCCGCCGGACTTCAGACGTTGCTGCCGGCCATTATTTTCCTGATTGCCTGCGGGCTCTCCTTTGCTACCGGTACTTCCTGGGGAACTTTCGGAATTTTGATTCCCATTGTGGTAAGCGCTTTCAGCGGAACCGCGTTAGGCTCGGTAGCGCTTTCTGCCTGTTTGGCCGGCGCGGTATGCGGTGACCACTGCTCTCCGATTTCCGATACGACGATTATGGCTTCAGCCGGCGCGCAGTGTGATCATATCAACCATGTGTCTACGCAGCTGCCGTATGCGCTGGTGGTAGCCGCGGTGTCTTTTGTCAGCTATATTATCGCCGGCCTGATCCCCAATGCGTGGATCGCGCTTCCGATTGCCGTTGCCCTGATGATTGCTGTGCTGCTTGTTATTAAATTTGTGCAGAAAAAGAAAAACAGCGGTTGATTCCGCTGAAAAGATACAGTTCTTTGGAAAAATTTTAAATACGGATGTGGCAAAGCCTTCTTCTGTTTTAGGAAGAAGGCTTTTTTATCAATAATCGGTTTTTCTGAAACGGTTTATCGGGGAAAAAGCGACGGAGGACAACGCAGAATCATTATTTTTTTATGCTTTTTTTGATGTTGTTTAAAAATTCGGTATTGTCTTTGGAGGCAGAGAGCATGGAGAGCAGCTTTTCGGCGGCATGCTCGCTGTTGGTGCTGGAGAGGATTTTGCGGATTGTCCAGATGCCCTCAAGCTCTTCAGGGGAAAGCAGCAGCTCCTCGCGGCGCGTGCCGGATTTGTTGATATCCACTGCCGGAAAAATCCGCTTTTCCGAGAGCTTGCGATCAAGATGCAGCTCACTGTTTCCGGTTCCTTTGAATTCCTCAAAGATAATATCGTCCATTTTAGAGCCGGTTTCCACTAATGCCGTGGCCAGAATGGTAAGGCTGCCGCCGTTTTCAATATTTCTTGCGGCGCCGAAGAATTTTTTTGGTTTATACAGTGCCCCGGGGTCAATACCGCCGGAAAGCGTACGGCCGGTAGGGGATATGGTAAGGTTATAAGCCCGGGCAAGCCGGGTAATGCTGTCGAGTAAAATAACGACGTCTTTTCCGTGTTCTACCAGGCGCTGGGCGCGTTCCAGAACGAGCTCCGAGGTTCGTACATGATTTTCGGGCATTTCGTCAAAGGTGGAATAAATTACTTCGCCTCGAATGGAGCGCTGCATGTCGGTTACTTCCTCCGGGCGTTCGTCGATCAGCAGCACGATCAGTTCAATCTCAGGATAATTTTCACTGATGGCGCAGGCGATTTTTTTCAGAAGAATTGTTTTGCCGCTCTTGGGCTGTGCGACGATCATGCTGCGCTGTCCCTTGCCGATGGGGGCGATCAGATCAATCAGCCGCAACGCCAGATCATTAGAAGAATTTTCTAATGTCAGCCGCGTGTCGGGATAGACAGGAACCAGATCCTCAAAGCGTATGCGTTTGGCGGCGATATCGGGATTTTCGTCATTGACCGAAACCACATACAGCAGGGCCGCGTATTTTTCGTTTTCCCGCAGCGGCCGTGTTTTTCCGGTGATTTTATCGCCCGTACGCAGATTGAACCGGCGAATCTGGGCGATGGAAACGTAAACATCGCGCTGGATGCCCTTCTTGGCAAAAGCAAAAGGGCCGCAGCGGAGGAAGCCGTAGCCGTCGGGATGAATTTCCAACACACCGCAGCAATCTCCGCAGCCGCCGCTGCTTAAAATATCGGGCACCGCTGGGTTTACCTTGGCGTCCAGTACGGGATCCGGCACTTTTTTTTCTTCCTTTTCTGCTTCGCGCTGCATCTTTTCGAGCATGGCTATGATATCGGCTTTCCGGGCTCCCGAGGGCAGGGCTACGCCTGCCATGGCGGCAAACTCTTTCAGTTCAGCAAGCTTCATTGCTGAAAAATCAACTGTATTCATGATATCGTCCTTCTTGGATTTTATGATGGGTACAAAATCAGTATATGCTAAAAATGCAAAATAAAGTATAAGATAAAAAAGTAAGGTTGTCAACTTAAAAATATCGTGCAAAATGGAAATGAATGTGTTATAATATTTTTACTGTTTATTCGGCAAGGATAACAGACTGCCGTTTTGGATGCGGCATCCGTTTTTTTTGTATGATCTGATATGAGGAGAAATGTATGAAATATTTGGTTTTATTAGGCGACGGAATGGCCGATCTGCCGGTGGCGGAGCTTGGCGGAAAGACGCCGATGGCCTGCGCCAAAAAGCCGCTGATGGATTTTTTGGCTCGCCGCGGCGAAGTTGGAATGTGCAATATAACACCTGAGGGCTGCAAGGGCGGCAGCGATGTGGGAAATCTTGCGGTTATGGGGTATGATCCCCGGAAATATCTGACCGGCCGCGCACCGCTGGAGGCGGCTGCGATGGGAATTCAGATGGAAGAGCAGGATATTGCCGTTCGGTGCAATCTTGCCTGTGTTTCGGAAGAAGAACCTTACGAGGAAAAAACGATGGTGGATTACAGCAGCGATGAGATCACCACAGAAGAGGCGGCCGAGCTCATCGAGGCGCTGAATGAGAATCTTGCCGACGCGCGCATGGAATTTTATGCCGGCGTTTCCTACCGGCATATTCTGATTCTGCACGGAGGCAGTATGGAGGGAAAGCTGACGCCGCCGCATGATATTACCGGAAAAAAGGTAAAGGACTATCTTCCTTCCGGATCCTGCGGTGCGTTTTTGCTGGAGCTGATGAAAAAAAGCTATGAAATTCTCTCTGCACATCCGGTCAACCTCCGGCGCAGACAGCAGGGAAAACGTATGGCCAATACCTGCTGGTTCTGGGGCGCGGGCAGCAAGCCGGGACTTTCTTCCTTTGAACAGAAATACGGCAAAAAGGGGGCGGCGGTGACGGCGGTGGATCTTGTCCGCGGCATTGCGCGCCTGGCCGGAATGGAGACCTATGATGTTGCGGGGGCAACCGGCACGCTGGAAACTAATTTTATGGGCAAGGCAAAGGCTGCGCTTACCGCTTACGATGAGGGCTGTGATTTTTGCTATCTGCATTTTGAAGCGCCGGATGAATGCGGTCACCGGCATGAGGTAAAGCGGAAGGTACAGTCGATTGAAATGCTGGATACCGTGCTTTCCTTTGTGGTAAACGGTCTGCGCGCCCGCGGACAGGAGTATGGAATTCTGATCATGCCCGATCATCCTACGCCGGTATCTACGGGCTCCCATTCCAGCGCGCCGGTTCCCTATGCCATTTATTACAGCAATGCGGAAAAAGACAGCAAGGTAGCGTGTTTCTGCGAAGAGGCGGCCGAAGGAACCGGCATTGTGCAGGATCCTGGCTTTGAGCTTTTAAAAAGATTTTTTAAAGAATAAATTTTAGGAGGTTCTATGCAGAACGAAAATATTCCTACGGAGTTTTCACAGCGGAATGCGGCATCGCTGGAAAGTCTCCCTCCGCAGATGGCTGCCGTTTATGACGATAAGCGTTTCCCTGCCAAATGGCAGGCGATGATCGGCGCGGCATCCATGCAGATACTGGGCTTTGTTGCCAGCATGCTGCTGGGCCTGCTGGTGGCGCTGGGCGTGTTCAGAACATCGTTTGGGTATACGATGTTCGGGTATGTATGCTCGCAATTGATTATGGTGGTCAGCATACCGCTGTTTATGATGCTGGTCTGCGGGAAGGATCTGCGTACAACCGTGCGGCTGAAAAAGGGACTCGACGCGGTGCAGATTCTTTTGCTGCTGCTGATCAGCATGGGTGCTTTTTTCTTGTGCCAGTATTTAAACGCAATTTTTGTGCAGCTTCTGAGTCTGTTTATGGGGCAACCGGCGGATCTGGGAATGAGTGACGGAGCAACGAATCTTACACAACTGTTATTTCAGGCTGTGATCGTTGCAGGATTACCAGCTATTTGTGAGGAACTTTTTTTCCGGGGCTTTGTGCTGCGGGCGTTTGAACGGATTTCCGTGATTGCCGCGGTGGTTCTTTCTTCTGTGGTGTTTGCCGTGATGCACGGGAATCTGCAGCAGCTGGTTTATGCTTTTCTGATCGGTATTATTTTAGGAACGGTCGTTACCGTCAGCGATTCGCTTTTAGCGGGGGCGGTTATTCATTTCTTTATGAATCTGTTTTCTGTAGGAATCAGCTATGATCCGGTTTATAACCAGTATTTGGCTTTTGTGGAGGAAAATACTCTGGCATATGTTATGGTGGTATTCGTGATCAGCCCTGCGCTTTTAGCCATTGGCCTTATGAGTTTTATTCAATATACGCGTCATAAAAATATGCGCACTTACCATGCACATTTTGTAACTGATTTGAAATATCCCCGCCTTATGCCCCAGCAGAAGAGCGGCGGAACGGCGCTGTACGTCATAGGATGGGTTGCCTTTGTTTTTCTTAATGTTGTCAGTATGGTTGCTATATGGTTCAGCGATGCGCTGCTGGGCGTATGAATGTTCAGATTGTTGCCGTGGGAAAGCTGCAGAAAATGTACTGTCCGATACAGGAGGAATTCTATAAAAGGCTTACCCGGTACGTAAAAATCAGTGAAACCGAGGTTTCCGACGAGCAGGCGCCGGAGAAGCTTTCGGCAGCGCAGCGCAAAGGCGTGATGCTGGCGGAATGGGAAAAAATACAGAAAAGGCTGCCGCCTGATGCTTTTTTGATAGCTCTGGATGCCTCCGGTCAGAAATGCTCGAGTCCGGAAATGGCCTCTTTATTGGAAAAATGGCAGGAGAAGAAAAATATCGTATTTATTTTAGGCGGATCTCTGGGGCTTTGCAAGGAGGCGTTAGAGCGGGCGGATTATATATTGTCTTTTTCGGATATGACGTTTACCCATTCTATGGCCAGAGTCATTTTGCTTGAGCAGCTCTATCGCGCCTTTAAAATCAACAGCGGAGAACCGTATCATAAATAATACCGCAGATGCTGCGGTCAAAAGAAGAAAGGCGGAAAATTTTTTGAAAAAAAAGATATGGATTGCATTCCTTTTAGTATGTCTGCTTGCCGGTTGTGCGGATGCACCTGCCGACGCAGGAGAGGTTGCGGACAGCAAGCTTCCGCCGGCGGGCAATGTCGTTTCGCTTGCGCAGACGGATTACAGCTATGAAGAATTCTGCCGGCAGAGCAAAAAGCTGGAGGAAACGTACGGCCTATCGGTTTTCAGTATCGGTACCTCTGTTTTTGGCAGAGAGATTCCCTGCCTGGTGCTGGGAGAGCCTCAGGCGGAAAAAAAGCTGCTGATTGCCGGGGGCTTTGGCGGAACGCAGGCGTGGAGCGCTCAGCTGCTGATGAAACAGCTGGAGACCTATTGCGTAAAAAAAACAGAGCAGTATGAGGGCATTTCTTATGACGAGCTTTTTGAAAGCTGCGCGGTCTATTGTGTTCCCATGGTCAATCCTGACGGCATAGAGCTCTGTGCTAAGGGATTAGCCAGTGTTCCTCAAAAGTATAAAACACAGGTGCAGCAGATTCGGGAGTATTCTGCTTCCGTAGGCTTGCTGGAGGAAAAAGCCGGATATGCGGCATGGCAGGCAAACGGTGCCGGCGTTGATATTTTTATGAATTTTGGCACAGGCACGGTGGAGAGCGCGCAGATACAAAAGCGGGCGGCCTCTGCCAATTATCCGGGAGAGCCGTTTTCAACACCGGAGGCTGCGGCACTGGTACGCCTGTGTGAGCAGCAGAATTTCTTTTCGGCGGCGGTATATACCGAGGGCAGTGGTTTGATTGATTGGTTTTTCGGGCAGAAGGATAGTTTAGCGTTAGCAGAATGCTGTGCAGAGGAACTGGCCATACTTACAGGGTATGAGAAGATTGCCAATGGTCCCTCATCGGAGATTTGTACGGCTGTTTCTTTTTCCAATTGGTTTATTTCCCGGTTTGACAAACCTGCGTTCAGTATTTTAATGGGACAGGAGAATTCCTCTTTGCCGCAGCTTTGGAAACAGAACTGCCTTATACCATCCCTGCTGGCATGGCAGGCCTGCAGAGGAGATCTTATGCAGCCCACCTACACACCGACGGCGGAATATACTGAGATTGCATAATGGAGTACCGAGACGATTATTATTTTATGGAAAGAGCCTTGCGTCAGGCGAGGGCGGCCTACCGGCGGGGAGAGGTTCCCGTGGGGGCCGTGGTGGTAAAGAGCGATACGGTCATTGCCCGGGGCTTTAATCTGCGGGAGAGCACAAAGGATCCTGCGGCCCATGCGGAGCTTCTGGCTATCCGGCGCGCCGCCGGGCGTTTAAATTCCTGGCGGCTTACAGGATGTACGCTTTATGTTACGCTGGAGCCATGCCCGATGTGCGCCGGTGCGATCCTCAATTCCCGGATTGATCGGGTGGTCTTTGGTGCGTACGATGCTAAGGCCGGCTGCTGTACTACGTTGTATCATCTTTGCGGCGATCCGCGGTTTAATCATCGCGCACAGGTTCTCGGGGGAGTCATGGAAAAAGAATGTGCGGAAATACTGTCAGCATTTTTTGAAGAGAAAAGAAACCCAAAGGCCGGAAAGCACTTTTGATAAAAAGAACAGTCCAAAGGAATAGATTCCTTCGGACTGTATTTTTTTTATTTAAAAAAGATGTTTTTGAAAGAAGAAAAGCAGGAAAAAACATCCGTAATATAAATATGCTTATTTGTGCATACATATATATTATTGAGAATTACTGAATTCCCGGTCAACCTGAATAACGGCGGTATAGCGCGCATCCAAAAGCAGCAGTTCTTCTTTTATTTTGGCAAGCACTTTTTCTGTTTCGGCTGCGGGGGTTTCATAGGGAACGACGATATCAAAAATAATATTGATGTTTTCGTTTCCGTTGGTCATGCGGACATCATGAAAGTGCCAGGAATATCCTAAGGAGGAGAGAGTATTCCGAATGCACACTTTTGCCGCTTCCAGCTTTTCATTGTGAAGAGAGACTGGATCCAGGTGAATGGTAAGTTCACATCCGAAACGGTGCAGAATTTGTTTTTCAACGGCGTCTATCGCTTCGTGCGCGGCCACCATATCGGCACTGTCAGGCACTTCGGCGTGGACGGAGGCAAATAGCCTGCCCGGACCGTAATCGTGTACAATCAGATCATGGATATCAAGAATTTCAGGAGAGCTTTTGATCGCCCGGCTGATATCGGCAACCAGCTGGCTGTCGGGCGCTTTGCCTAAAAGCAGGCCGATTGTGTTGCGTGCTACGGAAAAACCTGAATAAAGAATCATCAGGGAAACGACGGCGCCTACGAAACCGTCAATGGCAAAGGGAAGAAGATGCAGGCCGTCGATAATAGTGGAAAGAACGACTGCACTGGTGGCGATGCAGTCGTTTAAACTGTCGGCCGCGGTGGCGGAGAGAACGGAAGAGTCGATTTTTTTACCGAAATAGCGGTTATAGCCGTACATAAACAGCTTTACCGGAATGGAAAAGGCCAAAAAGCCTATGCTGAGCCAGTTGATGGAATCGGTAAAAAAGTTCGGCGTCCCCATCTTAACCGCAGAGGATTTAAAAAGCTCTACGCCCACCAGCATGATGATAAACGATACGATCAGCGCGGAAATATATTCAAACCGGCCGTGGCCGAAGGGATGGTCGCGGTCGGGCTTTTTGCTGCTGAGCCGGATTCCGGCAATAGAGACGACGGTGGAGCCCAGATCGGATAAATTGTTAAACGCATCGGAAATTACCGCAACACTGTGCAGGATCAGGCCGATTGTCAGCTTGAGGACAAATAAAAAAAGGTTGCAGATAATGCCCAAAATACCGCTGAGCATACCGTATCGCTGACGTACGGCGGTATCGGAGGTGTTTTCGTAATCCTTTACAAAGGTTTTAAGCAAAAATTTAAACATATGGAAATCTCCTTTTGTATTGCTTTTAGTGCAGGCATAGCGCTACTGCAGAAAAAGAGGCGCGGCAGATGGTTTTGGAATTGCATTTTATTATACCATAAAAACAGAAATCGCAGTATAAAATATCTCTGTTCAAAAAGAACAGGATATGATAAAATAAAAATATGGAGGAATCAAATTATGCGTCTTGATAAATATTTAAAGGTCTCGCGGATTATTAAACGCCGTACGGTTTCCAACGATGCCTGTGATGCCGGCCGGGTGCTGGTTAACCAGAAGCCTGCCAAGGCGGGCTATCAGGTGAAAAAGGGCGATGTGATACAGATTCAGTTCGGGGAAAAGCTTGCGTCGTTTCAAGTAACCTACGCCGAAGAGAAGGAAGCCCGTCTGGCGGGAGAGCCGATGTTCGAGGAAATCTGATGGCGGGGGTGCTGATTGCGGCGGCCGGGACCGGCAGCCGGACCGGACTGGCGGAAAATAAAATATTTTTTTGCATAAACGGGCAGCCCATGATCCGGAAAACAACGGAAATATTTTTAAAGCATCCGATGGTGCAGGGAGTTACGGTGATCTGTGCGCCTAAGGATGAGGAACATGTTAGAAATATATTGGGCAGAAGCGTCGATTATGTCTTCGGCGGTGAAACGCGCGGCGAATCCGTCTTCAACGGACTGAAGGCTGTAAGGGGAAAATACGATACAATATTGATTCATGATGCGGCAAGGCCGTATACGGCTCCGGAAATCATTACGCGCGTGCTGGAAGCGGTTGCCTCCGGACAGGGGGCTGTTGCGGGCGTTCCGGTTACCGATACGGTCAAACGCTGCGATGCAGCCGGACTGGTTGCGGAGACACCGCCGCGGGAGCAGCTGTGGCTTGCACAGACTCCGCAGGCGTTTATACTGGAGGAGATATACAGCGCTTATCTGGCGGCGGGGAAAAAAACTTATACGGATGACGCTGCCGTATTTGAAGCCTGGGGCGGCAGGGTGCAGATGGTTCCGGGCAGTTACGGTAATAAAAAAATTACTACGGCGGAGGATGTAAAAATGAAACGGGAGCTTTTTCTTTCCGGCATCGGCTTCGATGTGCATCGGCTGATCAAGGGGCGTCCTTTGGTGCTCGGGGGAGAAACCATTCCCTATGAAATGGGGCTGGATGGCCATTCTGACGCGGACGTTTTGGTTCACGCCGTTATGGACGCTCTGCTCGGCGCCGCCGGCCTGGGTGATATCGGCAGATATTTTCCCGATACGGAGGAGAAATGGAAGGGCGTATCCAGCATGGATTTATTGGAGCGCGTGATGCAGCTTCTGCAAGAAAATGGACTGCGGGTTGTCAATATCAGTGCGGTAATAGCAGCCCAGCGGCCAAAGCTTTGCTTCTATTTAGAAAAAATGGCGCAAAATATCGCCCGCATCGCAGGGGTGTCGGAAAGCAGAGTTAACATTGCGGCCACTACTACCGAATGCCTGGGCTTTGAAGGCCGGGAGGAGGGGATTTCAGCCCGCAGTGCTGCGATGCTGATCAAGGAGGATGAGGAATGAAATTTTCAAAAATGCAGTCGGCATTAAAACATAAATACCGGAATGAAGCTGATCCGGTCTTGCTTGAAAAACAGAAATTTTGGAATAAAATTGTTTACGGTGCGGCTGCTGTTTTATTGATTACTGCCATTGTCCTCAACGTTCTTTCTGCCGGCGGCTATTTTACGGCTGAGCCGGATATTGCACCTTGGAGTACGCCGGAGCCTCAGGTGCCGATTACGGTGGGCGTTGTAGACCGATCCTATAACGTAAAAAGTATTGTTGTGGATGAACGCCGCATCAATCAACCCAGTATTTACGGGCATGAATTATTATTCTCTGCCGGAAAGGGCAGTCTGGACAGCTCGATTCTTACCAACTTGTATTTGTTTGACGCTGTAACCGGAGCTGTGCAGAAAATAACGGAATCCAAGCTGAGCGGCGGAGAAATTTATGAGACCTATATCTCGGAAAACTGGATCGTCTGGCTGGATACGGATCATAAGGGCAAAAATGTAATCTATAAAATGAGCCGCAGAGATATTAAAGATATTAAGGCCAATACGATATCCGTAGTGCAGGAAGCGGAGAACCATATGCCCAAGCTGGGGCTTTACGGAGATTACCTGATTTGGATGGAACAGGTGAGCTCCAGCGAGGACAAGCTGTACTTTGTGGATCTGACCACAGACGAGAACATGGCGCTGCAGATGTTTGACCAGACCAATTATGCAGTAAGCACACCGTATATTTATAAAAATACTGTCATCTGGGCTGAACGGGATCCGGAAAGACCGGAGGATGAAGCAGTAAGCGCGATCTATAATATGATTTTTGAGGATTTGGGAACAGTGGACAGCAATGATGATTATGAGCCGGATGAAGATTCCGGAATATTGGAGCCGGAAATTTTTGCGCCCGGCACCTATGTGCATAATCCCATGTGCAACGATGACGTATTTGTGTGGATTGATAAAAACAATGCGCCGGATTCCAGCCTGTATTATGCCTATAAGGACGGCCGGGGAGAGCCGGTGCGGTATTGGAGAAATGTTACGCAGTATGCCGTAGGCGATGATTTTATTGTTTTTGCATCAAATCAGATTATCTATGCATATTATTATGAATCGGATATTCTGGTTCAGGTTTCGGAATCTGGCCGCAGCGCTATCCTGCCGCAGGCCTTTGGCACACTGGTGGTATGGGAGGATAAGAGCGATACCTCCGGCAATGATGTTTTTAAATATAATATTCTGGGGTAGTTATGGCAAAGGATAAAAATGTTTTTATTTGTTCGCAGTGCGGCTTTGAATCCGCCAAGTGGCTGGGGAAATGTTCAAACTGCGGCAGCTGGGGCACCATGGAGGAAACTCTGGTAAAGGCGCCGGTCAAGGCGGGCGCGGCGACAAGAGCTGAGCACTCTGAAGGTGTGGCGGCGGTACAGAAGCTCAGCCAAGTACAGACGGTGAACAGCGAGCGCTTTTTCTCTGGCAGCGGAGAATTTGACCGTGTGCTCGGCGGGGGAATCGTTCCGGCCAGTATTGTGCTCTGCGGGGGAGATCCCGGTATCGGAAAGTCTACGCTCCTGTTGCAGGTGTGCGATTTTATTGCCGGTGAAAAAAAAGTACTGTATATTTCCGCCGAGGAGTCGGCCCGGCAGATCAAGCTCAGGGCCGATCGTTTGGGCTGTTCCTCGGAGGAACTGTATCTGCTTACTGAAACGGACATCGAGGAGATCTGTGCGCAGATTTCCCGGCAGAAACCGGAGGTTGCGGTGGTGGATTCCATTCAAACGGTATACGCGCCGTATTTGAATTCCGCACCAGGAACCGTATCACAGGTGCGGGAATGTGCATCCCGCCTGATGCGTACGGCGAAGGCGTGCGGCACGGCGATACTTACCGTGGGCCATGTAACCAAGGAGGGAACGCTTGCCGGACCCAAAGTGCTGGAGCATATTGTGGATACGGTACTGTATTTTGAGGGCGAGAGGAACAATACGTTCCGCGTGCTGCGGGCCACGAAAAACAGATTTGGTTCTACCAATGAAATTGGTATTTTTGAGATGAACGAGAGGGGAATGCAGGATGTGCGGAACCCCTCGGAGATTTTTATGTCGCAGCGCAGTCAACCGGTACCGGGTACGGCGATTTTATGCTCTCTGGAGGGCACGCGCCCGGTCATGGTGGAGATTCAGGCGCTTACGGGAACCTCCAGCTTCGGCAATCCGCGCCGGGTAGGCAGCGGCGTGGATTACAGCCGTATGGTTACGCTTTTGGCGGTGCTGGAAAAGCGTTTGGGATATTCGCTGTATAATCAGGATGTTTATATCAATATTGCCGGCGGTCTGCGGGTAGAGGAACCGGCGCTGGATCTGCCGGTGCTGGCCGCGGTGGCCTCGGGATACCAGAATATTCCCTTGCCGGATCATACGGTTCTTATGGGTGAGGTGGGGCTTACTGGAGAGCTTCGCGCGATAAGCGGTTGCCAGAAGCGGATTGACGAGTGCGTCAAGCTAGGCTTTCAAAGGGTGATACTGCCCAGGGGAAATCAGCGCGGTTTGAAAGAAAACAGTGGAATTCAGCTGCTGTTTGCAGATAATATTTTTACGGCCCTGGCTTTGGCAATGGGAGAAAAGTGAGGAGTTTTCATGCTTAAAAGGATTTTTCGTATTTTATTTGTTCCCATCGGAGCGGCCATCGGCTATTGGGTATGGAAGCTTGTGGAATTGATTATCCGGCAAAATGAGCTGCAGTTCCCGGGCTTGGCGGCCACCGTATGTGCGCTTTTTTCAATTGCCTTGTTTGCGGTTATTGGGTTTTTTGCAGGAAAGCCGGCGTCGAGCGCGATTTCTCAGATGCTTTCCAAAATTATTAAGCGCGCCAGGGAAATGCCCGCCAAAGAAATGTTTCTTGCCTGCGGCGGCTTGCTTTTTGGATTTTTGGCGGCGTTTCTGGTTTGTCAGATTTTTAATAATATCAGCAATGAGGTTTTGGTTACGTGCCTGAATATTATTGTATATCTTTGCTGCGGAATTCTGGGAGTTCGCATCGCGATAATCAAGCGTGATGATATTCCGATTCCCGTAAAGAAGAAAAAAGGCGAAGAACCGGAAGGCTGCGGCGGTATTGTGCTGGATTCCAGTATTCTGATCGACGGCCGCATATATGATATTTATAAGACGGGGTTCCTCCAGGGACCGATCTATATTCCCAAATTTATTTTGGGCGAGCTTTCCCGTCTGGCGGACAGCGAGGACGGAAAAAAGCGCCAGCGGGGAAGAATGGGGTTGGATATGATCAAGCAGCTTCAGCAGGAAAAGGGCGTGCTGCTGGAGGAGACGGATTATGAGGAACTTGAGAGCATCGACGATAAAATCATACGGTTTGCTGCGGAAAAAAAGGCCAATATTATGACCAATGATTACGGACTGAATATGGTGGCCTCTCTTCAGGGAGTAAAAATATTTAATTTAAATGAACTGGCCAATGCACTTAAACCCACGGTTGTTGCCGGAGAGGTGATTGTTGTTTCAGTTACGAAGGAGGGAAAGGATCCATCCCAGGGCGTGGGATATCTTTCCGACGGTACGATGGTGGTTGTTGAAGACGGCGTGGGCTATATGAACCAAGAAATAGAGGCGGTGGTTACCAGTATGCTGCAAACAAATGCCGGAAAGATCATCTTTGCCAAACCCAAGCCGTAAAAGCCTGCAGGAAGCGGGCGACAGCGGGAAAACCAAAGGTGCGGAAAGAAGAGAACAGGGCGGTTCAGCACAGGAGCTGAGCCGCTTTTTTGGCTTTTTGAGGCGCTGTTATATTTTTCTTTTGTTTTATTTTGTTTTGTGTTATAATATACTGTAAGTATGGCCGTATCTGCGGCAGCGTAAGCGGAGGATCACATGCAGCGGGTAAAAAGACGCAAAAGATTTGACCTTTTAAATTATTTGCCTTTTCTAATAGGTGCAATTGGTATTTTTGTAGTTATTATATTGTTGTCAGTTATTTTTGGCGGGAGAGAAAAAAGCGTTAAATTGAGTGATTTTAAGCAGCTGCCGATTCACGCTGAAAGTAATTTTACTGTTTTTGCTGGGGGAATCGCCTACATTGATGATACGCAAAACTGTATTTATTATTTGGATGACCGCGGGGAAATTATGTGGGGATTTTCCGGGACTGTGGATGGTATGGTACTGTATGCCGGAGAAACCAAGCTTGGGGTTGCTGTAGGAAAAAAGCTTCAGGTGATCAACCAGGAGGGAATATTAGAATTTTCAAAGGAGTTTGAACATTCGATTGCTACAGTAGCCATGGGAGAAAAATTGATCGCTGTAAGTTTGAGCTCTTCAGACGATACGATCATTTTGAACAGTACGGGGGAGGAGATCGATCGGATTACCTCCAGTAGTAATTGCACGAACATTCGCTTTGGCGTTTACGGTGCCGGCAACAGCGTTTGGGTTATTGCAGTAGAAAATTCCGGATACTATCCTAAGTATCAGCTTTCTACTTATAAATATGATACGGAAAAGAAGCAGACTGTTACGTTTGAGGTAGACAATCAAATGATATATAATGCGGTCTTTGATGAAAATCTGTGTTATATTTTTGGTACGGAAAAAATTATGGTGCGGGACTGTGACTATACAGGATCCGTGAATTTGGATTATACGGTGAACGGCTTTGATGTAGTTGCCTGCGGAAAAATAAAAAACGATCTTCAGATGCTGCTGCTGAGCAACGGACGGCTTAAGGCGATCGGCGGCGGAACCGTTAGAAATGTTGAATGTGAAGAAAAATTGAATTATGCTGTGGTTTCGCAAAAAAATTATTATGGCTTCAGCAGCTATTTTATGTACCGGTTCAAACCCTCCGGAGGAAAGACAGTCAAGTATCGGCTGCCGCTGAAGGTAGAACGGCTGATTCAGGGCAGCGGCTATGTTATTGTGCAATCTGACGGCGTTATGTACCGGTATAATATACCCGACTAAGGAGGATATACTTGTGAATATTGTAGATTTGGGCATTATCATTCTGTTGGCAGTAGGTTTTTTGATTGGTTGGTATCGCGGTTTTTTGGTAACGGTATTGAATGTGGCTTCATATGTTCTGGCATGGATTGTTTCGTTTGCCGGATACAGCTCGTTGGCATCTTTTATTCTTCAAAAGACTAATTTTGATAATACGCTGCTTTATTTTACCGCCGGGGCTGAAAAGCTCAGCGATATGACGGTTGCCAATGTAGATATCAATACGCTCAGCAGCGAGAGGATTACCGAGATTATCAATACCTCTAACCTGCCCAAGCCTATAGCGGATATGATGAACGACAATATCCTGAATCAGGTATTTGCTGATCAGGGAATCACGACGATGAGCGATTATTTTAATCAAACCATTATCAATCTGAGCTTGAGCCTGATCAGCTTTTTGATTATTTTTATTGCAGTACGGTTGATTTCTATCTTTGTTATCGGTTTGGTAGACCACGTGGTGCATCTGCCTGTATTGAAGCAGTTTGACAGCTTGCTCGGCGGCGGAATAGGTATATTGCAGGCCGCGGTATTCGTATGCATTATTTTTGCCATTGTACCTATTGCCATGTCGGTACTGCCGCTGGAGAATTTCAATAATTTAATACAGGGGTCGCTTCTGGGACGATTGTTTTTTAACGGGAATATTATATTCAATGTTTTAAAATCTGTACTTTAAAAGTAAGGAGCCTGTTGTAACGTGAAGAGAAAACAACGAACGCGCATCAAAAAAATTATTGCTTGTGCGGTTGCGGGAGGATTGATTCTGGCTGTGACGCTTACGGCTGTCTTTTGCGGTGCACAATCGCGTTACCGTGCAGATAAGTATAATAAAACGACATTGACTACCTCGGGCGGTTCCCCGCAGCCTGACGCCAACATTAATGAAATAGCCATAACCTCTGGCGAGGAGGGAACGGTAGATATCCGTTTTTATTTTGTAGCAGGCAGCGAGGCCGAGGGAGGCATAACCGCCTGTGGCATACCGGAGTATTCTATTGCCTTTTTGCCGGATCCTCTTCGGCTTATGGTAACGATTAAGGGTCTTGTATATTGGGATTACGTTATTAAAGGTACCGCGGTTGATGAAACTGGCGTTGTCAGCGGACTGTTCCAAATGCTGCCGCAGGATGGCAGCGGCGATACAGTTTTTTATCTGAATCTGGCAAAATCCGTAACATTTCAGGTGCGTGAAGAGCCTGATGGCGTGCTTGCTGTTTCATTGAAGCCGGAAGAGATGCAGCAAGCTAACGGCTGGTATCTTCTGGCAGATCTCTATTATGAGTATCAGGCTGGAGAAATGCCGGCTTGTGGTTTTACGCCTACGCTTTGTGATGATAATATCAGCGTTTTAATGATCAGCGAAAAATGTAAAAGCCGGGAAGACGCGCAGCAAAAAATGGATGAGCTGCTGACCGGTGTGCTGGAGGGAGAAGAGCTCCGCCTTGTAGAGCTTGCCTTTGGGGAGTTGCCTAAGTATAGTGAAAATACAGATTCTGCCGCGCTTTTGAATGAGTCTATTCTGAGTATTGACGGTGCTAAAACCAGCTTACCGCTCTTTTTTGCGGATGCGCGATTTCTTTGCTGGATTCCCGGAAGCAGTACTGCGCTTTTTGTAAAAACAGAAGATGAGATGGACCGCCTGTACACAGCGGATAAGGCCGGAGCACGGCATCTTTTGTTTGATACGCAGCTTGCTACAGTCATTAAAGCGGTATATTCGGCTGATGGCAGTACGCTGGCTTATATTGAACGTGCCGGAGATATTGAGCTTTGCAGTATTTATCGTGCCGATACAGGAAATATTACGGTTATTGGCGGCCAGGGAGAAGAAGAACCGCCGCTGGGTGAGATGATTTTGGGAATTGCTTTGAACGATGATGGCTCCAAGCTATATGTTATCAGCGGGAACAGCATGTATTCTTTAAAGGAATACGACGTTACTACTGGCGAGGTCAGGGTTCTGGATGCTGAGATTATTGTGGAGTCAGATCTTTCTTATCATAACGGATATCTATACTATTGTGACGTTGTGGAGGAATGGGAGGTTGTGGTACAGCATGAACTTACGACTGATCAGATTAACGTAATACAAAAAGGAGCTGTGTTTTCTCTTTCAAATGACGGCAGTAAAATAGCGGTCATTACTGAAGATTATGAAACCGCCGTGTGCGATTTGAATTTGGTTGATATTTCCAGCGGAGAGAGTACACTTGTGTTGGCGGATATTGTTACCAGTGAATTTTTTATTTCCAGTGACAACAGCGCGGTGTATTATATATTGGAAACTGGAGATGAGGAGTTTTATTATCAGATCAATCGCTATGACATTCAAACCGGAGAAACGACGGTGGAAGCTTCCAGTATTAACGGTGTATTTTATGCCTCCAATATGCCGGATGAAATTATTATCAGTATTATGTATAATGGGGAATCCGGGAATTATCCGGTATCTTATATTGCAAGCTTTCAAAAAAATCAGAATAGCCAACAGAGAAAAGCCGTTACTTGACGGCTTTTTTTATTTGCGGCAGTGCCGGAGTAAACAATATTGAAGAATAAATTTTTTTGTTTATATATTGACAAAACAATATTTATATGATATCATTTTAATATCAAAATAATAAAGAGGTGGATGGAATGAAAGAAATTGTTTTGAATAATAAGAAGAATGGTATGCAGGCATTGCTCCTGATATCAGTACTGTATCTGCTGGGGATTGGACTATTGATTATGGGCGGATTGTGGATGGAGCAGGCTGTAGGAGTGGTGTTGTTTGTGTTAGGAATTTTGTGGGTCAGCTTTGGCTGGATTCCGTTCTGTGGGCTGAAAGTATTAAAACCGCAGGAAGCACTGGTTCTTACGTTATTTGGCAAATATGTGGGTACGCTGAAAAGTGAGGGCTTTTATTTTGTCAATCCCTTCTGTGCCAGTGTGAATCCCGCGGCGAAAACAAGGCTGAATCAAAGCGGCGATGTAGACAGCAGCCCTAAAAATGCGGTGGTGTATACGGGTTCTTCGGCGCCTTCGGCAGAAAATATAAGTCGCAAGATCTCACTGAAAATTATGACGCTGAATAACAACCGGCAAAAGATCAACGATTGCCTGGGAAATCCAGTGGAAATCGGCATTGCGGTCACCTGGCGGGTCGTGGATACGGCTAAAGCTGTGTTTCATGTAGATAATTTTAAGGAGTATCTTTCGTTGCAATGTGACAGCGCTCTGCGGAACATTGTGCGGATTTATCCCTATGATATTGCGCCGAATGTGGATACTACTGGTGATGGAATTGCAGACGAAGGAAGCCTTCGTGGCTCCAGTGAGATTGTGGCTTCACGTATTCGGGATGAAATTCAGCAAAAAGTGGAGCAGGCAGGGTTGGAGATTATAGAGGCGCGTATTACCTACCTCGCCTACGCACCGGAAATCGCGGCGGTTATGCTGCAGCGGCAGCAGGCTTCTGCAATTATCGATGCCAGAAAGATGATCGTTGACGGTGCGGTGGGTATGGTTGAAATGGCTCTGGAGCGTCTGCGCCATAACCAGGTGGTGGAGCTGGATGACGAACGGAAAGCGGCTATGGTATCCAACTTGCTGGTAGTGCTCTGCGGCAATCATGACGCGCAGCCTGTCGTAAATTCCGGCAGCTTGTATTGATGCCTTATGGCCGGGGAAAAGAAACAGGTGCCGCTGCGGCTTTCGGAAAAGCTGTATAACGCCATAGCTGCCTGGGCGGAGGATGATTTCCGTTCGGTAAACGGACAGATTGAATATTTGCTTTCTGAATGCGTGCGGCAGCGCAAAAAAAACGGACGGTATGTCTCCGAGGAGTTGGATGTTCCACCGAGGCTGGATGTGGAATAAAAACGGACGGGAAAAATCCCGTCCGTTTTCTGTTAAAGAGAGTCTTTGAGCTTTTGAGCAAATTCCTCCAGCAGGCCAAGATTCCAAAGCAGCCGTGAGAGTATATATTCCGGATATCTTCGGTGGCCATAAAAACAAGCTCGAGGTTTTCCTCTAAGCCGATTTCTTTTGCATGCTTGGGCAGATTCAGCGCGTCAAAAAGCGCGGCCAGTTCTTTACTGGGGGGCAGCTCTTATTCCATGATAGCCTGCAGCTTGGGCCATAGGGAAAGAATCTGCTCCAGTCATTTCTGATGCTCGGGCAAACTGTACTTGTACTCTTTTTCTTCTAAAGCAATTATAGCTTCGGCACCGCTGCCCAAAAGCCCGCGGAGCGCTGTGTTCCATGCCGCAGGATCAAAGCTTTTTCCATAAGCAAGAGCGGCGGCTCTGTCGGGAATTCGAGCTTTGGGCTGTTCGTACAGGCGGATTACCATACAGGCGGCGCACTGAATGTCGTACAGCTCGGCTTTGGTACCCATGGACAGCCCGCGCATATCCCAGATATGGGAAAATAACAAGGCGGCGATTGCCGTTGTGGAGTATGACGAGGATAAAGTAGATCTGAGCC
>CAJMLN010000009.1 GCA_905214315.1 uncultured bacterium | reverse complement strand
TATTAAATAAGCGAGAATAAAGACAAAAACAGCGGAAATGCATTTCCGCTGTTTTTTTATGTATTTCAGCAATAAAACGATGTATGAAGCCGCAAGCCGAGGCTGCATTCATCCGTAACAGATACAGATGCTTTGAAACGCGGCGCTCACAGACGACGGGAAAAAAAGAAAATGCAGCCTCCCGAACAAAGTATACGGCTCTGTGCACGGCCTTTTCTCAGCGAAACAAGCGCTTTAAAAGAGCTCATCCAGCAGGATATAATACCGCAGCTTTTCAAAATCCGGTCTTATATGCAGAACGGAAAACAAAAGCGTTTCATCAAAAGGATACACCGATCCGCCCCAGCGCCCGGCCGCATTATCCCGCAGGCTGCGCCAGCAGAGCGCAATATCCTGATACGGATCCGCCAGACCGCTGCGCCCGACGTCAAGAAAGCCCTCCAGACGATCCCCTGAAAAAAAGAGATTCGGCAGACAAAAATCTCCGTGCGACAGCACCAGCTTTTCGCGGGGCTTATGCGCTTTCAGCCATGTCAGCAGTTCCTCCGGTCCCGAAAAGCCGTCCGCTCCGTAAGTCCCCGGTTCCGTATCCTGCGTATCGCACAGACCTGTTTTCACACGCTGTTCAGCCAGCGCCAGCTTTTCTTCGGCGGTATTCACGTACGGGCATCCCCCGACGGGCACGCTCCACAGCAGCTGAAGTGCTTCCGCCAGCAGCCGCGTTAATCTTTCCGGCTCCTGCAAATATTCTGGACTGCAGGCCATTTTCCCCTGCAAACGGCTCATAAGCAGATAGCTTTTTCCCTCTTCCTCGGCCCAGGCCAGCACGCGCGGCACCGGAAGTTTTTGAGAAAGCCAGCACAGCATATCCCGTTCCCGTTTGCTCTCTTGGGTACAATCCTCGATTTTCAGCACGGCATGCTCATACAAAAGAACCTCCGCGCCCGATTTTCCCACAGTATCCGCCGTATATTCTTTATTTTGCAGCTGCCGCGCAATCTCCGGCGGCAGACCCATTTTATTTTTCATTTCCCGCATGCCCCTGCTGCCTGAGCCAGATTTTCATCACCAGGCTATGCGGCAGCAGCTTTACCAGCAGCACCTGACACCGGATACGGAAGCCGTGAACGGAAACCTGCTTTCCCCTGTGCATATCCCTGATTGCCGTTGCCACCACATCGGAGGCCTTATAAATTTTATTAAAATACGTAACAGCCTTGTCGTCGGTGGTTTCCGCGCGGCTGAAAAATTCCGTTTCCACCCACCCGGGACAAACGGCCATAACATGTACGCCCCGGCCCCTAAGCTCGGCATTCAAACCCCGGGAATAGCTGAGCACAAAGGCCTTGGTTGCCGCGTATACGGTTAAATACGGCACCGGCTGAAAAGCCGAAAGCGACCCCAACTGCACAATATGCCCGCCCCTTGCCATATACGGCAGAGTGCACTGGGTCACATTTACCAGTGCGCTGCAGTTTAAATCAATCATTCCCTGGCTCTCCTCCGGCGGAATGACATCCGTGTGTCCGAACTTACCGTACCCGGCGCAATTGACCAGAATTTTTACCTCCGGCTTTTCACTCCTGAGCAGCAGCGCATACTCTTTTAGACTCTCTTCCCGGGTCAGATCAGCGGAAATAACCCGCAGCGGCAGGGAAAGCTCCTTTTGCAATTCTTCCAAACGCTGCGTACGGCGCGCGATCACCCATATTTCCTCCAACCCTTCGTTTTTTGCCAGGGCAAGCACAAATTCCCTGCCCATTCCCGAAGATGCACCGGTTACAATTCCTATCATTCGTCATCCCTCCTGCTTGATTGCCTTTATTGTATCATAATTCTTTTCCTTTGAAAAGGAAGATAAACCGCAGTCCGCCGTTTTTTACGAAAAACACCGCAGCGGTTCCAGAGCAAAAATCCGGTTGCTCAAATCCGGCTTGTGTAGTAAAATGAAAATATCCGCTTTTTACTTAAAGCGAAAAAAATCACCAGAAAGGAGAGCTGGAGCCTGTTTCTTCAGCAAAAGAACTTGAAGCTAAAGCTTTTACGCATTACAGCCATATTGCTTACCGTGCTGGTGACGCTCTCTTCCGCGGTGCTTCTGGTTTTACGGCTGCATCCGGACATCGATCTGGTTCTGGTCCAGACTACGGTAAAACGGAAAAAGGCTGTGTTTGAATCCGTTGAGCTTCCCCTGCGGGAATATTCGCTTGCACAGCTTTGCCAGGCAGAAAATTGTACCTTCAATCAGGCGCTGATGCTGATTAACGAAGACTTTCTCCTGCCTGACGATTTCACTCCGGCAATTGCAGAATACAAAGATACAGGGGTTATCATGAATGCCTGCGCCATTTCATCCTACGCACAGCTTTCCGCGGATATCCTGCAGAAATATAAAAAAAAGCTGCTGATCAAAAGCTCCTTCCGCACGGAGGAAGAACAGAAGGATACCGAGGGCATAGAGGGCTTTGTTGCCCGCCCGGGAGCCAGCGAGCATCAGGCTGGTTTGGCTCTGGATGTATACGTCCCCTACTTTGCAGGCAGCGCCTTTCCTAAAACCGACGCCGGGCGTTTTGTGAACCTGGAGGGCTGGCGCTATGGCTTTATTATGCGGTATCCCTTTGATAAAACGGCCGTCACCGGCATCGGCTATGAGCCTTGGCATATCCGGTATACCGGACAGCCGCACGCGGAAATCATGTATAAAAACCGCCTTACGCTGGAGGAATACATTCTGCAGATGGAGGAAAACGTCCTCTATGCCTCCTGCGGATACTGGATTTCCCGCCAAAGAGGCGACCGCTTTCAGCTGCCCGAGCATATTCGTTCCCTCACAGTTTCTCCGGATAATACCGGCTGCTTCATCTTTACGATGCTTCCCGGGGCCTAAAAATCCATTGCCAAAATATTGCTTTTGTTATAGAATAAAATTATGATACGGAAAGGAAATAAGAAAATGAACAAATTTATCATCGAAACCTCTGCACGCCACATCCATGTAACGGAAGAGCATCTTGCAGTTTTATTCGGAGAGGGTCATGCCCTTACTCCCAAAAAAGATCTTTCCCAGCCGGGTCAGTTTGCCTGTGAGGAACGGGTAACGATCGTCGGCCCCAAAAAAGAGCTGGCTGGCGTCAGTATTTTAGGTCCCGTCCGTTCTGCCACCCAGGTAGAGCTTTCCGCTACCGACGCCCGCTCCATCGGTCTGGGTATTGATATCCGGGAATCGGGCGATATCGCCGGTACGCCGGGCTGCCGCATTGTAGGGCCCTGCGGCGAAATTGAAATTTCCCAGGGCGTTATCGTCGCCAAGCGCCATATTCATATGACGCCTGCCGACGCCGAGACCTTCGGCGTTGCGGACAAGCAGATTGTTTCCGTAAAAGCGGAAAGTGCCGTACGCTCCTGCATTTTTGAAGATGTGGTAGTCCGTGTAAGCGAAAAGTTCGCCCTTGCCATGCACATTGATACGGATGAAAGTAACGCGGCCTTCGGCGTAAAGGAAGGTTCTATCGTAAAATAACCGCATCCCGCCGCAGGGGCGGGATTTTTTTCCCGCTTTTTTGCGCCCCGCCGTCACAAAAAAACGTCCACTTTAAAAAAGCGGACGTTTCCTTTTAATATTCAAAGCTGCCTTCAAACACCAGGTGCGCACTGCCGGTCAAATATACGGTTTCATCCGTATAATGCACAATCAATTCCCCGCCCTTGACCTTTACGGTAATATCCTCGTCTTTTTTGCAATAACCGTTTTTTACCGCAGCCGCCACCGCGGCACAGGCGCCCGTGCCGCAGGCATAGGTTTCGCCGTTTCCTCGTTCAAACACCCGGATTTTCAGCGTAGTCGCATTCACCACGCGCACAAATTCCGTATTGACGCGCTCCGGAAAGATCGGTGCGTTTTCAAACCGGGGACCCAGCGCGTTGATATCCAGAATGTCCAACCGGTCGCAAAATACCACACAGTGAGGATTTCCCATGGAAACGCAGGTAATCCGATAATCCCGGCCGGCAATCTGAACGGGATAATCAACCGCCTCCTCACAGGGCAGCAGCGCCGGCAGATCTCTGACAGCAAAACCGGCCGCCCCCATATTCACCGCAGCGGAGGTTACAAGATTATTTGCCACAAATACCGTAACTTCCTTTATTCCGCTGGCGGTTTCTATCTTCATATGCTCTTTTTTTACAATGTTCCTGTCAAACAGCAGTTTGGCCACACAGCGGATTGCATTTCCGGCCATCTTTCCCTCGGAGCCGTCCAAATTGAAAATACGCATTTTGGCATCGGCAGAAGAGGATTCCTCAATCAGCACAATACCGTCGCCGCCGATGCCGTAGTGACGGCTGCACAGGGAAACGCACAGGGATTCCGGGCACGTAATACGGCCGTCGCGGTTATCAAAGAAAATATAATCGTCCCCCGCACTTTCCATTTTTGCAAATGCATAGCGGCTTCTTTGGCTGCGCATATGATTGATATCCACCAGCTCGGTATTTTCCTCATTGAATCGGCTGGCGATAATATCCGCCAATGCGTTTGCGGTATCCAGGGAGGTAAGGCAGGCAACAGAAAGCTGCAGCGCCCGCCGGTGCAGGGCCATATAATCGCCCATGGTAGCATCATACAGCGCGCCGGTATAGATAATATAGCGGATCTTCCCCTCCTCCATCAGCCGGAATTTATCCTCATGGCAATCCATGCCTTTGAGCGTAATAACATCAATGCCCAGCGGACGAATCGCCGCAGCCGTACCGGGGGTGGCATAGATGCGCATTCCCAGATCGTCCAGCTTTTTCGCAACGGAAACCGCGTCAAGATAGTCATGCTCGTCAACGCTGATAAATACGCCCGTCTCCTCCCCGCCGGCCGGCATTTGGAAGCCCGCAGCGGTCAGGCCTTTAAACAGCGCCTCCGCCGTTGTTTTGCCGATTCCCAGAACCTCGCCGGTGGATTTCATCTCCGGTCCGAGCACGGAGTTGACGTCCTGCAGCTTTTCAAAGGAGAATACCGGCACCTTTACCGCAAAATACGGCGGCGTGCGGTACAGGCCTTCCCCGTAGCCCAGATCCTCCAGCGCCTGCCCCGTCATTACGCGGGAGGCCAGCTCCACCATGGGAACGCCGGTCACCTTGCTGATATAGGGCACCGTGCGCGACGCACGGGGATTGACCTCGATAACATATAACTCGTTTTCATAAATTAAATACTGGATGTTTACCAATCCCCTGGTCCCTAAGGATAGCGCCAGTTTTTGAGAACATTCCACTACCTTCTGCAGCATTTTATCGCTTAGATTGTAGGGCGGATACACGGCAATGGAATCGCCGCTGTGCACGCCTGCACGCTCCACATGCTCCATAATGCCGGGGATCAGAACCTTTTGCCCGTCGGAGATCACATCTACCTCCAGCTCGGTGCCGGCCATATATTTGTCCACCAGAACCGGGTTCTCAATGCCGCCGGAGAGAATAATTTCCATATACCGTTTTACGTCGGCGTCGTTGTGCGCAATCGACATGTTCTGTCCGCCGATTACGTACGAAGGCCGTAGCAGAACCGGATAGCCCAGGCTGTTTGCCGCCTCCAGCGCCTGCAAAAGCGTCATCACGCTCTTGCCCTTGGGCCGGCGGATATCGAATTTTTCCAGGAGCGCGTCAAACCGTTCGCGGTCCTCGGCGGTATCAATACCGTCGGCGGAGGTTCCGAGAATGGGAATTCCGCTTTCATCTAAAAATCCGGTCAGCTTAATGGCCGTCTGCCCGCCGAAAGCCACCACCACGCCCACCGGATTTTCCGCGCGGATCACGTTCATAACGTCCTCCGGGGTCAGCGGCTCAAAATAAAGCCGGTCGGCGGTATCATAGTCGGTGGAAACGGTTTCGGGGTTATTGTTGATAATGGCAACCTCGTAGCCCAGCTCCTTCAGCGTCCGCACGCAGTGCACGGAGGAATAGTCGAACTCAATGCCCTGTCCGATGCGGATGGGGCCGGAGCCCAATACTAAAATCACGGGCTTGCCGCTGCGGGGGAACCGGCGGGAATCGCAGAAGGCGTCATAGGAGGCGTAAAAATATGGGGTTTCGGCGTCAAATTCAGCGGCGCAGGTATCCACCATTTTATAGGAAGCCTCCATGCAAAACGCCGGCTTTCGGCCCGTCAGCTGCATAAGCGCCTTATCGGTATAGCCCAGGCGCTTGGCCTCCTTATATTCCTCCCGGGTCAGGGCGCGGCCGCTGATTTGCTTTTCAAACTCAGCCAAGTGCAGCAGTTTGGCCAAAAACCAGCGGTCAATGCGCGTAAGTTCAAACACGGTATCGATATCCACGCCGCTTTTTAACGCTTCAAACACAGTAAAAAGGCGCAGATCGTCAATTCGTTTCAGCCGCGTCAGGATATCCTCCTCCCCCGTATAGGGGCGGTTCAGCGTTTCCTGGGAAATCTCGGCGCCGCGTACCGCCTTCATAATCGCCGCTTCAAAGGAGGAGGCGATGCTCATCACCTCGCCGGTGGCCTTCATCTGCGTACCCAGCGTGCGCGAGGCGTTTACAAATTTATCAAACGGCCATTTGGGCAACTTTACCACTACATAGTCCAGCGCGGGTTCAAAGCAGGCGCAGGTTTTGCCGGTGATATCGTTTTTAATCTCCTCCAGCGTCATACCCAAAGCAATTTTTGTCGTAACCTTGGCAATGGGATAACCCGTGGCCTTGCTTGCCAAAGCGGAAGAACGCGATACCCGTGGGTTGACTTCAATGACTGCGTATTCAAAACTATTGGGGTTTAAGGCGAACTGACAGTTGCAGCCGCCCACAATGCCCAGCGCCGAAATAATATCCAAAGAAGCCGTCCGCAGCATCTGATATTCTTTATCCGAAAGCGTAAGCGCCGGCGCGGCCACGATGCTGTCGCCCGTATGCACGCCTACGGGGTCAAAATTCTCCATACTGCATACGGCAATACAGTTGCCGGCGCTGTCGCGCATGGTTTCAAACTCGATCTCCTTCCAGCCGAAGATGAATTTTTCTACTAAAATCTGCGTAATAGGAGACATATCCAAGCCCGTGCGGGCAATCACCGCCAGCTCCTCCCTGCTGTAGGCTACGCCTCCTCCGGCGCCGCCTAAGGTAAAAGCAGGCCGTACAATCACAGGATAGCCGATCGCTTCAGCCGCCGCAAGCGCGGCATCTACATCAGTTACGGTTTGGGAAGGAATCGTCGGCTGGCCGAGAGCGTCCATCGTATCCTTAAACAGCTGCCGGTCCTCGGCTTTATCAATCGCCGCGGCGTCGGTACCCAGCAGACGGACGCCCTGCTTTTGCAAAAAGCCCTCCTTGGAAAGCTGCATGGCAATCGTAAGTCCCGTCTGACCGCCAAGCCCCGCCAGAAGGCTATCGGGCTTTTCCTTTTGAATAATGCGCTTTACGGTACGTGCAGTCAGAGGCTCCAAATAAATTTCATCCGCCAGAGCGCGGTCGGTCATAATTGTGGCGGGGTTAGAGTTGACCAGCACTACATTAATGCCCGCGTCCTTCAGGACGCGGCATGCCTGAGCGCCGGCGTAATCAAATTCTGCCGCCTGCCCGATTACGATAGGCCCGGAGCCTATTACCATTACCTTTTTTATACTCTTATCAATCGGCATTGTTTTTCTCCATCAGCGAAATAAATTTATCAAACAAAAACGCGGTATCTCTCGGCCCTGCACAGGCTTCAGGATGGAACTGCACCGAAAAAGCGTTATATGCCGGGTAATCGATCCCCTCGCAGGTGCCGTCATTGGCGTTCACAAAGCTCACCTCACCCTTACCGGTGAGCTTTTGCGGTACAACCGCATATCCGTGGTTCTGGCTGGTGATATAGGTACGCGTGCCGTTTACCTCTTTTACCGGCTGGTTTACCCCCCGATGGCCATACTTGAGCTTTACCGTATCTCCCCCAAAGGCCAGCGCCAGCAGCTGATGCCCCAGGCAAATGCCGAACACCGGCAGCTTGCCCAAAATCTGCCGGAGCTGCTGAATTTCAAAGGCATTCTCCTGCGGATCTCCAGGACCGTTGGAAAGCATAACGCCGTCAAAATCCAAAAGCTCCTCCGCCTTCACATCATGTGGAAACACAGTGACACGACAGCCGCGCTGCTGCAGGCTGCGAATAATATTTTGCTTTGCGCCGTAATCGATCAGTGCAACTGAAAAGCGTTCCCTGTCCGTCGCAGGGAACACCGCTTTTTCCTTTCGGCTTACCGCTTTCACTGCGCCGGAAACGCGGTAAGCATTGATCTCCTCTAAGCTTTCGGATTTTTGGAAGCAGATACGCGCGTTTACTACGCCGTATTCGCGGATAATGCGGGTAACCTCCCGTGTATCGACGCCGCAGACCGCAGGAATTTTATGTTTTTTCAAAAAATCCGAAAGCGTGCCACCGCTTCTGAAATTAGAGGGAAAATCACAAAATTCCCGCGCCACATATCCCCGGACACAGGGAATCCCCTCAAAATCCTCTTCCATCACGCCGTAGTTGCCGATCAAGGGAAAGGTCTGCAGCACAATCTGCCCGTAATAGCTGGGATCGGTAAGCGTTTCCAGATATCCGCACATACCGGTGGCAAATACCAGCTCGCCCAGCGCTTCCCCCTCAAAGCCAAAGCTGAAGCCTTCAAACACCTGGCCGCCGCCCAGTACAAGATACGCTTTTTTCATTCGCACGCCTCATCCGCCAGCAGCTTTACCAGCACAGCTTTTTGCGCATGAAGCCGATTTTCAGCTTCGTCAAAAATCTCATTTGCGTGGGCCTCAAAAACTTCGGCCGTAATTTCTTCGCCGCGGTGGGCAGGCAGGCAGTGCTGCACCAAGGCGTCGGGCTTAGCGGCATTCATTACGGTTTGGTCAATGCAGTAGCCGGCAAAAATTTCTTTTCTTTTTTCGGCCTCGTCTTCCTGGCCCATGGAGGCCCATACGTCGGTAAACAGCACGTCGGCGTCCTTTGCGGCCTCCAGTACGTCCGGCGTGCAGGTAAATTTGCCGTTTTCCTTGGCCCAGGCCATAATAGCTTCATCCGGCCGGTGGCTTTCGGGGCAGGCAACAGAAACCTCCATACCTACCTTGATGCCGCCTACAATCAGGCTGTTTGCCATATTGTTGCCGTCGCCGATAAAGCACATCTTGCGGCCTGAAAAGCTCTTTTTATATTCCCGCACCGTCATCAGGTCGGCCAGCACCTGGCAGGGGTGGCAGTAGTCGGTAAGGCCGTTGATGATCGGAATGCTGCCGTACTTAGCTAAATCCTCCACCTCTTTTTGCTCAAAAGTGCGGATCATAATGGCGTCCAAGTACCTTGAAAGCACGCGGGCGGTGTCCTCTACCGGCTCGCCCCGGCCAATTTGCAGGTCGCGAGAGCTTAAAAACAGCGCCGAACCGCCTAAATCATACATGCCCGCTTCAAAGGAAACACGCGTGCGGGTGGAGGATTTTTGAAAAATCATGCCCAGCGTTTTTCCCTTTAGCAGGTGATGCTCGATGCCGTTCTTTTTTTCGTATTTCAGCTGGTCGGCCGTGTTTAAAATTTCAATAATTTCTTTTTGGGAAAGGTCCATCAGTTTTAATAAATGTTTCATCAGGCAAGCTCCTCTTTTAAAATATTGATTGCTTTTTCCAAAAGCGCGTCTTCGATATTCAAGGGCGGCAGCAGGCGGATTTTATCCTTGGCCGAAAGCACCAGCACGCCGCGCGCCAGGCACGCGGATATAACTTCCTTTGCCGGCTTTATCGGGGTAATACCAAGCATCAGGCCTATGCCGGTAATGCTTTTTACGCCTGCGGCGTTTTGCAGCTGCGAAAGGATATAGGCGGATTTTTTTTCTACGCCTGCAAGCAAGGCGTCGTCAAGCCGCTCTAAAATGCTCAGCGCGCCCGCGCATACCGCGGGATTTCCGCCAAAAGTGGAACCGTGCTTTCCGGCCGTAAGCACGCCGGAGGCTTTTTCACCCAGCAGACAGGCGCCGATGGGCAGGCCGCCGCCCAAGCCCTTCGCTGTGGTAAGGATATCGGGCATGATGCCATAGTGCATATAGCCATAAAGCTTTCCGGTGCGGCCGTTGCCGGTCTGCACTTCGTCTAAAATCAGCAAAAGGTCGTTTTCCTGCGTAATGCGGCGGGCAAAATGTACAAATTCTTCGGTTAAGGGCAGTACGCCGCCTTCGCCTTGAATCAGCTCCATCATAACCGCGCAGCATTTATTTTCCTTTATCTTTTTCTCTAAGTCCGCGCAGGCATTGGCTTGGGCATATACAAAGCCCTCCGGCAGCGGGCCGAAATCCGTATGAAAGGAATCCTGTCCGGTGGCTGCCAGCGTGGCGATGGTGCGGCCATGAAAGCTGTTTTTCAGCGTGACGATTGTATCATACCCTTCGCCCTTATGGTCGTGCCCCCATTTGCGGGCGGCTTTTATCGCGCATTCGTTGGCTTCGGCGCCGGAATTGCCGAAAAATACTTTTTTCATGCCTGTTTTTTCGCATAACAGGGCGGCCAGACGTGCACACGGCTCCGTATAATACAGGTTGGAGGCGTGGGCCAGCCGCTCCAGCTGCGCGCAGACGGCGTTTTTCCATGCCTCATCCGCGGCGCCGAACGTGTTCACGGCAATGCCGCTGCCTAAATCAATATATTCTTTTCCGTTTTCATCCAAAAGCTTTGCGCCTTTGCCCGATACCAGCGTAATGGGAAACCGGCCGTAGGTATTTTCCACAAAGCATTGGTCAAGCTGCTGTGTATTCATCGTTTAACCCCTTAAAAACATAGTGCCGATGCCTTCGTCGGTAAGCGTTTCAATTAAAATGGAGTGGGGAACGCGCCCGTCGATAATAAACGCCCGGGCCACGCCCATGCGGATGGCCTCGGTGCAGTACTGAATTTTGGGAATCATTCCTCCCGAGATAATGCCCTCGCTCATCAGCTGGGGGGTATCGCTTACGTAAATTTTGGAAATTAAGGAATCCGGATCGTCCTTATCCCTTAAAATGCCCTTGATATCCGTCATGGAAATAAAGCTTTCGGCCTTTAATTTGCCGGCGATGATGGAAGCGGCGATATCGGCGTTGATGTTGTAGCTGCGGCCATCCCTGTCGCAGCCCACGGTGGATACCACCGGAATATAGCCTTTATCCAGCACGTCTAAAATCGGCTCTACGTTAATATTGGTGATATCGCCCACCAGGCCCAGGCGTTCGTCCTTTACTTTAGCTTCAATCAGGTGGCCGTCCATACCCGAAAGGCCGATGGCCTTGCCCCCGGTGTTTTGAATCAAGTTTACTAAATTTTTATTGATTTTTCCGGCCAAAACCATCTGCACAATTTCGGCGGTTTCCTCATCGGTTACGCGCAGGCCGTCCACAAATTCGGTTTTTTTGCCTACGCGCGCTAACATATCGGTAATTTCCGGCCCACCGCCGTGCACAAGCACTACTTTGATGCCGATTAGTGACATTAGCACAATATCGCCCATTACGGCTTTTTTCAAATCCTCGTTTATCATAGCGTTGCCGCCGTATTTTACGACGATGATTTTATTATAGTATTTTTGAATATACGGCAGGGCGTGTACAAGTACTTCTGCCTGCTGGCTGCTGGTCAGTTTCATTTTTTTATCCTCTTTTCAGGTGCGATAGTCGCCGTTAATTTTTACATAGTCATAGGTTAAATCACAGCCCCAGGCCGTAGCGGAAGCAGGGCCGGCTTTTAAATCAATCAGCACTTCGATTTCTTCTTCCAAAAGAATTTCCTTAGCCGTACTTTCGGAAAATTCAATGCCCGCGCCGTTTTGGCATACGTCGATGCGGCCTTTTTTAGAGGCAAAGGAAACATCGATGCAGTTTACGTCCACGTTGGCGCCGCTGTAGCCAATGGCGCAGAGCACCCGGCCCCAGTTGGCGTCGCTGCCGAACATGGCGGCCTTAAACAGCGAAGAGCAGATGACGCTTTTGGCTACGGTTTCGGCCTGGGCTTCGTCCTTGGCGCCGGAAACCTTGCATTCTAACAGTTTGGTAGCGCCCTCGCCGTCCCGGGCAATCATCCGGCAAAGGTAAACCGTTACCGCATGAAGCGCCTTACAGAACGCCTCGTAATCCGGGCCTTCGCTTTCGATTTTTGTATTTTCAGCCAGGCCGTTGGCCAGGATGGAGACCATATCGTTGGTGGAGGTATCGCCGTCTACACTAACGCGGTTGAAGGAGGTTTTTACATCCTCCTGCAAGGCCTTTTGCAGCAGCACCGGCGCAATGGCAACGTCGGTTGTGATAAACACCAGCATCGTGGCCATGTTGGGGTGAATCATCCCTGAACCCTTGGCAATGCCGCCGATGCGGCAGGTTTTGCCGCCGGCTTCAAAAGAGAAGGCAATTTCTTTCAGCTTTGTGTCGGTGGTCATAATGCCCTCGGCCGCGTCTCGGCTGAAATTGCCCAAAGCTTTTACCAAAACGGGGATTCCGCCGGCGATCGGCGCGATATCCAGCCGCTGGCCGATTACGCCCGTGGAGGCTACGATTACGTCCTTGGCGGAAATTTTTAATTCCTCTGCCAAAAGCGCGCACATTTTTTCGGCAATTTCAACGCCGTCCGCGTTGCAGGTGTTGGCGTTGCCGCTGTTGCACAGCATAGCCTGGGCAAAGCCGTCGGCAATATTGGCTTTGGTTACCGTTATCGGCGCACCTTTTACTAAATTCGTGGTATATACGGCCGCCGCGGCCGCTTTCTGGGGCGTGTAAATCAGCGCCAAATCTTTTTTCGTTTTATTTTTGCGGATGCCGCAGTGGATGCCCGCGGCCGTAAAGCCTTTTGCGGCGCAAACGCCGCCTTGTATCTGTTCCATAAAAACTCCTTATATTTCAAGCCCGGTTAAGGGATCGCATCCGAGCATGATATTCATACATTCTACGGCCGCGCCGGAGGCGCCTTTGCCTAAGTTATCGTAGCGCGCCGTCAGCAGCAGCCGTTCTCCGCTACCGAAAACGGAAATCTCCATTGCGTCGCTGCCCTGCCTTGCATTGCTGGAAAGAAAGCCGGCTTCATCGCTGTTTTCACAGTAGCGAACCAGGGGGCCGTTATAACGCGCGGCGTACAGGCGGCGGATATCCTCCATTGTGCCCTTTTTTATTTGCTTGGCAAATAGCGGAACCGTTACCAGCATACCGCTGTAAAACGGGGCTACAATCGGGCAGAAAGCCGGCGCGCTGTCCAGACCGCATACAGCCTGCATTTCCTTTAAATGCTTATGCTGCTGCTTAAGGCCGTACTGCCGCGGTGCGTCCAGCAGGCGGCTGCGCCCTTCTGCCTCATACTCGGCAATCATTTTTTTGCCGCCGCCGGAATAACCGGTAAGCGAGTGGCAGGTAAGCAGCGCGTCTTTTTCCAAAAAGCCTGCTTGTATCAGCGGATATATCAGGGCGATAAAGCCGCTGGCATGGCAGCCGGGAACGGCTACGCGCGGCGCGTTTTTTACCTTGGCAAAGCCGTTTTCAAATAATTCCGGAAAGCCGTATTGCCAACCGGGGAGCGTGCGGTGCGCGGTGGAAGCGTCAATTACGCGCGTGTGCTCGTTTTTAATCAGGGATACCGCTTCTTTGGCGGCGTCGTCCGGCAGGCACAAAAAGGCGATATCACAGCGGTTTAACATTTCTTTTCTGGCCGCGGGATCCTTGCGCCTTTCTTCCTCTAACGTAAGCAGGGCAATATCTTTCCGCCCGGCTAAGCGGTCAAAAATCCGAAGGCCGGTGGTGCCTTCTTTACCGTCGATAAAAACTTGAACCATAGGGAACCTCTTCTTTTTGTATTATATGAATAATTATGCAGCATATATGTATTTTTGTCAAGCAATTCTCATAAAAAAACAAGATCTTTTCCGAAAGCAAACATGTTATATCAAAAATCCTGCCGATAAAGTTCGTGCCGCATCTTCCTCAGAAAACAAATTGATAACTGAATTTATAAAAATTCATTTTATAAAACACATAACAACAGCCATATCTACGAAACAGCTTCCTCAGAAGCTTTGCACAGCGCCCCCACTCTTCCGGAAAAATGATTCTTTTCTTTGTTTGCTCCCCAAAAATTTTGACAAGAAAATCGTTTTTTCTATAAAAAATTTTTATTTTGCATCTTGACAACACATTCATTTCATGCTATCATCAATGTACTATTATTAATAGTACACTTAGGACAGGAGGTATTTATGTTCATCATTGACCTGAGCTCCCGGCTTGCCATTTACGAGCAGATCGTTCAGCAGGTCGAGGAAGGCATCCTAAAAGGACTGCTGAAGCCCGAAGAGCAGCTGCCCAGCGTACGATCGCTGTCTCTTGAGCTTGCCCTGAACCCCAACACGGTATCTAAAGCCTATACCGAGCTGGAACGGCGCGGCATCATATGCACTGCGGTGGGCAAAGGCTGCTTTATTTCCAAAGACGCGTACAGCATCATCTCCCAAAAGCTTACGGCAAGCTTTGCGGAATTTCTGCAGCAGGTAAAAAATTATAAGGCGGCGGGTGTACCCGCCGAAAAACTGATTTCCCTGATACAACAACTTTATAAGGAGGAAACCGAATGATACAGGTAAATAACGTAACAAAAAAATTTGGCAGCTTTACGGCCCTGAACAATATGTCCTGCAAAATATCCGACGGCTGTATTTACGGCCTTATCGGCTCCAACGGCGCGGGAAAATCAACCTTTTTAAGGCTGATTACCGGCGTTTACAAGCCCGACGAGGGACAGGTGCTGCTTGACGGAGAGCCGGTGTACGAAAATCCGGCCGCCAAGGCAAAAATTGCCTATGTGCCCGACGAGCTCTTCTTTCTGCCGGGTTCATCCCTCAACCGCATGGCAAAGCTCTATGCCGCGGTGTTCCCGGATTTTTCCTTTGAACGCTTTCACGAGCTGATCAAGCTCTTCGGCCTTTCCCCCAAGGCGCCGGTCAACACCTTTTCCAAGGGAATGCGCCGCCAGGGCGCCACGCTGCTGGCGCTTGCCTGCCGGCCCAAATACATCTTTTTTGACGAGACCTTTGACGGCCTGGATCCGGTAATGCGCAACGTGGTAAAGCAGCTGATCACCACCGACGTGCTGGAACGGCAGGCCACGGCAATCATTACCTCCCATTCCCTGCGGGAGCTGGAGGATACCTGTGATCAGCTTTCGCTGCTGCACAAGGGCGGCATCATTTTTGAAAGCGATATTCAGGATCTGAAAACCACGCTGTTCAAACTGCAGGTAGGCTTTGACAAGCCGTTTTCACGGGAAATGTTCTCGGCGCTGGATATCCTTTCCTATTCGGCCAGGGGCAGTGTGGCCACCTTCATCGTCCGCGGCGACCGGGATAAGACGGTGGAACTGATCCAGGCGCAATCGCCCGTGCTGCTCGACGTGCTTCCCCTTACACTGGAAGAAGTTTTCATCTATGAAATGGAAGCCTTAGGCTACTGCTTCAAAGACATGATATCTTAAAAAGGAGTGATACTGTGAAAAAAGTATTTTCAAAGCATTTATATAAAGAGGCGCTGCGTCAGGGGCTTGCCATCGGCATTATCTTTACCGTACTGTTCCTCATGTTTTCCGTTATCCAGTGCATCAGCACGTTCAGCGATATTCAGCGGGCCGAAAAAATTGTCGGCTACGACCGCATCCTGACCATAGACGGCAGTAATTTCAATGTACTTTATATGCTTGCCTTTTATGTAATGGCGCCGCTGCTGATTTTTAATGCCTTTAACTTTTTAACCCAGCGCAGCCGCAGTGATTTCTATCACTCCATCCCTCACACTCGGGTCTGCCTCTATTTTTCCACCCTATCCGGTGCCCTGACCTGGATGCTGGTCGCAGTCGCCGTACCGGCGCTTCTCTCCCTGCCGGTATATTATCTGATTTCGGCTGCCAGCAGCTTTTTATATATTAATTTGGCCAGCATCCTTCTGCTGCTGTTCAACACGCTTGCCGCCTGTCTGGTTACCGCGGGCGCGGCTACCATAGCGGTAAGTATTACCGGCATGTACTTTCCCTGCGTCATCGTATTCGGTCTGATTCTGTTCCTGCCCAAGGTGCTGCTGTTTATCTTTACCCACCAAATCTGTTCGTTCCTGCCGTTTATGACCATGCACTCCTTTGGGATATTCGGCTCCCTGCGATACAGCATTCCGGCGGATATTCTACTTTCCACCTTTACCTCCAACGATATCTCCTGGTGGTATTCCAGCATCGGCGCGGGCATATATTCCCTGTGCTTTGGCCTTGTTTTAATGAGCCTTGGACTTTTGCTGTTCCACAAAAGAAAAAGTGAGGCCGCCGGGCAAAGCGCGCCGAACCCTGTGCTGCAGCACATTTACCGCACCGCGGTGGGCTTTGCCGTTTCCCTTCTGCCGCTGATGCTTTTAATCAACGACGGATTTTCCCTTGCAATTCTCTTTCTTTATGGGCTTGCTGTGATCGCCTGCTTCGCCTATGAGCTGATCACCACCCGCAAGCTGCGCAACTTAAAGCGGGCAACGGTTTCCCTGGCAGCGTTGGTTCTCCTTAACATTATGATTTTTGTAGGTATTTTTGCCTCTTGTCAGGTCCTTAAAGGCAAAAAAATCGAAGTCTCCGGATTTCGCAACAGCGAACAGCTGGTTGAGATCTCCACCGAGACACCCACCTATGAAAGCCTGATGATCAAGGATATCGTCATCGACGATGCGGCAATCTGCAAAATGGTAGAGGACGCCTATAACCGTACGGTGGCCAACGGCAACACCATGGGTTCCTACAGCTACAGCCGGTATTACTATTCCGATATCCAGCTGATCTCCAAAACAGGCGCAAAATTCTACCGCAGAATTGCCTTTACCCAGGAGGAAAATGAAAAGATTTTTGCCTATTTAAGTACAAATACGGAATATAAGGAAAGCTATATTAAAATGCCCCAGGCGCCGGAAAGCTTTACGGCAAACTGCATAGGAAATAAAGAATACGACAACAAAATTTATGAATCCCTGCTGAATGAGGTGAAAAATTTCTCCTTTGAGCAGTGGCAGTCATTACTAGGCGCAGGCAATGTGCAGGAAATGGTGCAAGACAACCAAAAATATCCGGAAGACATTTCCTTTACGGAACCCGTTTCCATGCCCATTTACGTATCCGGAGCACTGGGGACCATTACCTACCAAAGCAAATATATGGCTTCTAAAAGCTTAACACCGGATACCTACGGACTGATCCTCTTTTATAGAAACAAAAAGAATTTTGATCAGGTTGAAAAATTCTTCCGGGAATTCAACTCCTATATGCAGCTATCCTTAACCATGAATTTAGCCAATACGGCCGCCAACCAACAGCAGTATATCTCCATAGATAAATACGACGATAATTCTCTTTCTATATATTACAATGAGGAAAATTTTACCACAAAGTCAGACGCTTTGTCAAAAAACCTGCTTCAGCCCCTGTTCGCCCGCCTCAGCGTCGCAGCGGAAGCCCAGGGAGAGCTGGATTTGAGCCTGCCGATTTTAGAACTGAGCATCAATGCCTATAATTATGAGACAAACGCTTCGGTCAATACAAATTTCTGCATAAATATGACCAGTGAAGAATTTGAAGCGTTAAAACAAGAAATATTGCCCAAAAACCATTGACAAAACAAGCACCTGCCTTTATACTATACAGGTGCCTGGAGAGATGGCTGAGCTGGTCTAAGGCGCACGATTGGAAATCGTGTAACGGCTAATACCCGTTCAGGGGTTCGAATCCCCTTCTCTCCGCCACGTCGCCGCAAGCTGCATATCGCTTGCGGCGACTTTTTATCGAAAAATCACCAGCGCACGCATTCCGCTGCGTCTCTTTTTCCGAAAAAGATCATGCTATGCCTTTGCTGCTCGCTTGTAAACGCGCTCGCAGCGCTCCGGCTTGCTACCAACCTTTTTCAGGCTGTAGGAGTTCCACCAGCCGAATTGTGAAAAATATCTTATAGTGCTTTCGCAATAGCTTAAAAGCCCCAATTTTACGAGGCTTTTTTATGCACGAAATTTGCACGAATTCAAGAGAAAAATCAAAGGGCGGCCAAAGCTGCCCTTTGATTCTTACCCGTTTTTATAATACTGCACCGATTCGAAACAACACCTGAAAAGGCATCTGCCGCCGTATCCGCTTTTTACACAGAGCAATGAAAAGTCCTACTGATTACACGGAACCTTTTCCGTTCAATGCTGGCAGCAGCAATCGTCGTCACAGCAGCAGTCCTCGTCCTCATCTTCGCCGTGACAGCCTCCGCAGCTGCAGCAATCATGGGTGCATCCGCCCTGGGCATGCTCCAGCAGCTCTACAATAAAGGGCGTGATTTTTTCCATTTCATCGTCATCGGGCATAGCAAAGGAGAGCTCGCCGTCCTTTTCCTCCATGCGCATCACGTATACGCCGCCGTCTTCGGTATCCTCGGGCGTGGCCAAAAGCGCATAGCTTTTTCCCTCAAACTCAAACCGATCAATCATCATCAGCCCAATTTGATTGCCGGCGTCATCCTGAAAATATAATAAATCGTCCATTTTAAACCTCCGCGGCAAATACATGCCTTTATTTTTGTTTATTATAGCGGTTTCTTCTTCCCTTGGCAAGCTAAATTAATCATTTTCACATCCCACGCGCCGCCTTGTTTCTTTATGTATTTTTTCTGCACCTGAAATACCAATATCATTGCCATATTCTATTTTTATGTGTTATAATAAAAATAGAAGGAGTCATTTATAAAAATAACAGGAATTAAAAAAAACGACTGCAAAACTGCCATTCAATCTGCAAATTCAAGTATGCACTTTGTATTTAAAAAGCAAACGGTTAACCTGTATGGAAAATATTTTTGGTATGCAGAAACGCCCCACCCAGATAATAATCTCTGCTTATGTCGGCGGCTGTTGGCTGGATTCCTGCTTACCCATATGAATGGAAAAGAAATCCCGCTTTTAGGGAAATTCCTCTTCATAAAAATTTTAACATTCTGCAGCGCCTGTTTTTTAAAAGCAGCGTAAGCTTAGTAAACTACCAAAGAAATGCTTATGGAATATTGGAAAAGTCATTCCCCTGATAGAGAACTCGTCTTTTTAACAGCAACCCCGCTGCCTTAAAGAGAATCGGCAGCGCATTGCTTTATGAACTCAAAAAAATGAAAAAAGTCATCTACCTCTACACGGATAGCGCCTGTATCTATTCATTTTATGAGCATCGTAGTTTTACAAAAATCTGCGAAAGAAAGATTTAGATATCAATAAAAAACAAGTACCTCTGACATGTTTTTATATAGCAAAACAATAATAAATTTCTCCGCCAGAGCTGTCATTTCAGGCGTTTCGTATTTTCTTCACTTGCCTTTGTCCGTATTTTATATTATACTTATTCATATAAAACATTCCAATGTCCCAGAGGGGCAACAAAAAAGAAAGGACCCAAAATGAAATATACAAAAATCGGTGGCCAGGCCGTTATGGAGGGCGTTATGATGCGCTCAAATACCTCCATGGTCATGTCCGTACGCCGCAGTGACGGCTCTATTGTTGTAGAAAAGACGAAGCTCAGCCAGGCAAAATGGCGCAAAACCGTAGCCAGAATCCCAATTGTCCGCGGCGTAGTGGCCTTTGTGGATTCCCTTTTGCAGGGCATGAAGCTCACCTCCCATTCGGCGGAAATGTACGGTGAAGACGCCACCAAAGATCTGGAGCCCACAAAATTTGAAAAATGGCTTTCCAGAACCCTGAACGTAAAGCTGGAAACAATCGCTATTGTATTGGGCGTCGTTTTGGGGCTGGCGCTTTCCTTTGCGCTTTTCATCTTTTTGCCCTCGCTGGCCTCCGGCGCCGTCTGGAGTCTTCTGGAATCCGCCTACGGCATCACAGCCGAAACCGCTACCTTAGGCGTAAAGCTGGCGCTGGATGCTCTGGAAGGCGTAATAAAAATTTTAATTTTTATCGGCTACATCGTAGCCATTGGCTTTATGAAGGACATCAAGCGGCTGTTTATGTATCACGGTGCCGAGCATAAAGTCATCTCCTGCTACGAACACGGTGAAGAGCTCACGCCTGAAAACGCACAAAAGTATTCCACCTCGCATCCCCGGTGCGGCACTTCGTTTATGTTTATCATCATGATTATCGGTATTTTAGTGACTGCCATGGCCGATCACCTGTTCGGACTGAGCACCGCTACTCCCGCAGCCCTGGCGATTCGTCTAGCGGTAAAGCTGCTTCTTCTGCCGCTGATTGCCGGTGTATCCTATGAAATTTTAAAGCTTCTGGCTCTCAGCGACAATCTCGTGCTGCGAATTCTGCGTTCCCCCGGTATGCTCCTTCAAAAGCTTTCCACCCGGCAGCCGGATCTCAGTATGCTTGAGGTCTCCATTACCAGCTTTAAAAATGTTCTGTACATGGACGGCCTGCTGAAGGAACCGCCTCAATCCGAGGAGGCGGAAAGCCCCGAGGAAACGCCGCAGGAAAAAACGCCGAACGCCCAGATAAGCATCCCACAGAAGGATTCCGCCCCCGCGGAGGCGCTATGACCGTAAGAGAGGCGCTGCTCTGCGCAAAAGAGGAATTGAAGAATGTTCCCGACCGCGATGTGGATGCGGCCTGGATCGTAAGCATGATCTGCGGTCTGCGCCGGGGAGAGCTGCATATACAAACAGAACAAGAGCTGACGCAGCAGCAGCAGGACGTCCTGGCGGCAGTGCTGGCACGGCGCGCTAAGCGGGAGCCGCTGCAATATATCTTCGGCCGGGTGCCGTTTTTAAACATTGAATTAAAAACCGACCGCCGGGCGCTGATTCCGCGGGATGAAACCGCTCTTTTGGCAGAGCTGGCCGTCTCGCTGATCCGGCAAAAAGGTTACCGCAGTCTGCTGGATCTGGGCACCGGCTCGGGCGCGATCGCCCTGGCCTGCAAGTATAACATTCCATCGCTTTCAGTATGTGCCTCGGATATCAGCTCCGATGCGCTGGCCCTGACGGAAGAAAACGCCCGGACCCTTGCCCTTTCGATAGAGCTGAAAAAAAGCGACTGCTTTTCCGCCCTGAACGGCCAGACATTTGACTGTATTCTTTCCAATCCCCCCTATATTGTCCAGGCAGAGCTGGAAAAATTAGAACGAGAGCTCTCCTTTGAGCCGCAGAACGCGTTAGACGGCGGTCCCGACGGGCTGGATTTCTACCGCGCCATCATTGCACAGGCTCCCGGCTATTTAAACACCGGCGGTATGCTGATGTTTGAGATAGGCCTCGGCCAGCGGGAGGCGGTGGAATACCTTCTGTTAAAGGCCGGATTTTCCGATATCACCGTTACAAAGGACTATGCGGGCATTGAACGCATCATACATTGTTTTAAAGAGGAAACAGCATGACCGAAAAATTAGAAGAAATGGCTATACGCTATGCGGAAGTAAACCAGAAGCTCAGCGAGCCGGACGTGATTGCCGACCGCGCACTGTGGCAGGAGCTGGCTAAGGAGCATGCGTTTTTAGCAGAGATCATGGCCAAATATGAGGAGTACAAAACGCTGACTCGGCAAATATCCGACGCCCGGGAATTATCCGAGAGCGACGATGAGGAAATAGCCGCCCTGGCCCAACAGGAGCTGAATGACGTCCAGCCGCTTTTGGAGGAGACGGAAAAAGAGCTTAAAGAGCTGCTGGCTCCGCGGGATCCTTCGGATGACAAGAATGTGGTGCTGGAGCTGCGCGCCGGCACCGGCGGCGAGGAGGCCGCGCTGTTTGCAGCCGACCTGCTGCGCATGTATATGCGCTATGCCGAAAAAAAGGGCTGGCGCTTTGAAATTACAGATAGTAACGGTACCGAAATCAACGGCATCAAGGAGGCCACCTGCCTGGTAACCGGCCGCGAAGTCTTCCGTCATTTAAAATACGAAAGCGGCGCGCACCGGGTACAGCGCGTTCCCGTTACCGAATCCGGCGGACGCATTCATACCTCAGCGGCCACGGTAGCCGTTCTGCCTGAAGCGGAGGATATTGATATTACAATCGATCCCAATGATCTTTTGATAGAAACCCACCGCTCCACCGGCGCGGGCGGCCAGCACATCAATAAAACGGAATCCGCCGTGCGCATGGTACACCTGCCCACCGGCATTGAAGTAAACTGCCAGGACGAAAAATCCCAGATCAAGAACCGGGAAAAAGCGCTGAAGATATTAAAATCTCGTGTATATGACCATTATCAGTCACTGGCGGATGAAAAATACAGCGGCATACGGCGCTCTCAAATAGGCAGCGGCGACCGCAGCGAGCGCATCCGCACCTATAATTTCCCCCAGGGACGCGTAACGGATCATCGCATCGGCTTAACGCTGTACAAGCTGGAAAGCTTTTTAAACGGCGATATGGACGAAATGATCTCCGCCCTGATTCTGGCCGGCAGCACCGGTGATATTGACGCCGCGGCGGAGGAATGACCTGCCGGAAGCAAAACGGTTCCGGCCCGCTTTAAACCAAAAATTCAAGCATCCGAAAATTCCGCCGCCGGTTGGAATACTTTCCGGAAGAAAAGCTTTCCAACAACAGGAGAAAATTATAGGAAAATAAGCGAGTGCTGCGACAAACCGATTGACGAAAGCTTCCTGATACAATCGTGAATTTTTGAGGAAATACACATGAAACGGTCCGTTCTTTATTGACGCAATGAAAGCAAACCTCGTTTTAAAACTCAATGCCCACGGGGTGAATTCGCAAAATTTTGCAAAAGCTTCTAAGCTCTTTCCGCCGAAGCAATGGAAGGAGCAAGGCCTGTATTTTTATTAGTTTTAAACCTAAAAAAAGCCGATAGATCTCAAATCTATCGGCCTTTTTTCCGCGAAAAACGCTTTACCGTTCCGCCTGTATCGCTTCCTTTATTGCCTGAACACGGCTTTCATCCAGCTTTTTTGAGCCGTCTTCATGATACAGCTGCCTGCCGTTTTCATCCACCGCAAGCGTCGGGCAGATCCAGCCGCCCTCGTCGTGCTCATTCCAGGCATAGATGATCAAGGTATTAGCAAGCGTAGAAGCCTTATTCTCTTCTTTTTTCAAATACCGCAGCGAATCCTTTAAATGCGCCTCTATCTCCTCCGGCAATGCATATTCCACCCAGCTTTCCGCTCCGGGCTTGCACCAGCTTACCGGGTTTTCCCACCGCGTACCGTTATGCCAGCCGGTTGTCACCGGCGGAACGCTTTGCAGACCGGAGTTCTTCTGCATTTCCCAGATTTCCTCCGCCTTTTTCGTAAGGCTGGCAAAGCTTTCGCCATGGGAGCCGCTTACCGCATAGCGGGAAAGCGCGTCTGCTCCTGCCTTCCGGCCCTCTATCGGCCCGCCCATAAAGACGGCAAACGGCGCGGGAATTCCCTTTTGCCTGCAAAGCTCCCGGTAATAGACGATATCCTCGGCAATAGCCGCGCTATTTTTTCCGGTACCAAAATAATACATCAGCGGCCGCCCCTCCAGCACCGTCATATAATACGGTTCCTTCAAAAGCGCCTCCAGTTCTTGCCTGGCATATGCCTTACCGATGGCGTTGTCGTCCAGCACCGCGCAAAGCTTTACATCGTTTCTGTACTTGCTGGTAAGGTGCAAATCGCGCGCGACCCGCAGTTCGCTGTTATACCACACATAGGCAAAATAATCAATGCCCGCCTCTATGGCGTATTCCATTTCTCTGTCAAATTCCGCCTGTGTATATGAAGGAATCTCGACGCCGCCCTCTTCCGTTACCTGGGCATAAAACGGCGCGCGAAAATGGTATTTGGCCGGGCTTAAGGAACGCTCCACCTGGGAAATTACGCTGTCCGCCTTGCCGTCATGAGTATACCAGGCATCCCAGCGGATCGCGCCCACGCTGCTTTTTTCGCTTCTCTTTTCCAATGAAAATTCCACTCCTTTCCCCTTTCAGCGCATTTTATTCCTTTGGTTCCTCAGCGCTGCCGCCGGCCTTCTTCTTTTTTATAACCAGCACAACTACCACGGCTGCCGCAGCAACAACTACTACACCGCCTACTACAAACCAGATCCAGGTTTTTCCGCCGTCGGAGAACTGGTTCTGTACAGGCTCCGTCGGCTTAGCCGTAACTGTAGCCTCCGGCGTAGCCGAAGCGTCGCCGCCAATATCCCCAATGGCCGCAAGCGCCTCACCGTTTTTATACTTTGTAATTGCAGCTTTTACCGCTTGAATACGGCCGTCATTAATCTTTTTGGAACCATCTTCATTATACAGCTGATTTCCATTTTCATCCACCGCCAGCGTCGGGCAGATCCAGCCGCCCTCGTCATGCTCGTTCCAGGCATAGATCATCACAGTATTGGCCATGGTAAACAGGGAATTCTTCTGCTGCTGCATATACCACAGGGCATTTTCCATATGCTCCTGAATTTCCGCGTCAGTCGCATATTCCACCCAGCTGTCGGCCCCCGGCTTCGTCCAGGTTACGGGGTTATCGATACGCGGGCCATTGTGCCAGCCGGTGGTCACGGTGGGTACAAACTGCATCTGATCCGCCGCATGCTTATCCCATGTCTTTACGGCATTGTTCATCGATTCTCTAAAGGAAATGCCTCCGGCTCCGCCAATAGCATAGTTGGAAACGGCGTCCGCATACGCGCTGAAACTTTCACTCGCGCCCAGACTCATCACCACGGCAAACGGTGCGGGAATTCCCAGTGTAACACAAAGACCGCGGTAATATTCAATATCATCCGCTATTGCGCTGATATTGCCTGACTCACCGAAATAATACATCAATGGGCGTCCATCCATGACGGTCATATAATAGTCTTCCTTTAAAAGCACGGCCATCTCTTCCCTGGCATACTTTTTACCGATGGCATTGCCGTCAAATATGGCACAAAGCTTTACATCGTTCTTATATTTGCTGGTAGTATGAAAATCCCTCGCGGCTCTCATATCACTGTTGTACCAGACGTAACCGAAATAATCAATGCCCGCCTCAATGGCGTATTCCATCTCTTTATCAAATTCTTCCTGCGTATATTGCGGCACGATAATGCCGCCGTCCTGGGTAATCTCCGCATAGAACGGAGCGCGGAAATGGTACTTGGCCGGGCTTAAGGAGCGCTCCACCTGGGAAATTACGCTGTCCGTCTTGCCGTCATGGGTATACCAGGCATCCCAGCGGATCGCGCCCACGCTGGTAGTCTCGCTTCTGGTTCCCTCCAAAGCGTTGATATGCGTCATTTCTACATCAGCAGGCTTGATCACTTCCACACCGTTTACCGCGCTGATCTTTACCAGGCTCAGGTCATCCAGACAAAAGGCCGGGCCAAGGCCGTTTAATTTGCCGGCGTCATCCTGACCTTGCACCTGGGCATAAATATAGCAGTGATCCAGCCCTGTTTCCAGGTCAAAATCCAGTTCGCCCTCAAAGGTAAACAACTGCCACTCGGTAGTCAGTACTTTTCTCTCTCCGACTCGGTAGGTATCCTTCGTTTCCCCCTTGTGGCGGAAATTGATTACCAGCATGCCGCTGCCCGCGCCGTCATCATTATCCCTTAACCTTACCCAAACACTGGCTTTATATTCTCCGGGGCCGTTTTCCATAACGATATCGGTAATATTCATCGCACGGTTTGCATACTGATCCGCACGGTTCTCCAGCAGCATACCATAGTCACCCGAATGCGCATATTCGCCGTCCACGTACAGATCATGCACGGCACCATACCGGAAAAATCCGGTATCATCCCCCTCTTCGAGGTTTCCGTTTTCCAGTAATTCTTCTGTAGCGGCAAATGCCGTGAGCTGTACCAGCCCGATGCTTGTAAGCAGCATAGCTGCAGTAAGCATCATACACAGAATTTTTTTCATCTTTTTACCTCCTAAACTGTTTTATACTAAATGCAGAACGCATTTAATTTCAAGAAAATCCAATCGCTTTGCTGTTTTGTCCAGTATATTTTTCAATGTAATACGGTGCTTTTTCAGTAAAGCCCCGATCTGAAAACAAAGAAGCCGTTATCCGTTTTGTACTTTATCAGGAAACGGCTGCCTCAGCAGTTTGCGTCTTTGCTCGGCATCAGGCAGATATTGCTTTACCAGCGCATGAAACGCCGAACTGTGATTGTGGTATCGGATATGCGCCAGTTCATGCACCACCACATAATCCACCGCCGCAGGAGGATATAAAACCAAAAAGCAGGAAAAACAAAGGGAATTTTTACCGCTGCAGCTTCCAAAACGCTTTTTCGCCGCGGTAATTTTCACCGCCGTGGGCGTAAGCTGCATTAGGCGCGAATAATATTTCACCCGCTCAGGCAGAATCTCCCGTGCCCGCCGCTTCAGTTTTTCGATATCCTCTGCCGAAAATGCCTGCAGCCGCCGGCATCTTTCCACGGCCGCCGACTGATGGGCCTTGATCCACAGTTCGTTTTTTTGCACCAGCTCCTCCGCCTGCCTATCTGTAAGCCAAAGCGGCGCACGGACGCGCAAAAATCCCTCCTCGGTAAACTCCAGCGCTGCCGTGCGCCGGTTAGAACGAATAATAAGAAACGGTATTCTCATAACGTCATTATAGCATTGCAAAGCCAAAATTTCAATATAAAATTATTTTTTATAGTATTAACGGAAAGATGATCCTTTCATTTTTATTGTAATGAAAAATGCTTCAGTTCGCTATGTAAATTTTACTGTAAAAACATTTTATGACCAAAATTTTACCATAAAATGTCCCCGGTGTCAACAGGAGCATATCACAGCTTTCTTAATAAAATAAACACTATATAATACAACCCTTCAAAAACCTGTATACCCTGTTTTATGCAAGAATCTGAAACACAACTGTTTTTAAAAAAATTCTTGTCTTTTCTTTACCGCGGCAAATTCAGCAGCTTCATTGAGCAGTGCACAGTCGTTGCCGGCTACGCAGGCAAGCGCCGGCTGTGACATAATACCCAACACGTTTTCTTTTCCCCTGCTAAAGGCAAACAGGCCCTCCAGGCTTTGCCGGAAAAAAGAATGACCGGATTGGGAAACCCGCAGATATTATTATTCCTGCATATGCGGCGCAAACGGAACGAAAACCTTTAAAAACGGGAATGCCGCAGGCCATAACCTAACATTTACAGCAAAAGCGGATGCTACCTGTACAACACCCGGCAAGGAAGCGTACCATACATGTAAAACCTGCGGAAAGCATTTTGAGGATGAAGCAAAACAGAGATTACAAACCTCGACAGTTATGGCGTAATTGACGCAGCGGGCCACACCATGACAAAGCACGATGTAATACCGGCAACCTGTACCGCGCCGGGCAAAACAGAGTATTGGAGCTGCGAATGCTGCGGAAAATATTTTAAGGACGAGGCTCTAACGCAGGAAATCACAAAAGAGCAGACAATCCTTGAGGCGGCCACGGATGCTCCTCAAACCGGAAACAACAGCAATCCGATGATTGGGGGCGTTATGCTGGCGGCGGGTGCCGGCTTGGCGGGGATTCTGATTTATAATCGAAAACATCTGGCCTATACAACAAAGCCGGACAACGGATCTTAAAGATCCGTTGTCCGGCTTTTTCGGACTGCTTTGGCCATCACTATTTTTCATGTGTCTATTTTTGATATTCATTGTTACAGCGAATGCCGCGGCAGCTCTGTATTCGCTTCGTTCATCAAGCACTTTTTTTATCCTGTAAGCAAAAATAATCAGTCTCATCACGAATTGTGAAGAGCATATTCAAGATATTGATACGCGAACCTGCAAACATCCTTTCGTATGTCCTTCTTTGAACGGCCGTACCATACCGGCACCTGAAAAATGCCGAAGCCCTTCATGGGCCTTCCTATGCCATTGCATCATTTCACGTTTCTCATCTATCAGCCTTTCAGTTTTCCGTACTGCTCATCATCCACAGCCTCCAGCCACTCATTGCTTCCGTTTTCCCCGGGGACTTCTATTGCCAGATGAGAAAACCAGTCATTCGGAGCGGCACCATGCCAATGCTTCACGCCTGTAGAAATGTTCACCACATTACCGGGGGTCATAAGCACCGCATCCTTGCCCCATTCCTGATAGTACCCTCTGCCCGCCACACAGACAAGAATCTGCCCGCCGCCTTTATCGGCGTGATGAATATGCCAGTTATTGCGGCATCCAGGCTCAAAGGTCACATTGAAAATTCCGACCTGTTCTGTAGAAATCGGTGCGAGATAGCTCCGTCCAATGAAATACTGCGCAAAGCCGTCATTTGGTTTTCCAATAGGAAATACCATGCTGTTTTCATGGGCGGCTTTTGCGTCCTCCGCAGGAGCTTCCTCATTCCAGACTTCTTTTGCCATACGGAATACCGCCCATGCTTTCGCCCAGCCGGCATAGAAAGCGGCGTGCGTGATGATGGCTGCAATTTCTTTTTTAGAAACGCCGTTTTTCTTTGCATTTTCCAAATGGTAAATCAGTGATGTATCCGTAATACCGGAGGACATCAACGCCACCACTGTAACAATGCACCTTGTTTTCATGGCAATATCCGTATTATTCCAATTTTCTCCAAAGAGAACGTCATCATTGTAGTGGGCAAAATCAGGCGCAAAATTTCCAAGCTGTTCCCTGCCCGCCGTTTGTTTCACAGCCATAAATAAAAATCCTCCAATCTGTTAACCTTTCTACTTTCCGCTAAACACCGGAAATACCGAAAACTCACCATAGTTTTCAATATGCTTAAACGCTTTCAGCGTTTCCATATCCTGGCCGGAAATCACAAAGTCCACCTGTGCATTTTCTTCCATATGGGCGGGATTTGCAGTTTTGGGCAGGGGAAGCGTACCAAGCTGCAAACAGTAACGGATGCAGAGTCGTGCCGCTGTCACCCCATATTTCGCCGCCATATTTACAATCTCCGGGTTATTCAGAATAGCGCCGTGTGCCACCGGCGAATAAGCCTCCACTATAATTCCTTTGTTTTGGCAGTATTCAATCAGGGACAATGGGGTATTGCTCACATGGACCAAAAGCTGGTTTACCATGGGAGCAATCTCACAGGAAGAAAGAATATTTTCCATATCCTCTTCTTTAAAATTTGATACACCGATAGCACGCAGCTTACCTGCCTTGTATGCATCCTCCAAAGCCCTCCATGCCTCTCTGTTCCCCTGCGCATAGTCGCCTCCCCGGAAATCAGCCCACGGCTGCGGAGCATGAATCAGCATAAGATCAATATAGCCGATATCCATTTTCTCAAGTGATTCGTTAATTGCAGCCACTGCTTCCGCATAGGTTTTTATTTCTGCCGCCAGCTTGGTGGTAACAAATATTTCCCCGCGCTTAAGGCTGCATCTCCTTATTCCTTCGCCAACTCCACGCTCATTGCCATAAGCCTGTGCAGTGTCAACGTGACGGTATCCGAGCTTTACGGCCTCACAGATTGCATCGGAGACTTTGCTATCATCAATAAACCATGTGCCAAGTCCGAGCTTCGGAATCTCCACTCCATTTGCCAGTTTGTAAGCTTCTTTCATCATAATATCTCCTTTTGTTCTGTTTCCCTTAAAAGCTTTATCATGCACTCCAAGGATTTAATGACCTGCGGGGCTAAGCAAGATTTTGAAAAACCACCGCTTCTTTTTCGTACAACGTTTTCAAAAGACAGCTTGTATATTCTCCGCTATCTGTCAGTGCGCCCATCATTTCACGTTGTTTACCTTTTCTTGGCGGAAGCTCTACATAGCCTTTTTTCTTGAATCCAATTGTGTTGACCGTGCTTTTCGACAGGACCCAGTCCACGCATATTTTTCCCTGCGTACGGAGATTTCCGTTACCCAGCGCATATAAAATTCAGAGCAGTGAAGGCGCAACATTACCGGATTTAGCAAAACTATTCCATATGGCACCAATATAATAAATCTTCCAAAATCGTAAAAATTTCCCTGCATTCATCCTATTATTTCATAGTTAAAGTTCAATTTCGTATTTTATTATAATTCAATTTCGTACTCTTGTCAAGATGCTTTCAAGGAAAAATATAAATTTGAACAAGAAAACATTTCCCCTAAACGAGGCGTTAAAGCTATACTTTGTATCATTTTCCGTTCCATCCTGGGAAATCATAACAAATTTCATTTTCAAACCCATTATGATAAAATATATCAGCCGCTGGATTTGTGCTCTTCCGGCGGTGAGTGCCGCCGCTTCGTCATACCAAGATTTTAGTGCCGCTGTGTGCCGTTCTATAAAAAACGATCCAGGGCTGCTGTAGTGCCATGAGTAGTTTGTATCTTTCTCAATTTTGCTTTCTATCTCATCTACAATACAGTCAAGCAATACCAGCGCCTTTGGGCGGCAGAACGCTTCTACCCCGCACAGTTTTCTAAAATAAGGCTTGGATAGAGCTGCAATTTGCAATAGTATCAATGAAATACAAAGCCCGTTTTTCAGCAAAACAAAAACCGCCTGCACAGCCGAAAAATGGCTTGAACAGGCGGTTTTTAGTTGGTTGCGGGGGTGGGACTTGAACCTCACGACCTTCGGGTTATGAGCCCGACGAGCTACCAACTGCTCCACCCCGCGATATACGCAACAATTTCTTATTGCAGATTTATTATATGCAATAAAAGAAAGATTGTCAAGTACTTTCTAAGGCTTATTTGTAAAAGTTCGGTTAAGCCCCGCAGCATATTTTGCCGAAAAAAGGCGGGCGGCTCGCTAATTTATCCGCCCGATATCCTTTATGTGAAATCACCCTCGTCATGCTGCTGCGGTGTTTCTTCCGCAGGCATCTCCTGCTCGCCGGCTGCTCCTTTCGGCCCGCTTATCTCAAAAAGCTCTAAGGAATCTTCCTCTCCGGTATTCTGCTCCTGCCAAGGCGGTTCCGCTCCCCAATCGCGCACGGCAGCAGGCTGCCGCAATTTCTTTTTCTTTACCAGCAGCACGATAATCGCAGCGACTACAGCCACCAGCAGCACGATAGCCGCAACCAAGGCTGCCCTGCGCCAATCAAAGCGCACCGGTTTTATTACAAGAGGCTGTTCAGTAGGCTGCAGCATATTTTTATCTTCCAGCAGGGCCGGAGAAAGCTTTTGAACCGTTCCATCCTCCGCGCAGTACACGCACAGATATTTTTCACCCGTAGTATTGTTCATCGCACTGATGACATAATATCCCTCGCCTAGAACATCGCTCTGCCAAGCACTGTAGCTTACGCCGGCCACCTCAAACACCGCCGTCCGCCATGAAACGGGCAAGGCCTGTATACTGAAAGACAGCACAGTATATACCGTCTGCGCACTGGATGTCAAGGTTTGAAACACCGTAAAGGTATGATTGATTTCATTCAGAATGTAAAAATAGGAATCCGCATCATCCGAAAGAAGCACCAGACGTACATCACTCAGTACAGCCGTCTGAATCGTTCGGCCGGAATAAGTATACTCCTCCAAGGCAAAGCCTGACGGCAATTCTTTGGCAATTTGCTCCTCAAGCGTAAAGTTTTTTCCGTCTACCGTTACCGTCAGCGGCTGCTCCGGAGGTGTTGTCGGCTGCTCTACCGGAGGGGTAGGCGTAGGTTCGGCACTCCCCTCTGCCTGCCGGGTGATTGTAATGGTATATGTTTTAGTTGTACCATCCTCTGCCGTTACGCGTACACTGCGGGTATTTTTGCCTACATCAAGGCTCACCTTACCGATAAATTCTATACTGGCCTTGGAATCAGACCGCGTAGGCTCAATCGGGAAAGACGTTACGCTGTAGGGAACCGTACAGGTATACTGTGTTATACTGGAAGAAAACGCCGGTGAAAGTGTACATCCCTGGGGCACCTTCAGCGCCGAAAGATTGCAGTTGGAGGAAAGCGACGGCGAAGGCTTGGCTTTAATAGTGACACTGGCCGTTGCGGTAGCAGAACCCATGGCTCCGTTTTCATTTTCCAAAAGACCATCTACAAGACTGACTTCCGCCGTACCGATAGCCAAAGTTTTAAACGTTAACGTAATGGAATACGATGCCACAGGATTTACTGCCGTCATATCTGTATCTAAAACTCTTATTCTGGAAGCAGTAACCAGATTACTGGCAAAAAAGCCCATATTGGTGCCGCTGCAGGAAACATATTGCAATTTTGCACTGTCAAAATCAAAATCCGCCGTAACTGCACCGATCTTCTCAGAACCACTCAGCTTAAAAGTAATACTGACAGTATCGCCCACCTGAGGAGAAGAAGAAGACACGGATACCGATGCACTGGCTGATGCAAAAACAGAAATTGAACAGCCCAGGCAGAATAGCGCAACACAAAGGAACAGAATAAAAAGTTTTTTCATCAATCTTCTCCTTTTTTACAAGCCAAGAATTCTTCTTTGGCATAAGAGTAAATCACCCGAGGTAATTCTTCCGTCACCGTTCATATCCGAAGCTTCCAAATACCCTGCATTAAGCAGCTGTATACTTAATATGTGCCTTTGTATCTTCAGCAAATCACCTGAGGTAATTCTTCCGTCGCCGTTACTATCGCCATAAATCACAACAGAATACGCACGAACCTCCTCTTCTCCGCGCCTCAGCACAAGGCGATCTCCCGTCTTCATCAGATCGCCGTCATTCTTCTGCGCGCCGGAAGCATCAGCAAATACGGCAGTATAGCCGGTAACCGTAATATTCTGCTTAAAATCCCTCAGCAAAGTTCCTTCCGAAACACCGGTTATCAGCGCACTTTTTACCGGATAAGAGGTCTGAAAGGTTTCATCCCCTTCTCCGCCGCCCTCACCGCCGCTATCTACGGAACAGGTCACATATAATGTATAGACGCGCTGAGAACCGCTGGGAGCCGTTACAGTCACTTTAATTTCATTGATGCCGTATTTTAAGCGTATCTCTCCCGTGCCGGAAATCACAGCACCGGAATCCTTTGCCGCGGCGTTCACGGTGATCACCGAGGTATCCACAAAAGCCTCATACTCGGTTGTATACAACTGATACGGCTGGGTAAACGAATGTCCTGCAATCGAAAGCGTTTCCAGCCAGTTATTGTTATTTCCCGTACTGGTAGGCTTAGGCTGTTTTTCCTCGGGCATGTCCTTATATACGGGAATAATAAAGTTCAGTGCAGAATCCATTGCACCGGCCGTACTGACGGCGTTACGTAAAGAAGAACATTCGCTCACCGCCGCGCTGGTATTGGTCATATACTGGTGGGAATAATATCCGTTTCCTCCGTCTACCACGTCAAATTTTTGCAAATAGAGCGTATTCTGCCCCACTTTTATATAACTGTTGGTTAAAAAGGACGCACCGCCTGTCAGCGCTTTCAGCGGTGTATCCCAGCCCTTGTTTTTGGCATAGATCGCACCGTTTTCCATAGCAGTCCTTCCTCCGGAAGCATAAGCGCCGATATCAAAGTGATTATAATAGCCCTCATACCCGGCCACAGTACCGTGCGCCAGCTTGTTTCCCACCGCTCCTTGTTCCAAGCGCAGGCGCGCTGCCAGCATAAACGGATTGGCCCCGCCTGCCTTAGCCGCCTCCAGCACGCCCCGGGCATAGCTCATAGATCCGTCGGGCAAATCTCCGGTCATAAATGTTCCCGAAAACGCAGCCTTGATTGCTTCCTCACTCACCGGCATATCGGCATTATAGGAAAGCTCTAAAAACTGGAAAATATTATTGTCTAAAAAGTTACGGGGATCTAAATAATAGCAGATCACTTCTTTGGAAGCTGCCTTCCATCCGCCGCTGTCAAAGGAGTACCACTCATTATTGTCCCAGTCATATGCACCTTTTTCAAAGGATTTCCACGAAGCAAGGCTGGAGGAGCTTACTAAATTACGCCCCAGCAGGCATTCCGCCGCAACAACTTCCTGCCAGGTCAGCCCCGTCTGCAGCGCGGTAAATTTCCACTCTGGATGCAGCGCATGCAGCAGCCGCAGTCCTTCTTTATAGCTCTCGGGAAAGCCCTGCAGGGTAAGCTCGGTTTCAAAAGCGTCGTCGCCCTCCGTAGGGCGGTCAAATACCGTAAAATACTCGCCTTTACCAAATCCTTCTACATTATTATATGCGATTTTATACCAGATATCCCCGGCCGTATCATTACTGCTGCCGGTAATATTCACGATTGTTCCCTTTGGGAGAGCCGTTACCTTTCCGTACTCTGTTCCCGGCCCTGAACGAATATTTAAATCCGAGCTTTCCGTTACCACCAAGCCCATTTTATCCATTGGGTTCACATCATAGGCGCAAACGCTCAAGCCCAAACAAAGTGCTGTAAGCAGTACTGCCGCACATACAATTGAGGCTATTAGGCGCAACGGTAATTTCATTCTAAGCCGCTCCTTTTGCTCTTGATGAATTTGATTATACCATTGTTCTCTCTTTTTTGCAATACTTTTGTAATAAATTGTCGCACTAAAATATAGTAAATGTACTGTTCTCACTCGTTCTATGAATAAAAAAGTAAAAAACAGAATTTTTATACAAAAAAGCACTTGACATCCCGCGCAAAATATGCAAAAATATTCGAGTATTCTAAAATCCGATGAAAAGGAGAAATGTCATGATGAAAAAGCTTTTATCATTTGCACTTACAGCAATGCTGGTTTTTGCCTGCTTTACGGCCTGCGCGCCTCAGGAGAATACCCCTCAAGCCAGCGCCACGCCGACCGGCACAGATGAAGCTACGGGGCTTACCATTACCGGCTGGAGTTCGCTCAATGGCCTTTCGGCCGCCTATCAGTCAGGCACCACTGCCGAGGGAAAAATTACAGAGCTGAATGAAACCGGCTCCGTAACGTGCACCGCTTACCCCAACGAAGATATGGCCGTATGTTTTTCCATGCTTGCCAATAACGAGGTACAAACTGTTGTCTGTGATTTAGCCGTTGCCGAAGATTTCTGCGCCAAGAATCCCGACAAGTACCAGGTAGCCTGGGTACAGGAGGATACTCCCGAGGAATTTGCCATTGCCGTGCCCAAGGGAACCAGTACCGATCTGTTGGCCGCCATCAACGAAGCCATGGACGAACTGAAGGCTGAGGGCTTTTTGGATAAGCTGCACGACAAATGGTTCGGCTCCGGTGCCGAAGTTGCCATGCCCACGGAAAAAACCATTGAATGCAAAGCCAAGCTGGTAAATGACGGCTACTTTACCGTAGGCAGTGAAATCGGCTACCCGCCGTATGAAGCCTATGACGAAAACGATGTGCCCGTCGGTTTTGATATTGACCTGACCAAGGCCATTGCCATTAAGCTGGGCCTGGAGGTAAATTACGTGGACCGCGCCTTTGATACGATCTTCAGCGCCATGGGCCAGGATTATGACGTCGTCTGCGCTGCCGTTACCATCGACGATGTCCGTAAGGAATCCATGGATTTTTCTGATCCCTACATCCAAAACTATTTGGCTGTTGTAGTTGCAAAATAAACCAAACGCTTTTGCAAACAAGAGGCACATAGCAGGGCTTTGCTATGTGCCCTTCTGATATTAAAGGTATGGATGATGAAAAAATTTTTAGGCTTGTTCAACATAAAAAAATGGCAAAAGGATACAAAAATATTCTTTACCGTAATTCTTATATGCCTCCTTGCGGTGTGCGTGCTCTCTGCTTTTACGCCCAGCGAAGAAAAAATGCGCAGCATGGCTTCCCCGCAAATGCAGCGGCTATTAGAGGAGGACGCCTCCAAAGAGATCAAAAGCGTTTCCGTTTCCTATAACTCACTCTTTTTTATCAACTATATTTCGTTTTCCACCTCCGGAAACGCCTCCATCAAAGAGGCCTATTTGGGCTTTGCGGGGCAGATTTTTGACGCCACCGGCACCAATTACAGATATTTAAAGCAAAAAAACGCCCTGCACGCCATTGCCATCAAAAACATCAATACCAAAGAGGTTCAATACCTTGCCTACAGTGAGGATGAAAATGCTCAGATTTCCCAATCAGAAAAAATTGAGCTTCCTGACCAGAACGCCTATAAACGGGAATACTATGCCGACGGCAAACTGATGGCATACAAAATTTCTTACCGCGATACCAATACCACCGAAAGCTACGCGGTAAACGAATCCGGCGGCTTTTATAAATTAGACGAAAACCATACCGTAGAATACACCTCCTCCTACAGTGAAAATGTTCTGGTGAAGGACCAGTACGGCAGCACGATCGCTTCCGCCAACGACGGCGATGAAATCGTACAAAAGGACGACGGCACTTTAGTAATCAACGGTACCGAATACGTAAGCGATAAAAAAAACGCTGCTGCAATAGTGGGAAATCTGGTAAATTACACCTACCGTCTGCTGGGGTGCGGGCAAAGCGTACTCTACGGCGCCAAGCTGACAATCTTTCTGACCATCACCACCGTACTGTGCGGCTTTTTGCTGAGCATTTTTCTGGCCTTGGGCAAAATTTCAAAATACAAAATTTTCAGTGCCCCCTGCAGCGCGTATATCTTCTTTTTCCGCGGCACGCCGCTGATGATCCAGCTGTTTGTCATTTACTTTGCCGTTCCGGGAATTTTTCCAGGCTTTACCTGGTCGGGTCTGTTCAGCGGAGTGGACGCCACCAGCAAGGGAGCCTTCCTGGCCGCCTTTATCGGCTTTACCTTAAACAGTGCGGCCTATTGTGCCGAGATCGTACGGGCAGCGATTCAGTCCATCGACAAGGGCCAGCATGAAGCGGCCAAGGCGCTGGGCATGACCTATGGGCAGACGATGCGGGATATCATCATCCCGCAGTCCATTCGCCGCCTGATTCCGCCGATGGCCAATGAATTTATTATGATCTTAAAAGATGCCTCCCTGGTATTCGTTATCAGCCTGATGGATATTACCACCATTTCCAAAACGATTTCCTCCAAGGGCGATTTCCTGGTATTTTTGCCTGCGCTGATTATCTATTTGATTATCACGGCGTTTTTCAGCTTTGTGTTCAAAAAGCTGGAAAATAAATTTTCGGTTTATGAGTAAGGGAGGACTGTGAGGTATGGCGATTCTAAGAACAGAACATGTCAGCAAGAAATTCGGCCCGCTTGAGGTGCTCAGGGATATCAACCTCACCGTGGAGGCAGGCGAGGTAATCTGCATTATCGGCCCCTCCGGCGCCGGAAAATCCACCTATCTGCGCTCTTTAAACCAGCTGGAAAAGATTACGAGCGGAAAGATTTTTATTGAAGAGCATCTGTTCCTTCACCGAGAAAACGATAAGACGGTAGAAAAAATCGCGCCGGCCAGGCAAAAGGAAATGCTGCTGGAAATGGGAATGGTATTTCAGCGTTTCAATCTGTTCCCGCACAAAACCGTCCTGCAGAACGTAATGCTGGCGCCAGTAAAGGTGAAAAAGCAAAAACCCGAAGCCGCCGAAACTCTGGCGCTGGAACTGCTTAACAGAGTAGGCCTAAAGGATAAAGCGCACGAATATCCCAGCCGGCTCTCCGGGGGACAGCAGCAGCGCGTAGCCATCGCAAGAGCGTTGGCTATGCAGCCGAAGATTATGCTGTTTGACGAGCCCACCAGCGCGCTGGATCCGGAATTGGTGGGCGAGGTTCTCGCCGTTATGAAAAAGCTGGCAGAGGAAGGCATGACAATGCTGGTGGTGACGCACGAAATGGGCTTCGCCCGCGAAGTTGCGGACCGGGTAGTTTTCATGTGCGACGGCATTCTTGCCGAGGACGGCCCGCCCGAGGAAATCTTCAACCATCCCAAAAACGAGCGTACCAAACAATTTTTACAAAGCATCCTATAATCAAAAAAAGATCCTGTTCCAACGGGATTTTTTCTTAATCCCCGCTTTTTGCGCGGTTCAAAATATTCTGCCGCACTAAAGCCAAAAAGAAAGGACAATGTGTATGAAGGATTTTGACGTTCGCTGCGTCATGCTGGATCTTGACGGCACCGTATACTTAGGCAGCCGCGTTTTCGACTATACCGCCGGTTTTCTAAAAACCCTAAACAGCCTTGGCATCCGCTATTTATTTTTAACCAATAATTCTTCCAAAAGCACTGCTGCATATCTTGAAAAATTCTCCCAAATGGGTCTTCCCGCCACAAAAGACAGCATTCTGATCAGCTCCCACGCGGCGGCGGAATACATCAACGAAAAATACAGGAGCCGGCGCACGCTGATTCTGGGAACCGAAAGCATGAAAGAAGAAATGCGTACCCTGGGAGTCAACGTATGCGACGCCGAGCCGGAGATTCTGCTTGCCGGCTTCGATACCGCTCTTTCCTACGAAAATCTGACCCGCTTTACCAATCTCGTTGCCTCCGGTCTTCCCTATATCGCCACCCATCCAGATAAAGTATGCCCGGCCGAACACGGTTTTCTGCCGGATTTGGGAAGCGTAATGGAATTGATTTTCGCCTGCACCGGACGCCGGCCCGAGGTCATCTGCGGAAAGCCCAACGAGCAGATCCTAATAGCCGCCGAGCGCAAAACCGGAATCCCGCGGGAAAACCTGCTGATGGTAGGGGACCGACTGACTACCGATATTGCCATCGGCACCTGGGGAGTAAAAACGGCGCTGGTTTTAAGCGGCGAGGCCCGCAAAACCGATATCCCGAGCGCACCGGTAAAACCTACCTATGTATTCCCTTCTTTAAAAGAATTAGGTGAAGCGCTGAAGGAAAAATATTTTTAATATTTTCTATCTTTTTTCAAACCTGCCTATAAAAAACAATTTTATTTTTTTAGATCGGGGCAACCTAATATCGTGTATTTCTATAAAAAATCTTTTAAGAAGCCTGCAAAACGCATAAAGTAATGCAATAAAAAATAAAATAAAGCACTGCGCACACTGACGCAGACTTCAAAACGGCAAAACCGGATCCGCCACTATTTATCTTCTAAGAATTTACCGTTTGTTTACAACTAACTTGACGCTATTCTTATTGACACGCATTGCTGATAGTGGTATAAATATAATAAGGTATTATATTAAAATTTGTTAAAAATAAAGTTTTTTTATATATTTTGTCGGATATCTTTCGGTAACGGCTGTGACGACCGAATCATACTGTATTATACCGTAAATCTTTATTGTAGGGTGACTGTAAATGAAAAAATGGATTGCTATAATTTTATGCTGTGTAAGTCTTTCAGCTCTTTTTGCCGGCTGTAAAGACGATTCAGTCACGCTTCAGAATTCAGATACTCCGGGCCTGACAACAGAAATCCCCGTCACTACCGAAGAGCCTGACGCGTCTCCCTCGGAAGAGCCTACGAAGGAGCCTACCGCCTCACCCACACCTGTACCGACGCCTACCCCTTCCCCTCGACCGGCACAAACGGAAAGTATCGTACCGGCTTATCTGCTTTCCGTAGGGTATACTACCCCTTTGGGAGACGTACCCAAAGGATATAAAATGGCCTATTATATTGAAGTAGACGTTACCAACCAATGCGTAAATGTATTTATCAAAAACAATTCCACCGGAAAATATGATATTTTGCTCAACCGTTTTGTATGCTCTGGGGGAACCTCTACGCAGCCCACCAAGCTGGGAAATTTTTACATAAAGAGCAACGCCGAGCAAAGAGCCGCTACCGGTCAGGATGCGAAATACAGACGCTATTATTTTAAAAAGTACCAATCCTACGCCTATTATGTAACGCGCTACAGCAATGAATATATGTTCCACTCCTTTACCTTTGTGGAATCCAACGGCTATTTAAAGCCCAAGAGCGCCTATTACAATATGGGCAATCCCGGCTCGGCCGGCTGCCTGAGAATGCTGATGAACCATGCCAAATGGATTTATGACAACGTGGATCCCGGCACGTATGTGGTAGTAAACAAGCAGCGCGCAAAAGATAAAACGCTGCAGGCGGCGCTGAAAAAGCTTCCGCCGTTGGGATATGATATGACCAGCAGCTTTAATCCCGATACGGGCGAAGGCTTGGTGGTAACGGATTTAGTGAAAAATCCTGAAATTATCGGTACTGTAAAGCCAACGCCTTCGGAAACGGCCGTTGTCATAATGCCCACGCCAACTCCTACGCCGACGCCTACGATAACGGTAACGCCAACCCCCTCGCCGACGCAGAAGCCCACGCCAACCCCAACGCAAAAGCCTACGCCTTCTCCGTCACCGTCGCCTTCGGCCAAGCCAGATCCAACACCAACCGAAAGCACATAAAATCGGTATTTTATCCACCGGAGAGGAATACGCTTAAAAGAGCGCTTTCTATAGAAAAGTAAAAGGCTATTTACGGACCGCGCCGAATGCGGTCCGTTTTTTTGCAAAAGGAGATCCTACATGAATTTTTCTCAACAGATGATCGAATTCAACACCAAGGTCAATGATTTTATCTGGGTCAGACTAGGCCTTTTCTTACTGTTAGGGACCGGAATCTGGATGACGCTGCGCACCGGCGGCTTTCAGTTCCGCTATATCGGCCACTGGCTGAAAAGCACGATAGGCAGTCTTTTCAATAAAAAAATCTCCGGTCATTCCCATGAAAAAGCCTCTATTTCGCAGTTTCAGGCGCTTTGCACTGCGCTTGCGGCCACGGTAGGCGTTGGCAACATTGCCGGTGTAGCCGCCGCCATCGCCACCGGCGGTCCCGGCGCGGTATTCTGGATGTGGATCGCCGCCCTTTTCGGTATGATGACCAGCTATTCCGAAAGCGTTCTGGGCATCTACTACCGCCGGAAAAACAAGGCCGGTGAATGGACCGGCGGCGCCATGTATTATCTGCAGGACGGTCTGGGCGGCCTGAAAATGCCAAGGCACCGGAAATCCTGGCTGATTTTATCCCTGGGGGCGGCAGTTCTGTGCTTTTTTGACGCGGCAATTTTAAAGGAACAGACCGTTTCGGTACTCTTTCTGATTCTCGGCGGCGCGGCGGCGCTCGTCTTTTTCGCATGTCTGTTTCAGATAAAGCGCGTAGGCCGGTTTTTAGCCTGTGCTTTTGCCTGCTTCACGGTTTTGGCCTCCTTCGGCATCGGCAACGCCTCGCAGATCAATACAATCGCAGTCAATATCTCCGAAGCATTTCGGCTTCCGGCTTTAGAAAGCATCCCCGTCGGCGGCAGCAACCTGTATATGCTCCTTATCGGGCTGGTTCTAATGCTGATTGCCGCCCTGGTAATTCTCGGCGGCATCAAGCGGATTGCCAACGTTACGGAAAAAATTGTTCCGTTTATGGTTCTGGCCTATTTTCTGGGCGCGCTAATTGTCATTTTAGATAACGCTTCGGCCCTTCCCAGCGCTTTCAGCGCCATCTTCCGCACAGCCTTCGGCGCCAAGGCCGTGGCCGGAGGCTTTGCCGGCATTGCCGCAAAGGAGGTCATATCCTGGGGCTTTAAGCGCGGCGTCTATTCCAACGAAGCCGGCCTGGGCTCCTCGGTCATCGTAAATTCCGCCTCCAACGTCAAGGAGCCGGTGCGCCAGGGAATGTGGGGAATTTTTGAAGTATTTGCCGATACTATTGTGATCTGTACGCTGACGGCTCTGGTAATTCTGACCTCCGGACTCGTAGACCTGACCACCGGCCAAATGCTTACCGACTCCGCCAAAACCGTACTGGTTTCCCAGGCGTTTTCCCGTTCCTTCGGATCCTTCGGCAATATCTTTATTGCCATATCGGTCTTTCTGTTTGCCTTTTCCACCGTTTTGGGGTGGTCCTATTACGGCGGCAAGGCTTGGGAATATCTGTTCGGCACAAAATCAACGATTGTATACAAGCTTCTGTTTGTACTCTTCATTGTTTTCGGCGCAGTTATGCATCTGGATCTGGCCTGGGAGATCTCCGACACCTTCAACGGGCTGATGATGCTTCCCAATCTGATCGGCGTAGTGGTGCTCTCGGGCACCGTGGCCGCCATTACAAGGAATTACATCCGGCGGCATTTCAAAAAAGAAAAACTGCCGCCCATGCTCTCCGCCTTTGAGGACATCCAAAAGCAGCAGGAGCAGGCACTGAAGCGTGAGGAGCAGGGTTATGATTGACTTTTTTCATCACTTAAAATATAATACAAAAAAGATACTCTTTTAAAAAGGAGAAAGCTATGAAACGTTCTGAAATTAATGCCATCATGCAAAAAAATCTGGAATTTATCAGTAAAATGGGCTTCCGATTGCCGCCCTTTGCCTATTTCACCCCGCAGGAGTGGCAGGAAAAGGGCCACGAATATGATGAGATCCGCAATCATATGCTGGGCTGGGACATCACCGATTACGGCCACGGCGATTTTGAAAAGATCGGTCTGTTTTTATTCACGCTGCGCAACGGCTCTCTCAGCGAGCCGGACTGCAAAAAAACGTATGCCGAAAAGCTGCTGATCTCCGAGGAAGACCAGTATTCCCCCATGCACTTTCACTGGAACAAGATGGAGGATATCATCAACCGCGGGGGCGGCAACCTGATCGTAGAGGTCTACAACTGCGCCGAGGACGAATCGCTGGCGGATACCGACGTTACCGTTACCACCGACGGCCGTGTGCGCACCGTACCCGCCGGCACGAAGCTGCGCCTTGCTCCCGGCGAGAGCATTACGCTTCCGCCCCGGCAGTATCACGCCTTCTGGGCCGAAAAGGGCACGGGAAAGGTTTTAATCGGCGAGGTTTCCATGGTGAACGACGACAATACCGACAACCGCTTTCATAAACCGATGGGCCGCTTCCCTGAAATTGAAGAAGACGAAGCGCCGCTGTATCTGCTGTGCAACGAATATCCCAAGGCAAAATAAGCGGAGGAAAACAGATGAAGCTTATCGTATTCGGTGAAATTCTTTGGGATATTTTTGAAAAAGAAGCCCGGATCGGCGGCGCACCCTTTAATTTTGCCGCCCACTCGGCAAAGCTGGGCGCGGAGGTTACGCTGATATCGGCAATCGGCGGCGATTCCTTAGGCGAACAGGCGCTTCTTCATGCCAAAGCCATGGGCATCGATACCCGAGCCCTTGCCCGCACCGCCTATCCGACAGGCCGCTGTCAGGTAACGCTGGAAAACGGCACGCCCTCTTATGCCCTGATAGAAGACGTGGCCTATGACCATATCCCTCTGCCGGAAAAAGCTCTCTGCCGGGGCGACGCCTTTTATTTCGGCACGCTTGCCCAGCGCGGAGCCGATTCCGCCGCCGCCCTGCAAAAGCTGCTGCAAAACGACTACCGCGAAATATTCTTTGATATCAATATCCGGCAGAACTATTATTCCGCAGAAATGATTGACGCTTCCTTAAAAGCGGCCACCGTTTTTAAAATCTCCCGCGAGGAAATCGGCGTACTGGGAATAAACGGAGATGCAAAAGCCATCTGCAGGGAAACGGCAAAAAAATATCCGAACCTGCGGCTTATTCTCGTTACGCTGGACAAGGACGGCGCCTTTGCATTTGACTGCGCCGGGCAGGCTTTTTATCCCTCCCCCAGACCCGCGGCCAAAGCAGTCTCCACCGTAGGCGCGGGCGATTCCTTTTCCGCCGGTTTTCTGGTCAGCTATCTTGCAGGGAAAGATATAAAAGAATGTCTTACCCGCGCAACGGCGCTTTCCGATTACGTGGTAACGCAGCTCGGCGCCGTACCGGAATATCCGGAAGCGCTTCGGAAAGCAATTTCCTTATAAACGCGCGCCTTCTCAGGCGCTGAAAAAAAGCAGGACAGAAAAGCTCTGTCTTGCCTTTTTTTATCCGCCTAATTTGAAACATCTGCAAATACGGGGAACGGATACACCCGTCACACACCGCCGAAAAAATCTTCCAGCCTCTGCTAAAACCGTTTTGCAAACCTTATCGGAATATTATGCTTTGCTTTCTCCCAAAGCTCGCAGGTGCAGTGCGCATTGAGTTCCGCCATACGCCTTACACTGTGCGGACGACAGCATCCGGCTCTTTTGCGCCCGCCAGCGCAAGCACCGGTACTCTGACCTGAGAAAAACCCGGAAACGCTTCACGGGCAATATTTCAGCCATGTCCGGAAAAAATTTTTTCAGCGGTTGTTTTTCAGCCTTTCCTCCAGCTCCTTAAAATGCTCCCGCTGCTTTGCCGCATATTCCTTTACGTGCGCCGAAAGCGGCTGCTCCGAACGGAACGCCAGAAGAAAATGCAAGCGCTCCTTTCTTTTTAGCCGTTCACTCTGCATATACGCTTTGAGCCCTTCATATTTCACAATTATTCCGGATTCCTTTGCCGCCGCGCGTATTTTGGAAAGCACATTGGCACTGTAGAAGAAATCGACCAGCAAAAAGCCCATAAACAAACCGATAAAGAAGGAAAATGCCAGATTTTCAGACAGCCATGCCAGCGCATGCAGCACATAGGGATGAATAAAAAAATAATATACCGCACCCAAAGCCGCCCATATCAGGGAAAATTTTAAGCAGATAATGCCCTTGTAATTGAATTTTTGCTGGGAATAATCCCACAGCTTTACATGCATTCCCTGAATAAAAATAATACCGCCGATGTACTCAATCACGGTCATACAGATCGCCATCAGAGCAAACATAAAAATTTTATTTGCCGCCGCCCAGGGGAAAGGGGCAAAGCGCTCCAGCGAAGCCAATAGATACAGCAGACACAGCCCAAAGCCGTAAATCGGCAGATAGGGACCCGCCAGAAATCCCGGGTTGATCCATTTACGCTCCGGATTGGCACGGGAAAAAAACCGGCGGAAAATCACCTCCATGCACCAGCCCAGACAGCTGCCGATAAAAAACAAAAAGCTTAAAATAAGAAAAATATTCATGTGTTTCCTCCGATTCTGCCCCCGCCCGGCCCTGAAGCCCGCGGCAGGACATTCCACGAACCTGTTGTATAGCGGACCCGTTTACTTGATAAAGCGCACCGCATGATGCTGGTTGACGATCTCGATGCTCTCGCAGCCCTCCTGATATTCGCCGTCAAGCGTCCAGCCGCAGCCCTGCGTTTGTATCAGCACCTTCGCGGTTTTTAAAAAAACAATCTCTTCGGCGGCCAAGTCATGGGTTTGTATGGCACGGATGATATTGCCCAGCTGCACCGCGTTCTGCGGCATTTTCACAAGAATCAGCTCAAACAGGCCGTCGCTCATATCCACAAGCTCGTCATGCAGCGTAACGATTCCCGCAATACTGGTGGAATTGCTTACCGTACCGAACACGTAATCGCCCTCGATCACGCAGTTCTCTGTTTCAGCATGAACGTGGATGGGCTTAATGGAAGGCAGGTCTTTTATGCCCTGCAGAATATAGGCAAGGTGTCCCAGCAAATTTTTCGCCTGCTGCGGCGTGCTGTAGGAGGCCTCGGTAAACGCGCCAAAGGATGCGACATAAGAAAAGCAGCGGCCGTTAAAGGTTCCGATATCAAGGCGGTGCTCCTGTCCCTGCGCAGCCAGCTCTGCCGCTTTTAAAATATTTTTCGGCAGCTTTAAGGAGCTTGCAAAATCGTTGGTGCTTCCGGCGGGAATATACCCTACCGGCACATCGATGCCGGCGCGCCGGATTCCCGAGAGCATTTCATTGAACGTGCCGTCTCCGCCGATACACACCAAACGGTCAAAGCAGGAGGCGCCCTCCTCCGCCTTGCGCGCGGCGTCCCCGCGCCCGCCCGTTACAAAAACCGTACAGTCATATTCCTGCGCACAAAAGAGGCCGACGATATCCGTCAAATATTTATTCGCACGCTTCTGCCCCGCGCAGGGATTGACGATCAGCAAAAGTTTTTTCACAAATTCCTCCTGTAAACCAACAGGCCAAAGGCGGCGGTACAGGCAAGCTCATTCCTTCCGGCAAGCTTTGCCTGATCGCTCCGGCCGGTTTTGTAATAATAGGGCGTCATCTGAAAAAGCGCCGTAATCTCCTCATTGCTTTTCAGCAAAAACTCATACCGGAGCAAATGCTCCTCCAGGAAAGAAAAACCCGGTACTGTTCTGTTTTCCGGCTTATTTTCATACGGCTTATCATAAATACACCGCTTCAGCTGTATCAGGTGCTCCTTTAAAGGCACTGCCCGGATCAGAATTCCTCCCGGCTTGAGCACACGGTGAAATTCCTCCGCCTGCAGCGGAGAAAACAGATTCAAAACAAGATTCAGGCTTTCCTCTTCAAACGGAAGTGCTTTTGACGAAGCCACCGCCAGCGTCAGCTCACGGCTCCGGCGCGCACCCGCGGCCAGCGCCGCCTTGGAAATATCAATGCCGTATACCTGCATCGGTACCCGCCGGGCCACAGCGGCCGTATAATAGCACTCGCCGCAGCCGCAATCGGCCAGTGCGCCGCCCTCTGCCGCATATTGTATGCACAGCTCCACGGTTTTATCACAAAGCGGCCGGTAAAAGCCCTTATCTAAAAACGCACTGCGGGCCGCCACCATTTTTTTATCGTCGCCATGGCAGCCCTGTCCGTTATCCAGCAAAAGATTGACATAGCCGCTGCGGGCAATATCAAAACTGTGTCCGCTTTGACAGCAATATTGCTTTTCCCGCCTCTGCAGCGGCTTTTTGCACACGGGACACCGAAACATAACCGAGCCCTTCTCCTTAAAATACTATAGAGTTATTATAACAAAAAAGCGCCGATTCTTCAATACAAATTCAATACAAAAAAGCGCCGCAAACTGCGGCGCTTGCTTTTATGCTGTCTGCTCCGGCGACGGGCCGTCCACGAATTTTACACTGCCGATCCACCAGGTGGCGTACTTGCTGCGGAACAGGTTTCCCAGTGTCCAGTCATGGATGATTTTATCATATAAAAAGTAGTGTTCGTATTCCTCTGCTGTTTTATCATATCCATTCTCCTGCAAAAAGGATGCGATTTGTTCTGTATCGGTTGTATGAAAATGTTCTTGCTCAATAGAAAAATTCAATATCGGGCCATTGATATACATCGTTTTTTTATCTACATAATATGTATAATTCCAGGATATTGAAGGTGCAAAAGTTCCTTCCTTAATTTGAGTTCCTCTAACACAAAACCAATATTGTATTATTTGTTTTTCAAGAAAAAAATATATACTTATCGATTCCCTTTCGTTTAATTTACTTTCTTTATAATTACGAGAATAATATCCAAAATCTTCAATGGTGGTTTCGTCTGACACATCTGACCAGCCGCCCCGTTGTTCAAATACTTTTACTGTACTATACGTACAACCTGTAATTCCGCTCCCCCATGGAAAAAATCCAAAATATCCGATATCTCCGTATCCCGAATAATACATCTCATCAAAAACATTCTCAATTTTATATATTCCCCGTACTGCAGCCGGAGCAAAATTAACAATACAAACTACAATCACCAACACAACGGTAAGGATTTTCTTTCTTCGTTTTTGGGCTAATGCTTTCGGACTATACATTTTTTCCGCTGTCCTTTTTTATTTTAATTCATTTTTCGCTATTTTATAGTATCATACCCCTTTCTCCTTTGTCAATATCGCAAAAAAGCGCCGTACTTTTACCAAAGACGCTTCTGCATCGAAAAATCACTTAATAATTTATAATCTAAAGCTTCCTTCAAAAAAAAGGAAATTCGCAAATCCTTAAAATTAAAGCGGGAGAAGAAATCCTGTTTTTTTATCATAGAAAATGCAGTTTGATAAATTTCATTTTTGTTTTGTACAATACGTTTAAAATCTTCTATGAAATCAACCAAGACATAATATTGGCTATCTTCCGCACCTATAACATCCCGCCTTTGAACATTAAAATTTGTATACATAAAATTCCTAAACAGATCATATGTTTTAAGATACAAATGATTAATTGCTTTTGCGCGGAACCCATATACCGTTACATACATTTCATCGTAATCATTTCGATTTAAATGCATAATTTCCAAATACTTGCACACGGCAATTTCGGCAAACTTTCTAAATTCTTCGCCATATTGGGGCAAACTTAGTGTTACGCCATATCCAACACCTGTCAGTTCGCCAATAGCGCGAACGGTACTGTTTTGCGATTTCTCCGTATCAAGCAAAGCAATAAAACGTCCTTGTGTTTTTTCCAACGACATCTCTGCGGCTGAAAATTCAGAGCAAATTACCGTAACGTCATATGGATCCCGCAAACGGCTCGATAATTCAATATCTATCGGCGTTTGTGTGATAACCCCGGTATCAAAAATATGATTCATTCTCGTATAAATATTATCCATTTCAAGTCCTCTTTTTATTATCAACTTAATTTACTGATTTTACGGAATTAAATACCAATAATTTCCTACTTTTTTAATATTCGAACTTGAAAGTGTAATTCCATAAATTTGTTCTAAATGTCGTAATTCATATGTATAAGTTGTATTGATAAGTGCAGGGTTTGATAATTGCGTAAGGGGATCATGGGAAAACCAAAATGTTTTTCCTGCAGAATTCTTTTTTATTGTATCATATCTGTTTTTTTTCTGTCAATACTACAAAAAAGTGCCGCAAAATGCGGCACTTTCTTTTATGCTGTCTGTTCCGGTGGCAGACCGTCCACGAATTTTACACTGCCGATCCACCAGGTGGTGTACTTGCTGCCAAGCAGATTTCCCATAACAAAAAATCAATAATGATTCGTTCTTCTCCTATATATTGATTTTTTCTATAATCAATTAAATCGTGCACTGATTCTCTGCGCTACTTTTTCCTCAGTAATATCAAGAATAAACCGCAGTGTTCCATACGTATAGCACACCAAATACTCATGGCCTCTTATAACGGACAATGACTCCGTCAGCAGTTCTTTTTTTACCGTATGTTCATCGCAAACACGAATGCTTAAATACGGCCAATCTTCCTGCGTGATATCCTCAATATTCCACAAACACTTTCCGTTAAAATCATAGGCAACGATATTATTCCGCGGCATTTCCTCAAAAGCGCCGCCGTCTTTATTATAAAGGACAAAAACTTTATTTTTCGAAATGGCTATACCTGTTATTTCATACTCAAAATAAATTGATATTTGATTAAGCGAAAGACGCGTTTTATCACAAAATATTGAACAATTACCTATAGTGGAAGTAAATTGAAACATCATAATAATCTATATTCCTCTTTTTCTTATATAAAGGTTACCTTAGGTTAGTGGATATGCAACGCTGTACCAAGAAGCCGGAGGTATTATTCCCAAATCATACTTTTTTTCGTTTTTTCGCTAATGCTTTGGCGCTGTACATAATGGCTTCTTATTTAAATTTTTGGTACATCCCTGTTTTATAGTATCACATTCACTTTTTGCTTGTCAATACCTCAAAAAAGCACCGCGTTTTGCGGTGCTTTTCTCTTCATGCCGCTTTCTGCGGCGGCGGGCCGTCCATAAATTTTACACTGCCGATCCACCAGGTGGTGTACTTGCTGCGGAACAGGTTTCCCAGTGTCCAGTCATGGATGATTTTATCATACAAAAAGTAGTGCTCGTATTCCTCTGCTGTTTTATCGTACCCGTTTTCTTGTAAAAAAGATGCAATTTGCTCTGCATCGGTTGTCTGAAAATGTTCTTCTCCAATAGAAAAATCTAATATCGGGCCATTGATATACATCGTTTTTTCCTCCACAGAATAGTTATATCCCCACCCCAAATAAGCTTCAGAATACTCTTTCGATAAACGAACACTTTTCAAACCGCAAGAATAACTTATTACTTTTCTATCCAATCGTACAGCTATCTCTATTTTTTCACTTTCCTTTAACGTGTCAGTTTTGTT